>QHSZ01000230.1 GCA_003220595.1 Candidatus Rokuibacteriota bacterium | reverse complement strand
TGCCAGTCCCGCGCCGGCGGCGAACACGCTCATGAAGACGACCGGCAGATTGTGGCCGAGCGCCTCGACCATGGCCGGCCGGTGGGTCGCGGCCCGCACGATGATGCCGACTCTCGTGCGGGTCAGGACCCCGTAGAGCACGGCGAACATGACGATGGCCACGATGCCCATGAACAGGCGATAGAACGGATAGTTCGTCTCGTACAGGGTGAAGGCCGCGAACTTCATGTAGGACGGCATGGCGTAGTTCACGGGGAAATCGCCATAGAACAGCTTGATCAGCTCCTCGATGATGAAGGCCAGGCCGAAGGTCAGCAGCAACTCGTGGGCGTGACCGTACTTGTGCACGCGGCGCAGCATGTAGCGCTCGACGAGCCCGCCACAGCCACCGGCGATGAGCGGAGCGGCGAGCAGGCCGGCCCAGAAGCCGACACTGCGGCTGAGCGTAAACCCGACGTAGGCGCCCAGCATGTAGAACCAGGCGTGGGCGAAATTGAGCACGCCCATCATGCCGAAAATCAGCGTGAGGCCTGCGGACACCATGAACAGCAGGAGGCCGTGAATGACGCCGTTCAGCACCGAGACGACCAGGAATTCCACGCTCCCTGCTCCGGGAAATGGTGTTGGGGCCGTGCCGGAGAGGCGGGGCTGGCCTCAGGAGGTCGGGCGTTCCATCTTGCAGCTTGCCTGCACCGGACTCGCGGCCTCTTTGCCCGAGATGAGACGGAGCGGCTTGAACCCCATATCGGTGCCATCCACTTTGTATTTGGCGTCCTTCGACACGGTGGCGACCACCAACGGCAGCAGCACCTGGTGATCCTCCTTGCGCATGGCGACCTCACCCATGCTGGTGTTGAAGCGGACCGTTTCCATGGCGAAGGCGAGCTGCTTGACGTTGACCTTGCCGTCGGCGGGCTTCAGCTTCTTCAGCGCCTCGCCGAGCCCCCAGATGCCGTGCACCGTATGTCCCTGGATGAACACCGGGTACTGCCCCATCTTGGCCTTGAAATCGTCGGCGAACTTCGCCGTCGCGTCTCCATTGGCCTCGGGATAGAAGCTCGAGACATTGAAGTGTCCGATCGCCGTCGCACCAGCGTTCGCCACGTTGCCGGGCTGATCCATCCAGTACGTGGCGAAGCGCACCTTGAGGCCGGAATCGCCCGCCGCCTTCATCAGCAACAGAAGATCGCTGCTCCAATTGCCGGTGATCACCGTATCCGGCGCGGTCTCCTTGATCTTCGCGACGTAGGGTGCGAAGTCCTGGATCTTGTTGACGTCGTGGATCACATCACCGACCACGGTGTAGCCGCCGAACTTCGCATACTCCTTGACCAGACGCTCGACGTCGTGGCCCCAGCTGTAGTTCTGCCCGATCACGTAGACCTTGGTGCCGAGGGCGTTGGCATCCTTCATGGCCGTCAGCATCGCGCGCAGCCGGATCTCGGCATTGCCGTTCCAGCGGAAGTGATAGAAGTGACACCGGGAGCCGGTGAACTCCATCGCCTCGGCACCGACGTTGAAGTACATGATCTCCTTGCCGGGGTTGCGCACATTGTGCTTGCGTACGTCGTCGGTGATCTGGCCACCGATGGCGGACGAGGCGCCTTGAACGATGATATGCGCGCCATCATTGATGGCGGCCTTCACCTTGTCGGCGGCTTCGGAGGGACCGCCCTGATTGTCGTACTCCAGGACTTTGATGCCGTCGGGCCAGACCTTTTCGTCGTTGAGCTTGATCAGGCCATAGTTGATCGCGGTCAGGAACATCTTGCCGACGGCGGCCTGCCCGCCGGACAGCGATTCGATAATGGCGATCTTGACCGGCTCGGCCTGCGCCGTCTCGGTGGCCAAGCATCCCGCCCCGGCCAGCGCGAGTGACGCCCAGAACTTGTTCATTGCTTCCTCCCTGTTTGATCGTGTCCCGAGATTGTTCCCTCTATCGCGCGGAGACGTGGGGCGCGCACACCCGTCGGCCCCGGCGATCGCCCGCGCGCGGGCAGCATCATGCTCTGCTGGGTGGCGAGCAGTCAAGGAGCGGTCTCGCGCCCGCGGAGGGTTCCACGAGTCCCATATGTCCCTTGACTGACGAGCGCTCCGGTTATAGGGTCGCGGCGTCCAATCTCTCTCGCGGGAGGAACCGCCATGGTGCGATCCAAGTGGTTTGTGTGTCTCCTCGGCGTGTGCGCGCTGGCCGCGGGCTTCGGTCTAGGTTCCGCTGTGGGCCAGCAGAGCCCGCCAACGGACAACAAAGGACTCGACGCGAAAATCGAGAGCACGATCGATCTCGGGCCCGATTTCGCCGGCCATCAGCTCCGGCTACGCACGATCACCTTCGAGCCGGGCGGGGTCGCGGCCTTCCATAGCCACAAGGACCGCCCCGCGTTTGCCTACATCCTGCAGGGCCAGCTGACCGAGCTGCGTAAAGGCGGTCAGGCGAAGACGGTAGGGCCCGGAGGCTTCATCACCGAATCGCGGGATGTCGAGCATTGGGCGGAAAACCATGGCACGGCAAAGGTGGTCCTCATCGGAGTGGACGTGATCAAGCCGTAGGAGCCAGAACCGGCTCTCGTTCCCTGTCGCTTCGGCCGTGTGCACCAGTAGCACATTGCACGACCGTGAGCGAACTCGGGAACCTGACACTCGACGCGATCGCATCGTGACGGTATGCCAGAATGCCTGACAGCGGTGTTCCGCATTCCAACACCCGCGCAGCGTTCGACGCAGCGCCACGTGCTGTAACCCGCCGCCCCGTTGGCCTCTTGAATCCATGGCACGAAGCGCGCATGCCTGGCGCCGGTTGCCATGAGCATCGACCATCGTCGCGCGAAAAGATCCGATGAGGAGCGGGCGCTACCTGAAACTCCCGAAGCGACACGTCAGGGAAATCACTTAGCGCTGCGCGACGCATCGCGAGGGGAGGACGTCATGCTGCACGTGCTGCAGGACCGTCAGGCCTCCGTCACAGACCCGCAACACCCCCACACTAGAGTCGAAGACGGCACAGGCTTCGCCCACGCGGGTCGGCCTTGGGCCGCGACCATGAATCAGTGCGTTCTCGTGGTGCTCGACCTGGACGGCGACCAGCGCCTGCTGCGCTGGCTACGGCGCGTGCTCGGCGGCCCGCCGGCTGACCTCCATCTCCTCAGCGTGCGGCCCCCGCTCGACGGCGTGATGGCGGGTGAGCACCGGGTGGCGTACGCACACCAGGCCGAGGAGACCGTCCGAGCCCAGACGCTCGCCAGCCTGCGCCAGGTGGCGGCGCGGCTCAAGGACGAAGGTTTTCGCGTGACGACGGACGTGCTCTTCGGCGAGCCCGGCGCCACGGTCCTCCGCGCCGCCGCCGAGCTGAGAGCCAGTCTGATCGTCCTCGCCGTGCGGGAGGACCGGGGTTGGCGAAGGTGGCGCGCGGGGCGCATGGAGCACAAAATTCTCCGGGGCGCGACGGTGCCGGTGCTGGCCGTCCGGCGCCACGGCCAAAGGGTGGTGTGATGAGACACATGAAGATCAAGATCGCGATGAAGAGCCCGGTTCCCACGGTGGAGCCGAGCACCGAGGTGGAGCAGGCCGGGACGCTGATGGCGAACGCCGGGACGATGGGGCTCCCGGTCGTCGAGGGCCGACGGCTGGTGGGGATGGTGCACCGGCGCGATCTGCTCCGGGTCCAGCCGTCCACGGTCCCGGCGCTGGCGCGTTACGAGTGGGTGTCGGCCCCCGGCCGGCTTCGCGTGGCAGATGTGATGCGGCGCGAGGTCGTCACCCTGACGCCCGACGCCTCCATGCAGGAGGCCGTGCGGATCCTGAGTGGCGGGGAGGTCGAGGCCATACCGGTGGTGGATGACGGCGAGGTGGTGGGGCTCCTCGGCATCCACGAGCTCCTCACGGTCCTGGCGCGGGAGCTCGAACGACGGTGGCCGCCGCGTCTCGGCCGGGTGCTGGCCGCAGTGGGGGTCGGCGACGGTGCCGCGCCCGCGCTGTCCGCCACGCTCGCCCTCGCGCGCCGTCACCGGGCGCGAGTCATCCTGCTCCATGTGATGCCACCGTTGCGCCGGGGGCTGGGCTTCGAGCTGCGTCAGGAGGTCCTGGAGCAGCGCCGCGCCCACGCGCTGCAGTGGCTCGCCGCCTCCGTGCCCGAGGAGCTCGAGGCGACCGTGGCCGTGACCGAGGGCGACGAGGCCGCCGAGGTGGTCGCCAAGGCCGAGCGTGACGCCGTCGATCTCATCATCGCCGACGCCACCACCGCGCGGGCCATCGCCCACGAAGCGCCGTGCCCGGTGCTCGCGGTCCCGGCGGGGCGGACGGACCATGCGGGTCGCTGAGTACATGCGGTCGGTGGCCGTCAGCCTGCCGCCCGCCGCGAGTCTCGCCGACGCCGGTGAGGCCATGACGGCCTACGGCCTTCCCTGGGTCCCTGTGGTGCAGAACGGACGGCTGCTCGGGCTCGTCGGTGCTGGCGACCTCGCCGCGGCGCGGCCCTCGCCCGCCACGACGCTGACGGTGGGCGAGATCACCTATCACCTGACCACGATTCCCGTGTCGGCCGTCATGCGTCTCGACCCACCGGTGGTCGCCCCGGACACGCCGCTGGCCGAGGCGGCCGGCCTCCTGCGCGACGAGAGCGTCGGGGTCTTGCCGGTGGTGGAGGACGGCCGGCTGGTGGGGCTCCTCGGCGCCGGCGATCTCATCGCCCTCCTGGCTGCCGGCGGCCCGCAGGGGTGGTGAGGGTCGGATGCCGGAAGGGGCGAGCTGCCTCATCATCGTCCCTCACGATCACCCCGAGCTTCACGACCGACTCAAAGCGCACTTCTCGCAGCGCGCGAACATTCAAGTGCGGCTCGACGCCCGCACAGGAGCGCGAGCAACGAACGAGCTGAACGTGTTCGCGGCCGGAGGTGGTTCGCTGAGCCCGGATCTTCGGGCCGACGTCGAGGCAGAGATGCGGAAGGTGATGTCTACGGATACTCCGCGCCCGAAGTGACCGGGCGGCCGATCTCGATCATCGTGCCCTGGAGCGCGTCGCGCACGAGATCAACAATCCGCTGGCCGTCGTCATGGGAGATGGCCATCTGTTGGCCGACGAGGTGCACGAGCCGAGGGCCTGCGGAAGGATCGCCCAGATTCTCGACGCCATCGAGCGGATCAAGGATATAGTCGTTCGCATGAAGGACATTGAAGGAGAGACCATGAGGCGGGAGGGAATCAGGGTCTGGGTGCTGGCTGGTCTCGTCGCCGCGCTTGCCCTGGCTGCATCGGTGAGCTCGGTCGAGGCCCTGGACGACAAGCCAGGCTCGCTGTCGTTCGGTGCCGGCGTCGGATTTCTGAGCGGCACCCCGGACGGCACCGCGTTCGCACTCGATGGGTACGCCGACGCGTTTCTCGTGCCCAGCTTCTCGGTGGGCCCGTTGCTGCAGCTCGGGTTCACCGGCGACCTCTTCCAGGTGGGCCTGTCCGGCCAGGCGAAATACTGGATCCTCATTCCCAACACGCAAAATCGCCTCAAGGTCGCCGTGCAGGGTGGTATCGGGTTCATGCACGCCAGCTTTCGGCAGGATGACACCTCCTTCCTGATCCCCCTGGGCGCCACCGCGGACTACGCGCTGACGCCGAGGGTCAGCGTCACCGGGACGTTCCTTCTCAACCTGACGGATCTCGATCCGGGCCCTACCAGCCATCACGCCCACGTCATGCCAGGATTCACCGTCGGCGTCCGGTTCTGAGGATCGTCGACATGAGGGCCTTTCACATTGCGCCGGTCCCGGGGTCTCAGGAGTATGAAAAGCTATACGCAAGCTGGCGTCCTGGTACTGGCTGACATCACCGGGTTCACGGAGTTCGTCACGGCGACCGAGCTCGAGCACGGGCCTCAGCTCATCGCCGACCTCCTCGAGGCCGTCATGCGGAGGCTGTCGCCGCCTCTGGAGATCCAGGAGGTGGAGGGCGACGCGATCTTCGCCCTGGGTCCGGAGGGTGCGGTCGTGCCGCCGGCGCGGCTGCTCGACGTCCTGGACGGCGCCTTCGTCGCCTTCAAGAATCGCCAGCGGCAGATGGAGGTGGACGATTCGTGCTCCTGCGCCGCGTGCCGGAACGTCTCACACCTGAATCTCAAGATCGTCGCCCACCATGGTCGCTTCCTGCGGCAGCGGGTCGGCGACCGCGGCCAGGTGGCGGGCGTCGACGTCATCATCGCGCATCGGCTGCTGAAGAACGGCCTCGAGCGGGGACGGGCGTACCTGCTGCTCACCGAAGCGGCGCTCGCCTGGCTCGGCATCGATCGGGCCCGGGCGAAGCTGACGACGCACGTCGAGCGCTACGAGCATCTCGGCAGTGTCCGGTGCTTCGTACGTGATCTGCCACAGCCGGTACGCGAGACGTCCTGCCCGGCGGGAGCCTTCACGGAGACTTCCGCCGCGTAATGCCGCCGTCGGCGGCGCGGATCAAGGCGAGCGGGAAGGCCGAAGCGCCCTCGTGATGAACAGTCCCGCGCCATGACGATGCGGGATGCCGTCCTGGGCACAACTGATCAGCATCGCCTCGAAGCGGAGAACCAGCCAGTCGGCGTACGCACGGCGGAGCTCGCTCTCGGTGAAGTAGTCGATGCGCTCGCCCTTCTCGACATAGACGCGGCGGTCGGTGAAGACGACGTGGACGTGGTAACCGCCGCGGCGCGTGAGCGCCTTCAGTCGGGGGAAGAGCAGGACGCGCTGGCGTCGGGGGACGTAGTGGATGGCGCCGCACGAGTAGACGAGGTCGAACGGCCCGGCGGGAAGGTCGTGGGCCGCGTCGCCATGCACCCAGTGGACCTTGACGCCGTGGGCGCGCGCGAGGCGTTGCGCCTTGTGGAGCCCGGCCGCCGAGACGTCCACGCCCGTGACGTCGCATCCGCAGGCCGCGAAGTACACGCTGTCGCGTCCCTCGCCGCAGCCGAGCTCCAGGACGCGTGCCCCGGGCGAGAGGAGCGCGCGCACCGCGCGGGCGAAGTCCGAGGGCGCCAGGCCCCAGATGTATTCGTTCGGCGTCCGCGCGTACTCGCGGGCCCACGGGCTCCGGGTCATCGCGTGAGCCAGCCCACGTAGACGACGCCGCCTTCGACTTTCACGTCGTATGCGGCGACCGAATGACCGCCGGGATGGTCGGGTTGGCCAGTCGTGACGTCGAAGGTCCAGCCGTGCCACGGACACCCGACGACCGAGCCTGTGAGCGTTCCGGCGGCGAGGGGCCCGCCTCGGTGCGGGCAGACGGCGTTGATCGCGAAGATCTGGCCGTTCACGTTGAAGAGAGCCATCGGCTTGTCGAAGGGGCCCACGACGAGCTTCGAGGTCCCCGGGCGGATTTCGGAGACCTCGGCGACTCTCACGAACGGTGGTCGGGCGAGCGGGTCGTGGGGCAACGTAGCCTCCACCGGCTGTTTGGTCGAGTGTGCGCCGCATAGTGGGGCTCGAGGCTCCGGTCGTCAAGCGCCGGATCGGGTTGTCCACGGGCATCCACCGGCGTCCACCGAACTTTCCTCCGGAGGTCCTTGACAGGCTCGCGCGCCGCCACTATGAATGCGTCATCCCATGTTGTTACTCGTCCGACTCAGGCCCTTGCTCTTCGAGCTGTGCGGAGACCACGCCGTCGCGTTCTGTGAATCCTGCCGCGAGGGCTACAGACCCGAGCAACTGGACGCCGATCTCGCGAAGTTCTTCCTGTGCCGGAGTTGCGGCGCCGACCTCGGAGGATCGCTCAAGGCCCACGCTCGCACCTGCCCAAGACTCCTCGTCCAGAGGCCGCTGGCCAGGATCGAGCGCCAGAGTCTGCGACCTCCGTCTCGATACCACAGGGTCGCGGTGTAGAAGGTCCTCGATGCCCAGGGCAAGGTTCTCGGCACGGCGACCGCGACGACCGAACAGC
>QHSZ01000229.1 GCA_003220595.1 Candidatus Rokuibacteriota bacterium | reverse complement strand
CCCGCTTGACGAAGTCGAACAGCGCGCGCCGAACATCCGGCCGGAGCGGGAGGCTGCCCGTCGTAAAGAAGAGGACGGCCCGACTCCCGGCCAGCGCCTCAACGGTGAGGCGCGCGAGCTCGTCGCTCGTGCAGAGCCGGCTGACGTCGAACGCGCCGGAGCGCTGGCCAAGCTCCACGACGGTGCGCTCGGCGATGGAGGGACGGTCCGGCGGCTCCCGCCGAACGACCTCGTGCTGGTAGGCGCCCGAGTACGTCACCATCAGGAGGATCGGCCGAGCCCGCGGCTGGGATGTCGCCGTCGCCTGGCACGCGAGCGGCACGGCAAGGACGACAACCGCGAGCGCCCTCACTGAGGGCGTCGTTGGGGCTCGGGCTGGGGGACGACGTAACGGACGCCGTAGCTCTCGAGGATCTTCGGGATCGTGCCGGCGGAGACGAGCTCGTCGATCAGCTGATTCATCGCGTCCACGAGCGCCTGGTCGGTGTTGAGCAGCCGCACGGCGACGTTCCACTGGAAGTCGGGATCGGGGCTCACCGTCTCGACGACGCGCACCGAGCCCGGGTGCTGCTTGAGATACCAGCCGACGTAGGGCCCCGTGACGAAGCCGGCGACGACGGCGTCACCCGCGACCGCGTCGAGGATATCGAGCTGACTGCCGTACGAGGAGGTCGGGATGGCGCGCTGGCTCAGGACGACGTGGGGCCAGGAAGTATGCTCCACACCGATCTTGCCGGCTTTCACGTCCTCGAGCCGATGGATCTCCGTACGGCCCCCGGGAGCGACCAGGAGGTAGCCGCTACCCATGTACGACCGGGTTAGGCGCGTCGCACCCCTGCCCTCGGCGGGCGCGCCGGGCTGGACGATCGCGCCCATGACGGCATCGCAGCTCGCGCGCCGGGCGTGCCGGGTGTAGACGATCCAGTGCACGTCGAGCCGGACACCGAGGCGCTTGGTCAGGACCTCGGCGATCTCGAGCTGGAAGCCAGGCTGCGCCTGCCCCTGCGCCGAGAAGGGCAGCGCGTCGGGGTGCGCGCAGACCGTCAGCGTTCCGTTCTCGCGGAGGGCCGCGAGCGTCACGCCGCTCGCACCACCCGCGGCCAGCGCCAGCGCGGCCGCGCCCCCGACGGTGACGAGGATCGCCCGGCGTCCCGCGCTCACTCCTTGGCCCCCTGGAGCGACTTGATGTACGCGACGAGCTTCCAGATGTCCTCGGGGGTCAGCAGGGTCTGGAACGCGGGCATCGGGGGGAAGCCATAGGCGATGCGCTGGTAGAGATACCGCGTCTCGAACTCGCGGCCGCGCAGGGCGGGCGCGCGGGAGAGACGACCCTCGGCGCCGTGACAATAGCCGGTGCAGGTCTGCCGAAACAGGCTCTGGCCCGCTTGGACGACGGTCGGGTCCGACAGATTGAACGGCGGCTCCGTCGGCAGGGGCGGCGGCTGACGCATGCCTTGGGCAGCGGCCGGCGGCGCCATCATGCTCGTCGCGAGCAAGAGCACGAGCCACGCGAGTCTGACAGCCCTGTCTCCCCTGGCACCGGGCACCCGCGGCCGGGCCGGGTGTGAGGGGCCGATCATGCCCCTCACACCGCGTCTCGCAGCGTTCTTACTTCAGCGTGAAGACGAACAGCGCGCCTCCGGGCGGAAAGTCGGCCACCTCCGGCCAGAGCGCCGGGTAGAGGCCGAGGACGAGCGACCCGAGGCCGCTGGGGACGGCAATGTACTGCTTGCCGTTGACGGAGTAGCTGATCGGCCCGCCACGGTGCCCGGAGCCGGTCCGGAAGTGCCACAGCTCTTCACCACTCTCTGCATCGTACGCGCGAACCACGCCTTCGACATCCCCGTGGACGACCAGCCCGCCGGCGGTCGAGAGGACGCTCCCGATCGGCGGGTACTTGAAGTTGACGCTCCACTTGCGCTCGCCGGTCACGGGATCGCGCGCATCCAGGTGTCCGTACGCCTCACCGCCTGGCGGGTGCTTCGCCACCTGATCGCCCCCGAAGAAGAGCCCGGCGGCGGGCTCAGTCACCGGCGTTTGCTTCTCGACGGTGACCTCCTCGCACACCTCCATGGCGGTGTTGTACCAGAGGCCCGTCTTGGGGCTGTACGAGCCGGAGTTCCAGCTGCGTCCGCCGGCGATCCAGGGGCAGATGAAGGCCGGCTTGCCGAGGCGTGGCGGATTGCGACCGATGAGCTCGCCCGTCTTCGGGTCGACGCGCTGCACCCAGTTGTACACGTGGTTCATCGGCCACACGTTCTGGATCTTGCCGTTGGTCCGGTCGTACACGAACACGAAGCCGCTCTTGTTCTGGTGGACCAGCAACTTCTTGCCGTCGCGGTCGAGGACCAGGCTCTCGCCGAGTCCGGCGTCGTAGTCCCAGTCGTCGTGCGGAACCTCCTGGAAGTACCACTTGAGATCGCCGTTGTCCGGATTGAGCGCCAGGACGGACGACGTGTAGAGGTTGTCGCCCGGGCGCGCCTGGCCCCAGTCGTAGTCCGGCGCCGGGTTGGCCGTGCCCCAGTAGACGAGGTTCAGTGCTGGGTCATAGGAGCCCGTCATCCAGCCGCCGCCGCCCCCGAACTTCCCAGAGTCGCCGCCCCAGCTCTTCTGATCGTTCTTGATCGTGTTGAACTCCCACGCCTTCTCGCCGTTCGCGACCTTCAGGGCGAAGATCTTGCCCTGGATGGGCAGTTCGCCCGAGGTCTGGCCCAGGATGACCTTGTCCCTGACGATCAGGGGCGCCCCGGTGAAGTTGCAGCTGCACTTCTTGGTGTTGAGCACCGTGACCGCCCACAGCTCCTTGCCCGTCTTCATGTCGAGGGCGATGACGCGGCCGTCGAGGGTGCCGAAGATCACCTTGCCGTGCCCGACCGCCACGCCACGGTTGTAGGGCTGGAAGAAGAGCGTGTTGACGACCGGGTCGAGCTTCGCGAAGTAGTGCCAGATCTCGCGTCCGGTGGCGCCGTCGAGGGCGAACACGCGGTTGTAGGAACCGATGTAGTAGAGGACCCCGTCCACGACCAACGGCGTCGACTCCAGCCCCTGAACGACCGCGCCCGGCTGGTGGACCCACGCGACGCTCAGGTCCTTGACGTTCGACTTGTTGATCTGCGCCAGAGGGCTGAAGCGGTGCGAGTCGTACGTCCGGTGGTACATCGGCCAATCGTTCGCGTCGACGTTATGGAGCCGCGTCGAGCCGGCGTTCTGGGCCCCGGCCGGCGCCAGACCTAGGAACAGAAGGACCAGCAGCGTCGAGACCGCTCCCCCCGACCACGCGCGCTTTGAAGTCATCGCTTCTCCCCTCCGGTGTGAAGAACGAGAGCTCCCCAGAAACGGCCGGCCCTTATGAAGCATCACGCCTCTCGCGATGTCAATAGACCGTCTGCACGCTCGCCGCCACGAATGGGAAACGCTTCACAAGACCGGCGAGCGTGGTGCACACTCCGACGAGACCCGCTCGCTGGAGGAGCCATGTCCCAGACTGAAATCAGTGCGCAGGCTGCGCTGCTCGATCGGTTGCGTCATCTGGGGGCGCCCGACGACCTCGCGCAGGCACACCCGGTGGACATCGCGGAGGCGCTGAACCTCCTCGAGCCTCGCGTGGCGGGCCGGGCACTGGCGTCGCTTCCCTTCGGTCTCGCGGTCCGCGTGCTGGAGCAGCCGGAGCTCGACCGGCGCCCCGAGATCTTCCAGGACCGCCCCGCCGCAGAGGCCGGGCCTCTCATCCGAGCGATGTCGCCGGATCAACAGGCCGACCTCTTCAGGGAGCTACCGCCCGGCGAGCGCTCCCGCCTGCTGGCGCTGCTCGACCCGTCCGCGCGGACCACGCTGAACGAGCTCCTGCTCTACCCGCGCGACACCGCGGGCGGCATGATGACCACGGACTACGCCCGTGTCCCGCCCGACTGGACGGCCGGCCAGGCGCTGGAGCACATCCGCCGGACCGGCCCGAGCCGCAAGCCGGTCTACGCCATCTACGTCGTCGGTCCCGACCAGCGCCTGGTCCGCGTCTTGTCGCTCCGCGAGCTCGTCTCCGCCGAACCGGGCACACCGATCACCGGCGTGGGTGAGCATCGACATCTCGTGGCCGTGAAGCCGACGACCGACCGCGAGGAGGTGGCCCGCCTGCTGGGGAAGTACAACCTCCTCGCCGTCCCGGTGGTCGACGACGACCAGCGGCTCGTCGGCACGACGACGGTCGACGACGTGATGGACGCGCTGGCCCAGGAGCAGACCGAAGACCTCCACAAGCTCGGCGGCCTCGGGACGCTGGATCAGCCCTACCCGACCACGGCCCTTTCGACGATGATCCGCAAGCGGGCGGGGTGGCTCTGTGCCTTGTTCCTCGGTGAGATGCTGACGGCGACGGCGATGCAGCACTTCGAAGCGGCGCTGAGCCGAGCGCTCGTCCTCAGCCTCTTCATCCCGCTCATCATGAGCTCGGGCGGCAACTCGGGCTCGCAGGCGACATCGCTGATCATCCGCGCGCTGGCGCTGCACGAGGTGCGGGTGCGCGACTGGTGGCGCGTGGCGGCGCGCGAGCTCCCGGCCGGGCTCGTCCTCGGCAGTATCCTGGGCGCGGTCGGTATGCTTCGCATCACCGCCTGGCAGCTGCTCGGCCTCTTCGACTATGGCGCCCACTGGGGCCTGGTGGCGGCGACCATCGGCGCCGCGCTCGTCGGCGTCGTCGCGTTCGGCTCGCTCGTCGGCTCGATGCTCCCCTTCGCGCTCCGACGGCTCGGCTTCGATCCGGCCAGCGCGTCGGCGCCATTCGTGGCGACCCTCGTCGACGTCACGGGGCTGATCATCTACTTCGGCGTCGCCTACCTGATCCTCCACGGGACCCTGCTCTGAGCCAGCGCGGAGCGCGTCACCGGCCGAGCATGGGATGATCGACCCCATCGTCGAGTGGGTCACCAAGGATCTGACCTGGGGTTGGCGTGGTCTTCGGCGCCTCACTCTTCCTGGCCACCCTCGTGGGGAGCCTGCTCGTGGTGAGCGTCCTGCTGGTCAAGCTGCCCGTCACGTACTTTCAAGATTTCCATTCGCGGGACTTCTGGGTGGACCGCCATCCCGCGCTCCGCCTCACGGCGCGGATCGGCAAGAACGTCCTGGGCGTCATTCTGGTCGTGGCGGGCATCGTCCTCATGCTTCCCGGCGTGCCGGGTCAGGGCATGCTGACGATCCTGATCGGACTCATGCTGCTCGATGTCCCGGGCAAGCGTCGATTCGAGCGGAGGATCGTCGGCCGTCGACGAATTCTGCACGCGATCAACCGCCTGCGGAAGCGATTCGGCCGCCCCCCTCTGGTGCTGGGCGGCCGGCGGGGCGCCCTCCTGCGACGGCGCCTCTCGGGCTCCGTCAGCCTCCCGCCACGGCGGGGATGATCGAGAGCTCGTCGCCTTCCCTGATCGGCGTCTTCCCCGCTTGGAGGAACCGGATGTCCTCGTCGTTGACGCAGACGCTCAGAAAGCCTCGGACCTCTCCCCGCTCGTCCAGGAGTCGCTCCTTGAGCCCGGGGAACTGACGCTCCAGGTCGAGGAGCACGTCGTCCACGGTGTCGCCAGCGGCCTGCACCTCGATCTTGCCGCCGGTCACCGGGCGGAGCTGCGCCGGGATCCACACCGTCACGGGCACGCCTACTCCTCGTACGCCTTCTTGAGCGTCGCGACGACTGTCGGGTCGGCGAGCGTGCTGGTCTCGCCGAGGGCGCGGCCCTC
>QHSZ01000011.1 GCA_003220595.1 Candidatus Rokuibacteriota bacterium | reverse complement strand
CTCGTCATCACGCAGGGGCCGACGCTCGAGCACTACGCGAAGCTGCTCTGGGACACCGAGTTCCTCACGTGGACGAAGAACAGCCTGATGGTGACGTTTCTCGCCACGGGGATCTCCGTGGTCATCGGCACCATCGCCGCCTACGCGCTGGCGCGGCTCAAGTTCTTCGGCGTGGCGAGCTTGGGCACCGGCATCTTCATCACCTACCTGGTGCCGACCTCGCTCCTCTTCCTGCCGCTGGCGCAGGTCGTCCAGTGGCTCGGCCTGTCCGACTCGAAGTGGGCGCTCGTCCTGACGTACCCCACGTTCCTCGTCCCGTTCTGCACGTGGCTGCTGATCGGCTACTTCCGCACGGTGCCGAAGGAGGTCGAGGAGTGCGCCATGGTGGACGGGGCCACGCGTATCCAGGCGCTCTGGCGCATCGTGCTGCCGATGGCCGTGCCTGGGCTCGTCTGCGCGGCGCTCTTCGCCTTCACGCTCTCCTGGAACGAGTTCATCTACGCGCTCACCTTCACCTCGTCCTCGGAGCAGATCACGGCGAGCGTGGGGGTCACGACCGAGCTGATCCGCGGCGACATCTACTTCTGGGGCTCGCTCATGGCGGGCGCCGTCCTCGGCTCGGTCCCGATCGTGATCCTCTACGTCTTCTTCCTCGACTACTACGTCTCCGGTCTCACCGCGGGCGCGATCAAGTAGGCCAAGGGGCGGCGCGAGCGACGCGTGGCGACGGAAGAGAAGGTCGGGACCGTCACCGACTACTACGCGAGGATCGGCGTCGCCGGGGTCGCGCTGGCCGACGGGCCGCTCCGGGTCGGCGACCGCATCCGGATCCGCGGCCACACGACCGACCTGCTGCAGACGGTCGAGTCGCTCCAGGTCGAGCACCGGCCGGTGCAGCTGGCGGAGCGCGGCAGCGCGGTCGCGCTGAAGGTCCGCGAGCGCGTCCGCAAGCACGACGCGGTCCTGCGCCTGACCGGCGACTGAGCGCGCACGGTGCCTGCCCTTACGCCGCCGCCTCGCGGTCGCGCGCGAGGCCCCAGAGGATCACCAGGATCGGGAGCAGGTACATGTGCCGATCCCGAGCTCCGCCGCGCGCCTGATGTAGTACGGATAGAACGGGCGCTCCGGCACCGCCAGCGCCATCCCGAGCGCCGTGCTCTGCGCGGTCGCGAGCAGCAGGTACAGGATCTGGAAGCCCGGATGGGGCCCCGGGCGGAGCCGCGGCGCCGGCAGGACGATCGGCCACCAGAAGAGGATCGCCGTCCCGAGGAACGCGGCGTGCTCGAGGACGTGGACGAGCTCGTGCTCGGCGGCCGCGTCGTACAGGGCGGGCAGATGCCAGACCCAGACGGCGGCGATGTGGAGGACGCCGGCCACCGGCAGGAACGTGAGCGCCGCGAGCGCCGCCCGGACGGGCGCCCCCCGCCTCAGCGTGGCCGCGAGCGGCCGCCGCACGCGGCGCGGCAGGCCCCAGAGGACGAGCGGCAGCGGGTTGCCCAGGACCAGCAGCGGCGCCGCCACCTGCGTGAGGAGCAGGTGCTGGCCCATGTGGGCCGAGAACCGCTCCGACGCGAGGTGCTCGAGGGGCGGGAGCAGCGCCGCCACGAGCGACGTGAGCCCGAGCCCGTAGAGGAGGAGGCGCCACCGCGGTGCCGTGTAGCCGCCGGCGCGGAGGCGGAACCAGCCCAGGACGTACGCGGCCCAGGCGACGACGGCCGCGAGCGCGACGAGCGTCTGGAGCGCGAGCTCGAGCACAGGCCCCGGGGCGACCCGTCAGGCGGGCCGCCGCTCGAAGCGCCGGGCCACCTGCGACATCGAGTACGTGCACACCCAGTACACGACGGCGATGAACAGGTAGAGCTCGAAGGGCCGGATCTCGCGGTTGTTGACGATCTGCGCCGCCTTCGTGAGGTCCACGTAGCCGATGATCGAGGCGAGCGAGGTGTCCTTGAAGAGGACGATCATCTGCGTGACGAGCGAGGGGACCATGTTGCGGATCGCCTGCGGCAGCACCACGAACCGCATCGTCTGCGCTCGCGTGAGGCCGAGCGCCGTCGCGGCCTCGACCTGCCCGCGCGGCACCGACTGGATCCCCGCGCGGACGATCTCGCCGAAGTAGGCCGCCTCGAAGATCACGAAGGCCGTGAGCGCGACGCCGTACTCGGGAATCGGCACGCGGAGGAGCTGCGGGACGATGAACCAGATCCAGAAGATCACCATGACGAGCGGCACGCCGCGGAAGAACTCGACGTAGAGCGTCGCCGGCAGGCTGATGGCTCGCGCGCGCGCCAGACGCGCGAGCCCGACGAAGATGCCGAAGACGAAGCCCAGCACGATCGCCGGGACCGCCAGGCGCAGGGTGCCGCCCGTGAAGCCGCCGAGGCCGAGGAGCCCCTGGACGATCAGGAACGTGAAGTTGTTGACGAGGACCGAGAGGTCGAGCACCGACTAGCCGCCCCGCGCGATGAGGCCGGGGATCGCAAAGCGCCGCTCGACACGCGTCATGACGATGGCGATCCCCACGCACAGGACCAGATAGATGAGCGTGCCCGCGGTGAACGCCTCGATGGCCTTCGCGGTATACGTCTCGATCTGACGCGTCTGGAAGGTCAGCTCGGCGACGCTGATCGTCAGCGCCACCGACGAGTTCTTGAGGAGATTCAGCGACTCGCTGGTCGCCGGCGGCACGATGAGGCGGAGCGCGATCGGGATGATCACGACGCGGTACGCCTGGAACGTCGTGAGCCCCATCGCCAGCGAGGCCTCGAACTGGGTCCGCGGGATGGACTGGATGCCCGAGCGGATGACCTCCGACATGCGCGCGCCGTGATAGACGCCGAGCGCGAACATCCCGGCCCAGAACGGAAGGCCGTGGTCGAAGAGCCACTCGCGGACGGCCTCGGGCAGGAGCGGCGGTACGCCGAAGTACCAGAAGAACATCCAGACGAGCAGCGGGACGTTACGGAAGAACTCGACGTAGAACGTCGCGAGCCCGCGGAGCAGCCGCCACGGCACCGTGCGCATCGCGCCCGAGACGATCCCGAGCGCGGCGGCCAGCACCCAGGCGAGCACCGACAGCTCGAGGGTGGTGGCGAGGCCCTGGAGCAGCCAGCCGCCGGACTCGCCGCTCCAGAGCACGCTCCAGTCGAACTTGTAGCTCACGCCACCGTCGACGCTACTTCGGAACCACCTGCATGATCAGGAAGCGCCGGTTCTCGGGCGTGAGCGGGTAGGGCGTCTCGCTCTTCGGCCCGAACCACTTGTCGTAGAGCTCGAGGTACTTGCCCGACTCGATCAGCTCCATGAGGCCGTTGTTGACGGCGGCGCGGAACTCGGAGTCATTCTTCCGCATGGCCATGCCGTAGGGTTCGTAGGAGAAGAAGTCGCCGACCACCTTCCAGTCGTCCGGCTTGGGCGCCTTGGCCCGGAGCCCATAGAGCTGGATCCCGTCGTTCGTGTAGGCGTCCACCTGGCCCTGCGTCAGGGCCTGGAAGGCCGCCGGCTGGTCCGGGAACTCCTGCAGCTTCGCGGTCGGCACGCGCTCCCGGATGATCTTCGCGTTGGTCGAGCCCTGCTGGGCGGCGACGCGCCGGTTGGCGATGGATTCGATGCCCTTGATGGGGCTGGTCCTCTTGACCAGGAACTGGGCGCCGGTGACGAAGAACGTGATGCTGAAGTCCACCGAGTCGCGGCGCGCGCGCGTGTCGGTCATCGTCCCCGCGATCAGGTCCACCGCGTTCGACGTCAGGAGCGGGATCCGCGTGGGCGGCGTCGACTCCTTCTTCTCGAGCTTGATCGGCTTGCCGAGCTTCTTCGACAGGGACGGCAGCACGCCCTGCTCGACGAGGTCGATCGTGAAGCCGACCCACTCGTTGCTCTTGTTGACGTAGGCGAAGGGCGGTGACGCCGTGCGGGTGCCGATCACCAGCACGCCGCTCTGGTTGATCTTGTCGAGCGTGCCTTCGGCGTGCGCGGGCGCCGCCGCGGCGAGCCCGAGCGCAAACGCGAGAACGAGGGTGAGCAGACGCTTCATCAGTGGCCTCCGGTCAATGGGTGAGAATCTTCGACAGGAATTCCCTGGCGCGGTCCGATTTCGCGGCGGCGAAGAACGCCTCGGGCGCCGCCTCCTCGACCACCTGCCCCGCGTCCATGAAGACGACGCGGTGGGCGACCCGCCGCGCGAATCCCATCTCGTGGGTGACGCACATCATCGTCATGCCCTCCTTGGCGAGGTCGGTCATGACGTCGAGCACCTCGTTGATCATCTCCGGGTCGAGCGCCGACGTGGGCTCGTCGAACAGCATGATCTTCGGCTGCATCGCGAGCGCCCGTGCGATCGCGACCCGCTGCTGCTGGCCCCCCGAGAGGTTCGCCGGGTAGACGCCCGCCTTGTCGGGGATGCGCACGCGCTCGAGCAGCGCGCGCGCCGTCTTCTCGGCCTCGGCGGGGGCGAGCCCCCGGACCTTGATCGGCGCCAGCATGATGTTCTGGAGGACGGTCATGTGCGGGAAGAGGTTGAACGACTGGAAGACCATGCCGACCCGGGTCCGGAGGGCCGAGAGGTTGACGCCGGGCCGCGTGAGCGACTCGCCGAGGACGATCAGCTCGCCCTCCTGGATCGGCTCGAGCGCATTCACGCAGCGGATCAGCGTACTCTTGCCGGAGCCCGACGGGCCGCACACGACGACGACCTCGCCCGCGCGGACCGCCAGGGTGATCTCGCGGAGGACCTGGAGCTTGCCGAACCACTTGGTGGCGCGCTTGAACTCGATCACCGTCTCGGTCATGGGTGTGCCCATTCTAGTCGATGACGACCAGGACGTCGCCGGCGTTCACGGTCTGCCCGGCCTGGACGTGCACCTCCGCGACGGTGCCCGGCGCGCTCGCGCGCAGCTCGTTCTCCATCTTCATCGCCTCGATCACGAGGAGCGGGTCCCCCGCGTTGACCGCGTCGCCGGCGGTGACGGCCACGTGGGTGATCTTGCCGGGGAGCGGCGCCACCAGCGTCTGGTGCGCGCGCCCGCGGACCGTGCCCGCCTTGGTGCGGATGATGTACCGGGTCTGCTCCTCGACCCGGATCACGTAGGTCTCGTCCCCCACGTCCACGGCGCACGAGCCGTCGTGGTCGGTGACGTCGGCGACGTAGGAAACGCCGGCGATCAGCAGGGAGTAGATGCCCTGCGCGGTGAGCCGCGCGTCGACCTCCCAGACCTCGTCGCCGAGCGTGACCCGGTAGCGCCCGCGCGCGCCCGTGACGTCGACGGTCTCGACCGCGTCGCCGAGGGTCGCGACGAATTTCATCGGGCCCTGTCTCTCCACACGGCGAACGGCGGACTCCGGCGCCACGCGTTCTGATCCCCGGCATCCAGCTCGGCGATCGTCCGGTGGCCGAGGCGCTCGTACTCGGCCAGGACCGCGGCGATCAGGGCGATCGAGCGCAGCGCGCCGGCGGACCTCCGGACCTCCGGCAGGATCCGGTCGAGGAAGCCGGTCGAGAGGCGGCCCGCGCCGAAGTCCGGATGCCTCACGATCTGCATCAGGACCGGGATCGTCGTGCGCACGCCGACCACCTTGTACTCGGCGAGCGCCCGCGCCATGCGGGCGATCGCCGCCGCGCGGTCGGCGCCCCAGACGATCAGCTTGGCGACGAGCGTGTCGTAGTAGCGCGGCACGGTGTAGCCCTCGTAGACGCCGGAGTCGTCGCGCACCCACGGGCCCGTCGCCGCGCGGAGCCCGGTGATCGTGCCCGGCGACGGTAGCCACCCCCCGAACGGATCCTCGGCGTTGATGCGGCACTCGATCGCGGCGCCGCGCCACGCGACGTCGGCCTGCGCGTGGCGCAGGGGCTCGCCCGCGGCGATCCGGAGCTGCTCGCGGACGAGGTCGATCCCCGTGACCATCTCGGTCACGGGGTGCTCCACCTGGAGCCGCGTGTTCATCTCGAGGAAGTAGAAGCGACGCTCGGCGTCCACGAGGAACTCGACCGTGCCCGCGTTCACGTATGAGGCGGCCGTGGCGAGGCGGCACGCGGCCTCGCCCATCCGCTCTCGCATCGCGGCGTCCACGAAGGGCGAGGGGCACTCCTCGACGAGCTTCTGGTGGCGCCGCTGGATCGAGCACTCGCGCTCGCCCAGATGGATCACACGGCCGTGGGCGTCGGCGAGCACCTGGACCTCGATGTGGCGTGGCTCGGCCACGTACCGCTCGAGGTAGACCGCGCTCTCGCCGAAGGCCGCCGCGGCCTCGTGCCGCGCCATCCGGAGCGCCGCCTCGAGCTCGCGCTCCTGCCGGACGAGGCGCATCCCCTTGCCGCCGCCACCGTGCGCGGCCTTGATCATGAGCGGGTAGCCGATCCCACGCGCCGCCGCGCGGGCGTCGGCGTCCGACGTGACGGGCTCGAGGGTGCCGGCGACCATCGGCACGCCCAGGTCGCGCGCGATCCGGCGCGCCGCGGTCTTGTCACCCATCGCGCGGATCGCCGCGGGCGGCGGCCCGATGAACGTGAGGCCCGCGCCGGCGCACGCCTCGGCGAAGGCCGCGTTCTCGGCGAGGAAGCCGTAGCCCGGGTGGACCGCGTCGGCGCCGGCCCTCCTGGCGACCGCGATCAGCTTCTCGATCGCCAGGTAGCTCTCGGCGGCGGGCGGCGGCCCGATCGGGTAGGCCTCGTCGGCCGCCAGGACGTGGAGCGCCTCGCGGTCGGCCTCCGAGAAGACGGCGACGGAGGCGATCCCCGCCTCGCGACAGGCGCGGATCACGCGCACCGCGATCTCCCCGCGGTTCGCGACGAGCACCTTGCCGATCCGCCGTACGGTCACGGCCGGCCCGCGCCGCGGCGTCACGGCATCCCCTTGAGGGCCTCGCGGAGAAAGCTCTCGTCCACGATGTCCCGATCCGGAATCGGCGCCTTGACGAGCCCCTGCGCGAACCACCACGCCGTCTGGCGGCCGATGTCGCCGGGCATGAGCCGGCCGTCGCGATCCTGGTAGGGGAAGCCGCGGCGGATCAGCTCGGGCCGCGCGCCGGTGTACGTCGCGGTGATCGCCACGATCTCGTCGTACTCCGGGCCCGCGCGCCGCTTGACCACCGAATCGAAGTAGTGGCGCGAGGCCTTGACGTAGCCCTTCATGAACGCCACGGCGCGGGCGCGGTCCCGGGCGAACCGGTCGGCGTAGAGCATCACGGCGATCTGCCACGGCAGCGAGTCGCCGGTGCGGATGAGCGTGACGCCGACGCCGCTCGTCTCGAGCCGGGAGACGAAGGGCTCGGCCGTCGCCACGGCGTCGAGCCGCTTCGCGGTGAGCGCGTCGGCCACGGCGCCGAGGGACTGGAGCGGGACCAGCTCGACCTCGCCCGGCGCCATCCCCTCCTTCTCGAGCAGCCGGCCCACGTTGTAGTGAAAGGTCGAGCCGATCTGCGTGACGCCGATCTTCTTTCCCTTGAGGTCGCGCAGCGTGCGGACGCCGGCGTCGTACAGGTCCTTCCGGACGACGAGCGCGGTCAGGTTGTGGTCGGGCCACTCGCGGCCCTTGTCGGCGACGATCCAGATCGGCACGCCGCCCGCGACGATGTTGTAGAGGCCGGCCGTGAGCCCCGTCGCGCCGACCTCGAGGTCGCCCGAGGCGATCGCGACGGCGATCGGCTGGGCCGCCTCGAAGAAGACGAACTCGGGCTCGATGCCGAACTCCTTGAAGTAGCCCTTCTCGGCACCGACGAACAGGACCGCGGACGACGTCAGCCTGAGCACGCCGAGCTTCACCTTCTGGCCCTGCGCCGGGGCCTCCGACACCCCGCCCCAGACCAGCACGGCCACCAGCAGCGCGGCCAGACGTCTCGGCACGACCGCCCCCCTCCTGTTCACGGCGTCTTCCATGGTAGCGCGGCGCGCTCGAGCCGGACGAGGAGCCAGTGCGAGGCGACGCCCAGCAGGGAGAGCAGGACGATCCCCACCATGAGCTTCGTCGTCTCCATGAGGTTCTGCGCGTGGAGGATGAGAAAGCCGATGCCGGCGTTGGCCGCGATCATCTCCGCGGCGACGAGCAGGAGGAGCGCCGTCCCGGCGCCCAGCTTGAGGCCCGCGAAGATCATCGGGAGCGCCGAGGGCAGCAGGACCTTTCGGACGAGGCTCACGCGCCCGGCGCCGAAGCTCGCCGCGGCGCGGATCAGGAGCGGGTCGGCGGTGCGCACGCCCGTGTGGGTGTTGATCGCCATCGGGAAGAAGACGCCGAGCATGATCACCGCGACCTTCGACGCCTCGCCGATCCCGAGCCAGAGGATCAGGAGCGGCAGCAGCGCGATCTTCGGGATCGGAAAGGTCGCCGCGATCAGCGGGTTGCCGACGGCCTCCGCAACGCTCCAGAAACCGGTGACGAGCCCGACCGAGACCCCGCCGAGGGCGCCGAGCCCGAAGCCCAGGGCGATGCGCCGGAGGCTCGTCGCGACGTGGGTCGCGAGCTCCCCCGACCGCGCCATCTCGACGCCGGCGTTGATCACGCCGAGCGGCGACGGCAGGAAGAGCGCGGGAATCCGACCCGTGCGCGTGAGGAGCTCCCAGAGCACGAGGAGGGCGACGAGGGCCGCGACGCGGAGCGCCGGGTGGTCGCGCCGCTCGAGGGCGCGCGTGCGGTCCGGCGCCGGGATCCGCGTGCTCACTTGTACCGGGGTCCGCGAGGCCGGCGCGCACCGTGGGTGGCCCGAGACAGGCGCGCGTCGCTCACTGCGCCTCCTCGAGCGCGCGCCGCGCCTCGCCCTTGATCAGCGACCAGATGCGCTCGACCGCCGCGGCGAACTCGGGCGTGCCCAGGAGCGCCTCGACGCGCGGCCGGTCGAGCTCGACCGGCACCGTCGCCAGCACACGCCCGGGCCGGCGCGAGAGGACGACGACGCGGTCCGCGAGGTACACGGCCTCCTGGATGTTGTGCGTGACGTAGAGGATCGTCTTGCGGGTCCGCTCCCAGATGAGGAGCAGCTCCTCCTGCATGAGCTGGCGCGTCTGCGCGTCGAGCGCCGAAAAGGGCTCGTCCATCAGGAGCACCGCCGGGTCCACGGCGAGGGCGCGCGCGATCCCGACACGCTGGCGCATGCCGCCGGAGAGCTGGTGCGGGTACTTCGCCTCGAAGCCGGCGAGTCCCGTGAGCGCGATGTAGTCGCGCGCCCGCGCCACGCGCTCGCGCGCGCACACACCCAGCTCCTCCAGCCCGAACTCGACGTTCGCCTGCACGGTCCGCCACGGGAGCAGCGCGAACTCCTGGAAGACCATCGCGGTCGCCGACTGTGCCGGCCTGAGCGCGCCCTCGAGGAAGACGTCGCCCGCGCTCGGCCGGAGGAGCCCCGCGACGATGTTGAGGAACGTGGACTTGCCGCAGCCCGACGGGCCGAGGAGCGCGACGAACTCCTCGGCGTCCACCGCGAGGCTCACGTCGCGGAGGGCCTCCACGGGCTGGCCGAGCCGGTCGGCGTACGTCTTCGAGACCCGCTCGGCGACGACACGCACGCCGCTCAGGCCCCGTCCCGGAGGCGGAAGCGCTGGATCTTGCCCGTGGCCGTCTTGGGCAGCTCGGCGACGAACTCGATCGCCTGGGGCACCTTGTAGCCCGCCGCGCGGGCGGCGACGAACCCCCTGAGCTCCTGGGCGAGCGCGTCCGACGCCCGCGCGCCGTCCTTCAGGACCACCGCCGCGTGGATCCGCGTGAGCCCGGCGGCGTCCCGGCGCCCGACCACGCCGGCCTCCAGCACGGCGGCATGCTGCGCCAGGTGCGCCTCCACCTCCGCGGGCGAGACCCAGAGCCCGCTCACCTTCACCATGTCGTCGGCCCGCCCGGCGAAGGTGAAGCCGCCGTCCTCGTCCTGGACGAACACGTCGCCCGTCCTGAGCCACTCGCCAAGCATCGTCGCGCGCGTGCGCTCGACGCGGTTCCAGTAGAAGGGCGACGTCGTCGGCCCCTTGATCAGGAGGTGGCCCGCGGCGCCCGGCCCGACCGGCTGGCCCGCGTCGTCCACCAGCTTCGCCTCGAAGCCCGGCACGAGCTGTCCCGCCGAGCCGCGCCGCGCCTTACCCGGCCGGTTCGCGATGAAGTCGTGGAGCGCCTCGGTGGAGCCGACCACCTCCACGAGCTCGAGGCCGAAGCGGTCGGCCCAGGCGTCGAAGATCGCCGGCGGCAGCGTCTCGCCGGAGGAGACGCAGAAGCGCAGCGAGGAGAGGTCCCAGCGGTGCTCCGTCTCGGCCACCTGGAGCATCCGCGCGTAGAGCGTCGGGACGGCGAAGAAGATCGTCGGCCGCTCGGCGGCGATCGTCTCGAAGGCACGCTCGGGCGTCGTCCGCTCCGGGACGAGCACCGCCGCCGCGCCCGGGAGCGCCGGGAAGTAGAGCGTGTTGCCGAGGCCGAACGCGAAGTAGAGCTTCGACGCCGAGTACGTGAGGTCGTCCGGGCCGATGCCGAAGACGGCCGAGCCCACCAGCTCTGCCGCGCGCACGAAGTCTTGATGACCGTGGACGGCCGCCTTGGGCCGGCCCGTCGAGCCCGAGGTGTAGCCCCAGTACGCGACGTCCTCGCGGCAGGTTGCCGCGGGCTCGACGCGGGCGCCGGGCTCGCGCTCGAGATCGTCCGCCGTGAGGACCTCGCGGAGCCATGGGCATCGGGAGCGCAGCGCGCGGAGCCGCACGGCGAGCGCCGACTCCGCCACCGCCACCTTCGCGCGACTGTCGTTCAGGAGGAACTCGTACTCCGCGTCCGCCATCAGCGTGTTGACCGGCACGGCCACGGCGCCGAGTCGCACCGCGCCCCAGAACGCCGCGGCGAACGCCGGCGTATCGTCGAGGACGAGGAGCACGCGGTTCTCGATCTCCACCGAGCGGCGGGCGAGCGTGGCCGCGGCGCGCTCGACGCGCTCGGCCAGCTCCGCGTAGCTGATCGAGTGTCCGGCGAAGCGGAAGGCGATGCGGCCGCCGCGGCCCTCGGCCAGGTGGCGATCCACGAAGAAGGCGGCGGCGTTGAAGCGCTCCGGGAGGTCCCGCACGCGACGATTCTAGCGGAAACGCCGCCCGGGCGTCGCGGTGCGTCAACGCCGGGGTTGACGCGGCCGCCGGGCACGCATAGCATCCCGACGCGACCACCCCGACACGAACCCGGAGGGACACCATGCGGCGCTCATGCTCGACCCACCTCACCGCGGCCCTGCTGCTCGTCGGCGCGCTCGCGCTCGCGTTCGCGTCGCGCGCGAGCGCGCAGCTCATGCTCGTCGGCAACGACGAGAAGGTCGGCTGGGACGACGCCGGCAAGGTCGTGGTCCGGGCGCCCGGGAAGGACACGATCTCGATCGTGGACATCGCGAACCGCGAGGCGCCGAGGATCGTCGCGAGTCTCCCCCTGATGAACTCGGTCTTCGGCCCTCCGACCAACCTCCAGATCACCCCCGACGGAACGCTCGCGCTCGTCGCCAACTCGATGGACGTGGTCCAGGACGGTGGCGGCTTTAAGGCTGTGCCCGACACCAAGCTCTACGTCATCGACCTCACGACGAGCCCGCCCGCGCTCCTCACGACCGTCGAGGTCGGCAAGCAGCCGTCGGGGCTCGCGATCAACCGGCAGGGCACGCTCGCGCTCGTGGCCAACCGCGCCGACAACTCGATCAGCGTGCTCTCGATCCAGGGCAAGACCGTGAAGGTGGTCGACACGGTCGTGATCGGTGAGCAGGTCGCCGCCGTGGTCTTCACGCCGGACGGCCGCCGCGCCCTCGCCGCGAAGTTCCCCAACCACAAGGTGGCCATGCTCGAGGTCAACGGCGAGAAGGTCACCTACACGAAGTACGACATGCCCGTCGGCCTCTGGCCCTACAACATCGACGTCACACCCGACGGCCGGCTCGCGCTCACCGCGGACAATGGCAACGCCGGGGGCTCGGACGGGCACGTGGACACCGTCAGCGTGATCGACCTTGAGGCGAGCCCGCCGCGCGTGATCGACCGCGTCGTCGTCGGAGACGCGCCCGAGGGCCTCGCGATCAGCCCGACGGGCGAGATCGCCGTCGCGATCCTCCTGAACGGGAGCGCCGGCGTGGCGAAGAACGCCTGGTTCGCCAACAAGGCGGGCAAGGTCGTCGTGCTGAAGATCGACGGCAAGAAGGTGACGAAGGTCGGCGAGGTCGAGGTAGGTGGCCTGCCCGAGGGCGTCGTCTTCAGCCCCGACGGCAAGTATCTCTACGTGGGCAACTACACCGATCGCGACGTGTCGATTCTGAGGGTGGACGGCACGAAGGTGACGGACACCGGCAAGCGGCTCAGCCTCCCGGGCCAGCCCGCGTCCATGCGCGGCGCCGCGCGCTGAGGCCGACACCGCCGCTCCGCGGCCCCGGTCCCGCCCGAGGCGTGCGGCGTCGGGCGCTATCGCGGGCAGATCTCGAGACTCGAGAAGAAGAACGCGATCTCGACGACCGCCGAGGCGGGCGAGTCGGAGCCGTGCACCGCGTTGGCCTCGATCGAGGACGCGAAGTCCTTGCGGATCGTCCCGGGCGCGGCCTTCGTGAAGTCCGTCGCGCCCATGAGATCGCGCCAGCGCTGGATCGCGTTCTCGCCTTCGAGCACCATCGCGATGCAGGGCCCCTGGGTCATGAACGCGCAGAGGCTCTGGTAGAAGGGGCGGTTCCTGTGGACGCCGTAGAAGCTCCGCGCCTGCTCGGGCGCCAGCTGGAGCATCTTCGCCGCCAGCACCTTGAAGCTCGCGTTCTCGATGCGCGTGAGGATCTGGCCGGCGACGCCCTTGGCGACGGCGTCCGGCTTGATGATCGCGAGCGTCCGCTCGATCGTCATCGCGGCGTCACTTCCCGAGCACCTTCGCGACCGTCGCGCCCATGTCGGCGGGACTCCGGACGAGCGTGGCCCCCGCCTTCGCCAGCGCGGCCATCTTCTCCGCCGCCGTGCCCTTGCCCCCCGCGATGATGGCGCCCGCGTGGCCCATGCGCCGGCCGGGCGGCGCGGTCTGGCCGCAGACGAAGGCCACGACCGGTTTCTTCACGCGGCTCTGGATGAAGGCCGCCGCGTCCTCCTCGGCCGTCCCGCCGATCTCGCCGATCAGCATGATCGCCTCGGTCGCGGGATCGTCGGCGAAGAGTGAGAGCACGTCGACGAAGCTCGTGCCGTTCACGGGGTCGCCGCCGATCCCGACGCACGAGGACTGGCCGATCCCGCGGCCCGTCAGCTGGCCCACGACCTCGTAGGTCAGGGTGCCGCTGCGCGAGACGACGCCGACGGGTCCGGGCGTGTGGATGTGTCCCGGCATGATGCCGACCTTCGCCTCGCCCGGCGTGATGACGCCGGGACAATTCGGCCCGACGAGGCGCGTCGGCTTCTCGGCGAGGTAGTGCTTCACGCGCACCATGTCCGCGACCGGGATCCCCTCGGTGATGCACACGACCAGCGGCACGCCGGCGGTCGCGGACTCCATGATGGCGTCGGCCGCCGCGAACGGCGGCACGAAGATCAGGGCGCAGTCGGCGGCCTCGGCCTCGACCGCCTCCGTCACCGTGTTCCAGACGGGGAAGCCCTCGTGCGTCGTCCCGCCCTTGCCCGGCGTCACCCCGCCGACGACGGTGGTGCCGTACTCCTTGCAGCGCGCGGCGTGGAACGCCCCCTCGCGGCCGGTGATGCCCTGGACCACCACGCGCGTGGCCTGCGAGACGAGGACGCTCACTTCGCACCCTTCGCGAGCGCCACGACCTTGCGCGCGCCGTCGCCCATGTCGTCGGCCATCACGAGCGCCAGGCCCGACTCGGCGAGCATCCGCTTGCCCAGCTCCACGTTCGTGCCCTCCGCGCGGAGCACGATGGGGAGCTTGAGCCCGAGCTTCGTGACGGCGGCGATCACGCCCTCGGCGAGGCGGTCGACGCGGAGGATCCCGCCGAACACGTTGATGAAGACGGCCTTCACGCTCGGGTCCGAGGAGAGGATGCGGAATGCGTTCTCGATCTGCTCGGGCGAAGCGCCGCCGCCGACATCGAGGAAGTTCGCCGGCTCGCCGCCCGCGAGCTTGATGATGTCCATCGTCGCCATCGCGAGGCCGGCGCCGTTCACCATGCAGCCCACGGTGCCGTCGAGCTTGATGTAGTTGAGGCCGTACTTGGACGCCTCGACGTCGAGTGGGTCCTCCTCGCGGACGTCGCGGAGGGCCACGAGCTCCGGGTGGCGAGAGAGCGCGTTGTCGTCGAAGGTGAGCTTCGCGTCGAGGGCGAGCACCCGGCCGTCGCCGGTGACGACCAGGGGGTTGATCTCGGCGAGCGAGCAGTCCTTCGCGAGGTAGAAGGCGAAGAGGCTCTTGAGCAGCCCGACGCCCTGCTTGAACTGATCGCCCGCGAGGCCCAGCCCGAAGGCGAGGCGCCGCGCCTGGAAGTCGGCGAGGCCGAGCGCCGGATGGGCCCACTCGCGGAGGATCTTCTCGGGCGTCCGCGCGGCGACCTCCTCGATGTCCATGCCGCCGGCCTGGGAGGCCATCACCACGTGCGCGCTTCGGGCGCGGTCGAGCGTGATCGAGAGGTAGAGCTCGCGCTCGATCGCCGACGCCTCCTCGACGAGCACCGAGCGCACCTCGAGGCCCTCGGGCGGCGTCTGCGGCGTCCGGAGCCGCATGCCGAGGATCTGTCTCGCCGCGGCCTCAGCTTCCGTCGCGCCGTCGGCGGGCTTGATGCCGCCCGCCTTGCCGCGCCCGCCCGCGTGCACCTGCGCCTTCACGACCACCTTGCCGCCGATCCGCGCCGCGACGACCTTCGCGTCGGCGGGCGAGCTCGCGACCTCGCCGTTGGGCACCGGAACGCCGAACTCGCGCAGCAGCGCCTTGGCCTGGTACTCGTGGACCTTCATGAAAGCGGCGCGGGCCGGCGGAGGCCCGCGGGCGACGCGTGGGGCTCCGTCACGCGCCGTCCTTTCGCATGCCTCTGAATCGTCGCAGGAGCCGGACGATCGGGTCGAAGCTGTCGGCCATCCGCTCCTTCAGCGGAATGATGCCGTTGTCCGTGATGTGGATGTGCTCCGGGCACACCTCCGTGCAGCACTTCGTGATGTTGCACAGGCCGATCCCGGCCTCGCGCCGCACGAACGGCGTCCGATCGGCCGCGTCGAGCGGGTGCATCTCGAGCCCCGCGAGCTTGATGAAGAAGCGCGGCCCGGCGAACGCCTTCTTGTGCGCTTCGTGGTCACGGATGACGTGGCACACGTCCTGGCAGAGGAAGCACTCGATGCACTTGTGGAACTCCTGGATGCGGTCGATGTCCTCCTGCATCATCCGGTAGGTGCCGTCGGCCTCAGGCGGCTTGAGCCGGAGCGGCGGGATCGCCTTCGCCTTCTCGTAGTTGTAGGCGACGTTCGTGACGAGGTCCCTGATGATCGGGAAGGCGCGGATCGGCGCGACCGAGATGATCTCGCCCTCGCGGAACAGGTTCATTCGGGTCATGCACATGAGGCGCGGCTTGCCGTTGACCTCGGCGCTGCATGAGCCGCACTTGCCCGCCTTGCAGTTCCAGCGGCAGGCCAGGTCGTTGGCCTGCGTGGCCTGGAGACGGTGGATGACGTCGAGGACGACCATGCCCTCGTCGGCCTCCACGCGGTAGTCCTTGAACGAGCCACCACCGGCGTCGCCGCGAAAGACGCGCATCGTGACGGTCGCCATCACTTGCGCTCCTGGAAGAGCGCCTTCAGCTCGGCGGGCATCTCGGGCAGGGCCTCGCGGCGAAGCCGGAGGTCCGCGCCCTCGAGGCGCTGCACCACGTTGACCTTGCCCCACTGATCGTCCGTGTAGGGGTGGTCATCGCGCGTGTGGCCGCCGCGGCTCTCCGTGCGCTCGAGCGCGGCCGTGGCGCAGCACTCGGCGACGGTCAGCAGCGATTTCAGGTCCAGGGCCGTGTGCCAGCCGGGGTTGTACTGGCGGTTGCCGTCCACGCCGACGCGCACGGCCCGCGCCTTGAGCCGCTCGATCTTCCCGAGCGCCTCTCGGAGCTCGCTCTCGGTCCGGATGATCCCGACGAGGGTCTGCATCGTCTCCTGCAGCTCGGCCTGGAGCGCGTACGGGTTCTCCCCGTGTGCCCGGTCGAACGGCGCGATGACCTCACGCGCGACGGCCTCGACCTGCCCCTGGTCCACGGTGAGCTGGCCGCCGCGGTTCTTCGCGTAGAGCGCCGCCGAGAGCCCCGCACGGCGGCCGAAGACGAGCAGGTCGGAGAGCGAGTTGCCGCCGAGGCGGTTGGCACCGTGCATGCCGCCCGCGACCTCGCCGGCGGCGAAGAGCCCGGGCACCGTCGCCGCGGCGCTGTCCGCGTCCACGCGGACGCCGCCCATCACGTAGTGGCAGGTCGGCCCGACCTCCATCGGCTCCTTGGTGATGTCCACGTCCGCCAGCTCCTTGAACTGGTGGTACATGGAGGGCAGGCGCTTCCTGATGTAGTCGGCGGGGCGGCGCGTGCAGATGTCGAGGAACGCGCCGCCGTGGGGGCTGCCGCGCCCGGCCTTGACCTCGGTGTTGATCGCCCGCGCGACCTCGTCGCGCGGCAGCAGGTCCGGCGTGCGCCGGTTGTTCCTCTTGTCCTCGTACCAGCGGTCGGCCTCCGCCTCGTTGTCCGCGGTCTCCCCCTTGAAGAACTCCGGGATGTAGTTGAACATGAAGCGCTCGCCGTTCTTGTTCCTGAGCGTGCCGCCGTCGCCACGCACCCCCTCGGTGACGAGGATGCCCCGCACCGACGGCGGCCAGACCATCCCCGTCGGGTGGAACTGGACGAACTCCATGTCGATCAGGTCGGCGCCCGCCCAGAGGGCCAGCGCGTGACCGTCGCCCGTGTACTCCCAGGAGTTGGACGTGATCTTCCACGCCTTGCCGATGCCGCCGGTGGCGAGCACGATCGCCTTCGCCTTGAAGAGGACGAACTTCCCGGTCTCGCGCCAGTACCCGAACGCGCCGCAGACGCGCTCACCGTCCTTCAGGAGCCGCTCGATCTTGCACTCCATGTAGACGTCGATGCCCTGGTGGATGCCGTGGTACTGGAGTGTCCGGATCATCTCGAGGCCGGTCCGGTCGCCCACGTGCGCCAGGCGCGCGTAGCGGTGCCCGCCGAAGTCGCGCTGGAGGATGCGGCCGTCCTTGGTGCGGTCGAAGAGCGCGCCCCAGCGCTCCAGCTCCAGCACGCGCTCCGGCGCCTCCTGGGCGTGCAGCTGCGCCATCCGCCAGTTGTTGAGCATCTTGCCGCCGCGCATCGTGTCGCGGAAGTGCACCTGCCAGTTGTCCTCCGGCCACACGTTGCCGAGCGCCGCCGCGATGCCGCCCTCGGCCATCACCGTGTGCGCCTTGCCGAGGAGAGACTTGCAGACGAGACCGACCGAGACGCCCTGGGCCGCGGCTTCGATGGCCGCGCGCAGTCCGGCGCCCCCGGCGCCGATGACGAGGACGTCATGCTCGTGGCTCTCGTAGTCGTCGCCAGCCATCAGAGGATCTCCACAACCGCGATTGCGGTCTGCCGCGATGCCGAATGGCGAGCCTCACGAGGCCCGAGGAAGGAGCCTGCCGGAGCGTACGCGGTTGTACGTGAGGACAGGCGACGACCGAGAACGAAGTGAGGCGAAGTCAGTCGGCAGCGCATCAAAGGATCCTCAGATCGCGGATGATGCCCATGGACACCAGCCGGATGTAGAGATCGGTGAGCCCCACGCTGAAGAGCGACAGCCACGCGTAGGTCGGGTGGCGCTCGTTCAGCCAGCTGAGGACGTGCCAGACCCGGTAGCGGCCGGGCGCCCTCGAGAACACGTCGACGTGCCCGCCGCACACGTGCCGGCACGAGTGGCACGAGAAGGTGTAGGCCGCCAGGAGGATCACGTTGACCCACATGACGACCGTCCCGACGCCGATCCCGAAGCCGTTGGGGAACCGGAACGCGAGCAGGGCGTCCCAGGTGAGCAGCACGATGAAGACGACCGCGACGTACCAGGCGTAGCGGTGGAAGTTCTGGAGGATCAGCGGGAAGCGCGTCTCGCCCGTGTAGGCGCGCTTGACGTCGCGCACGGCGCAGGCCGCGGGCGCCAGCCAGAACGACCGGTAATAGGCCTTCCGGTAGTAGTAGCACGTCAGCCGGAACAGGCCGGGACCCCAGAGGATGAGGAACGCGGGCGAGACCACGCCGACGATCGGGAACGAGACGTCCGGCAGGCCGACGCCGAACGTCAGGTGCAGGCACGATTGCGAGAGGCAGGGCGAGTAGAACGGCGACAGGTAGGGCGCGAAGAAATAGTGGGCGTTCTGGAGCGCCGCCCACGTCGAGTAGACGACGAAGGCGCCGAGCACGATCACGACGGTGACCGGCAGCACCCACCACGCGTCGGTGCGCAGATGCGCCGCCGCGATCGGTGGCCGCGCCGCGCCGGCAGGCTGACGGATCATGTGTCCTCCCGGGCGTAGGCCTTCATCCCGTCCTGGTAGAGGTCGCCGCCGTGGCAGTCGTTGACGACGATGGCCGGGAAGGCCTCGACTTCGAGACGACGAATAGCCTCGGTACCCAAATCTTCGTAGGCGACGATCGAGAGCTTCTTGACGAACTGGGAGAGCACGGCCCCGGCGCCGCCGATCGCGCCGAAGTACACGCCCTTGTGCTGGCGAAGGGCGTCCTTCACCGCTTGCCCGCGGTAGCCCTTGCCGATCGTGCCCTTGAGCCCGAGTCCGAGGAGCGCCGGCACGTACGTGTCCATCCGGCTCGCCGTCGTCGGGCCGATCGAGCCGACGATGCTGCCCGGCCGCGCCGGCGACGGCCCCGTGTAGTAGATGATCTGGCCGCGGACGTCGATGGGCAGGGGCGCGCCCTTCTCGATGAGCGGGAGCAGGCGGCCGTGGGCGGCGTCGCGCGCCGTGTAGAGGACGCCCGTGATGCGCACGCGGTCACCGGCCTTGAGCGACTCGACGTCGGCGTCGCTGAGCGGCGGCGCAACCTCCTTGATCCCGTCCGCGGCCGTCGTGACGCTCACAGCGTCGCTTCCTGGTGCACGCGGCTCACAGCGTCACCTCCTTGTGCCGATGCGCGTGACACTCGATGGTGACGGCGACGGGCAAGGACGTGATGTGGCAGGGGTACGTGAGGATGTGGATGCCGAACGCCGTCGTGTCGCCGCCGTAGCCCTGGGGGCCGATCCCCAGCCGGTTCGCTCGGTCGAGAAGCTCCGTCTCGAGCGCGTCGACGACCGGATCGGGGTTCGGCGAGCCGAGCTCACGGAAGAGCGCCTTCTTCGACAGGAGCGCGGCCTTCTCGAACGTCCCGCCGACGCCGACGCCCAGGATGAGCGGCGGGCACGCGTCGGGGCCGGCCGTGCGGACGCACTCGAGGATCCACTCCTTCACGCCGGACGTGCCCTCGGCGGGCGTGAGCATCCTGTACTTCGACCGGTTCTCGCAGCCGCCCCCTTTCGCCATGAGCATGAGCTTGAGGGTCGCGCCGGGGACGACGTCCACGTGGATGACCGCGGGCGTGTTGTCGCCCGTGTTCACGCGGTCGAAGGGCGAGCGCACGATGGACGCGCGCAGGTAGCCCTCGGTGTAGCCCTGCCGCACGCCCTCGTTGATCGCGGCGTCGAGGGCCCCGCCCGTGACGTGCGCGTCCTGGCCGAGCTCGACGAAGCACACGACGAAGCCCGTGTCCTGGCAGTACGGGATACGCTGCGTCCGCGCCATCTCGGCGTTCTGCTTGAGCGTCTGGAGCACCTGCCGGCCCGCCGGCGAGCGCTCGGTCGCGAGCGCCCGGTCGAACGCGCGGAGCATGTCCGGCTCCAGGTCGAGATTCGCGTCCATGCAGAGCTTCTTGACCGCGTCGACGATCGCGCTCGTGTGGATGTCGCGCATCGGCTCCGCCTAGAGCTTCAGCTTGTCGACAAGCTCGCGCACGGCCGCGGCCGACTTGTCGAACGCGGCCTGCTCGTCGGGCGCGAGCGTGATCTCGATGACCTGCTCCACACCGGCGCGGCCGAGCTTCACCGGCACGCCGACGTAGAGGCCGCGCACGCCGTACTGGCCGTTCAGGTACGCGGCGCACGGCAGGATCTTCTTCTTGTCCTTCAGGATGGCCTCGACCATCTCGACCGTGGAGGCCGCGGGCGCGTAGTAGGCGCTGCCGGTCTTGAGCAGGCCGACGATCTCCGCGCCGCCGTTGGCCGTGCGCTGCACGAGCGCGTCGATCGTGGCCTTCGGCAGGAGCTCGGTGATCGGGATCCCGGCGACCGTCGAGTAGCGCGGCAGTGGCACCATCGTGTCACCGTGGCCGCCCAGCACGAAGGCCGTCACGTTCTCGACCGAGACGTTGAGCTCGCGCGCGATGAACGTACGGAAGCGCGACGAGTCGAGGACCCCCGCCATGCCGATCACGCGCTCGGGTGCCCACCCCGACCGCTTCCACGCGAGCTGGACCATCGCGTCCAGGGGGTTCGTGACGAGGATCAGGATCGCCTGCTTCGAGCGCCCCACGACCTGGTCCACGACGCTCCCGACGATCTCCGCGTTCTTGAAGAGGAGGTCGTCGCGGGTCATGCCGGGCTTGCGCGCCAGCCCCGCGGTGATGACCACGATGTCGGAGTTCGCGCTCTCGTCGTAGCCGTTCGAGCCGATCAGGCGGGAGTCGTAGCCGTGAATCGGTCCCGCTTGGGCCAGATCGAGGGCCTTGCCCTGCGGCACGCCCTCGATCACGTCCACCAGAACGACGTCCCCGAGCTCCTTCTCGACGGCGTACTGGGCGACAGAGGCGCCGACGTTGCCCGCGCCCACCACCGTGATCTTGGGTCGCGGCTGCTTCGTGCTCAGGATCTCCGCCCTGCCGAGCTGCATCCCCATCTCCCGGTACCGTCTACAGCGACGCCATGCTCTTGATGATCGCCGTCCCGAACTCCGAGCACTTCACCTCCGTCGCCCCTTCCATGAGCCGCGCGAAGTCGTACGTCACCACCTTCGACTGGATCGTCTTCTCGAGCCCCCCGATGATCCGGTCCGCCGCGTCGCTCCAGCCCATGTAACGCAGCATCATCTCGCCCGAGAGGATGACCGAGCCCGGGTTGACCTTGTCCTGGCCGGCGTACTTCGGCGCCGTGCCGTGCGTCGCCTCGAAGAGCGCGTGGCCGGTCTCGTAGTTGATGTTGGCGCCCGGCGCGATCCCGATCCCGCCCACCTGGGCGGCGAGCGCGTCGGAGAGGAGATCGCCCGTGAGGTTCGGGGCGGGGATCACGTCGAACTCGTCCGGGCGCGTGAGGATCTGCTGGAGGAACGCGTCGGTGATCGCGTCCTTGATGAGGATCTTGCCGGCCGGCGGCTTGCCGCCGCAGTCGTCCCACGACACGGTCTTGTCGCCGAACTCGCGCTTCGCGAGCGCGTAGCCCCACTTCATGAACATCCCTTCCGTGTACTTCTGGATGTTCCCCTTGTGGACGAGCGTCACGTTCTTCCGGTTGTTCTCGATCGCGTAGCGGATCGCCGCGCGGATCAGCCGCTCGGAGCCTTCCTTGGAGATGGGCTTGATGCCGATGGACGAGGTGCCGGGGAAGCGGATCTTGGTGACCTTCATCTCCTTCTGGAGGAAATCCACCACCCTCTTCGCCTCCGGCGTCCCCTGCTCCCACTCGATCCCCGCGTAGATGTCCTCCGTGTTCTCCCTGAAGATGACCATGTCCACCTTGTCCGGCCGTTTGACCGGAGACGGCACACCCTTGAAGTACTTGACCGGGCGCAGGCAGACATACAGGTCGAGCACTTGACGAAGCGTCACGTTCAGCGAGCGGAACCCTTCACCGATCGGCGTGGTGAGCGGGCCCTTGATCGCGACCAGGTACTCACGGATGACGTCGAGCGTCTCCTCGGGCAGGAGGTTCGGCGGGCAATCGCGGCCGTAGACGGCCTGCGCCTTCTCACCCGCGTACACCTCGACCCAGGCGATCTTCTTCTTCCCGCGGTAGGACTGCTCGACCGCCGCGTCGAGCACGCGCACGGACGCGCGCCAGATGTCCGGGCCGGTGCCGTCACCCTCGATGAACGCGATGATCGGGTTGTCCGGGACCCGGAGCTTGCCGTGGTCGATCGTGATCTTCTCGCCCTTCGGGAGCTTGACCCTGCCCGCCATTTACTTCCTGTCCCCCTGGGCCGCGTTCAGCGCCGACCCGGCCTTGAACCACGTGATGTGCTCCCTGGTGAGGCTGTGGAGCGCCTCGATGGTCTGCGTCCGTCCGTCGGGCTTCTTGATCGTCACGCTCACGGGCTTCCCCGGCTCGAGCGCCGCGAGGCCCGTGACGCTCACGCGGTCCTGCGCCTCGAAGCGGTCGTAGTCGCGCGGGTCCTTGAACGTGAGGGGCAGGGCGCCCTGCTTCTTGAGGTTCGTCTCGTGGATGCGGGCGAAGCTCTTGACGAGAACGACGGCGCAGCCCAGGTAGCGCGGCGACATCGCCGCGTGCTCGCGGCTCGAGCCTTCACCATAGTTCTCGTCGCCGATGACCACCCAGCGCACGCCCTTGGCCTTGAGCTCGCGCGCGATCTTCGTGAAGGGCTGCGGCGCGCCCCCCGTGAGGGGGTTGACGCCCTTCCCCGCCTCGCCGGTGAACGCGTTCACGGCGCCGAGGAACATGTTGTCGCTGATCTTGTCGAGGTGCCCACGGTAGCGAAGCCACGTCCCGGCCGGCGATATATGATCGGTCGTCGTCTTGCCTTTCGTCTTTATCAGAATCGGCAAGTCGATGAAATCCTTACCGTCCCAAGGCCTGAAGGGCTCTAGAATCTGCAGTCGCTCGCTGTTCGGCCGGACGATGACCTGGATCGACTCGCCGTCGGCCGCGGGCTCCTCGTACCCCGCAGCCCCGCCGGCGAAGCCGTCGCGCGGCAGCTCCTCGGCCTCGGGCGGCGTGAAGCGGAACGCCTTGCCCTGCGCGTCGGGAATCGTGCCGTGCACGGGATCGAACTCGAGCGTGCCCGAGAACGCGAGCGCGGTGACGAGCTCCGGGCTCGTCAGGAAGGAGAGCGTCGCGGCGCTGCCGTCGTTGCGGCCGGGGAAGTTCCGGTTGAAGGACGACACGATCGTGTTCGGCTCCCCCGTCTTGACGTCGCTCCGCTTCCACTGGCCGATGCAGGGCCCGCACGCGTTCGCGAGCACCGTGCCGCCGATCTTCTGGAAGGTCTCGATGAGGCCGTCGCGCTTGATGGTCTGGTAGATCCGCTCCGAGCCCGGCGTGATCCAGAACGGGACCTTGGCGCGGAGGCCGGCCTTGATGCCCTGCGTGGCGACGTGCGCGGCGCGGCGCATGTCCTCGTACGACGAGTTCGTGCAGGAGCCGATGAGCGCGTTGGTGATCTTCGCCGGCCAGCCGTTCGCCCGCACCTCGGCGGCGAGCTTCGAGATGGGTCGGCCCCGGTCGGGCGAGTGCGGCCCGACCATGTGCGGCTCGAGCGCGTCCAGGTTGATCTCGACCAGCTCGTCGTAGAAGCGCTTCGGCTCCGCGACGACCTCGGGGTCGGGCCGGAGGTGCTCCCGGAACTCCTCGGCGAGCGTCGCGAGGTCGGCGCGGTCGGTGGCGCGCAAGTACGCCGCCATGCGCGGGTCGAAGGGAAAGACGGACGTCGTGGCGCCGAGCTCCGCGCCCATGTTGCAGATCGTCCCCTTGCCGGTCGCGCTGATCGACTCGGCGCCGGGGCCGAAGTACTCGATGATCTTGTTGGTGCCGCCCTTGACGGTCAGGAGCGTGCAGAGGTAGGTGATGATGTCCTTCGCCGCGGTCCACCCGGCGAGCTTGCCCGTCAGCTGGACGCCGATCAGCTTTGGGTGGAGCACCTCCCACGGGAGCCCCGCCATCACCTCACCGCAGTCGGCGCCGCCCACGCCGATGGCGAGCATGCCGAGGCCGCCGCCGTTGGGCGTGTGGGAGTCCGCTCCGATCATCAGCCCGCCGGGGAAGGCGTAGTTCTCGAGCACGACCTGGTGGATGATGCCGGCGCCCGGCTTCCAGAAGCCGATCCCGTACTTCTTCGAGGCCGAGTGGAGGAAGTCGTAGACCTCCTGGTTCTCGCTGATCGCGCGCGCCAGGTCGTCGGCGCTGCCGCTCTCGGCGCGGATCAGGTGGTCGCAGTGCAGCGTCGTCGGGACCGCCACGCGCTTGCGCCCCGAGTGCATGAACTGGAGGAGCGCCATCTGCCCGGTGACGTCCTGCAGGCCGACGCGGTCCACGCGCAGCCGCAGAATGGCGCGGCCACGCTCCCACGTCTGGCTCGCAAAGTCCCAGCAGTGGGCGGCGAGGATCTTCTCGGTGAGCGTGAGGGGCCGACCGAACGCCGTGCGCGCACGAGCGAGACGTTCCGGCATCGAGGTGTACAGGGACCGCGCCTGCTCGGCGGACATCAGCGCCTCCTCATGATGATTCTCACACCTCGCGACGCGAACCGCGAGCCGACGCTCGCGGCCCGGCGGCGTGCGCACCTGCGCGCGAGCGCACGCGGGCTGAATGCCAAGTCAATCTAACGCGGCGCGCCGTCAGCGTCAAGGATGGCCGGGCTGGTATACTACGGCCACTCGCCATGTCGCCTCGCGCCGAGCGTCCCGCGCGGCAGGCCACGCGCTACGCGGCGCTCGTCGCGCGCCGGGCGTCGTCGCCGTGACGACGGTCGTCCTGCTGGTGGTCCTGGCGGCGGTGCTCGCGGGGACGGCGCTCGGCTACGCGTTCCTGCGGGAAGCCCTCGATCTCCTCGCGTCGATGGTCCGCGCGTGGCGCGCGGAGGGCGGGATGGGCCCGCTCGTCGTCGGCGGTCCGTTCGTCCTGCTCTTCGCCGCGTTCCTCACCGGGATCTTCCTCGCGCTGGCGCTGGGCGCGGCGGCCGCGGCGGCGACGCTCGGCCGCGCGGTGCTCCGCTGGCGCGGGCTCGACGTGCGCCGGCGCGAAGTCGTCTATCTCGCTCTCCTGAGCTCCGCGGTGAACGTGGGGGTCTTCCTCGGACTCGCGTGGCTCGAGCCCGTCACGACGCTGCCGCCGGCCCTCAGCGGGCGCGAGGTCGTGCTGGCGCTCGCGGGGTTCCTCGGGCTCGTGGCGATCGTCGCGTCGCTCGTCGCGGGCTCCATCCTGCGCTCGCACCCGGCGCCGCCCGCACCGACGGCGCCGCAGGACTCGCCGCCGGCCTAACGCGGGGCGCCGGCGACGCGCTGCACGACGATCCGGCCGCTCGTGAGAACGAGCCGCACGTCGGCGAGCGCCTCGATACGCTCCTCCGGATGGCCGTCGACCGCGACGAGGTCGGCGGCCAGGCCCGGCGCGATCGTGCCGACCTCGTGCCCGAGGGCGACGAGCCGCGCGGCCGTCGCGGTCGCCGCGCGGATCGTCTCGAGCGGCGTCATCCCCGCCTTCACCATCAGGGCGAGCTCGGGCACGATCGAGCCGTGCGGGTTGAGCGGTGTGCCCGCGTCCGTCCCGGCCGCGATCGGCACGCCGGCGCGCACCGCCATGTGAAAGCTCTCCAGGTGGCGGCCGCGCACCGCCTCGGACTTGCGCACGGCGAACTCGGGGATACCGGCCTTGACGCCGTGGACGACGATCTGCTCGGGCGCGATCAGCGTCGCGACGAGCGCGATCCCGGCCTTGGCCATCTTCTGGGCGATCGGCTCGGTCAGGAAGATGCCGTGCTCGATCGAGTCGATGCCGGCGTCCACGCAGGCGGCGATGCCCTGCTCGGCCTGAGCGTGCGCGGCCGTACGGCGGCCGGCCTTCCGCGCTTCCTCGATCGCCGCGCGGACCTCCTCGGGCGTGAGCTGCGGCGAGCCCGGCTCCACGCCCGGCGTCATCACGCCGCCGGTCGCGAAGATCTTGATGACATCCGCGCCCGCCTTGAGCTGCTCGCGCACGGCCTTGCGCACCTCGTCCGGCCCGTCGGCCTCGCGCCCGAACTGCCAGCCGTGGCCGCCCGTCATGCAGATGCCGCGCGCGGCGGCCAGGACGCGCGGGCCGGGAATGAGCCCCGCGCGCGTCGTGTCGCGGATCGCGAGCGCGATCCCGTCAATCCCACCGAGGTCGCGCACCGTGGTGACGCCCGCCTCGACGGTCTGGCGAGCGCGGAGCGCCGCCTTGAGCACGCGTGTCGCCGGCGGGTCCTCGGCGAGCACCTTCGCCGGGTCGGGCTCGCCGCCCAGGCAGAAGTGGACGTGGCAGTTGATGAGCCCGGGCAGCAGCGTGAGGCCCTCGAGATCGAGGACGGTGGGGCCGGCAGGATGACGCCCGTCGGGGATCACCGCCACGATGCGATCGCCCTCGACCACCACCGCGCGGCCCTTCACGGGTGCCGAGCCGGTGCCGTCGATGAGCGCCGCCCCGCTCAGGATCAGTCGCTCCATGTCGCTCCCCGCACCGCGCCCAGTGGGCTCATGGCATTGCGGACCTTTGGACAACGCGGGGCTGGGGCCCCGCCGTCCGAGGCGAGCCTATGATCACGTAGCGGGCCCGCGACCTCACCGCGCCACGAGCGCCTGGAGGAAGGCTCGGCCCTCCGGGCCCGTCCACGGCATCGTGCTGACCGCTTTGGCGACGAGCCGGCCGTCGCGCCCGACGACGAACACGGTCGGCGTCCCCGTCACACGGTAGGCCCGGTTCACGGACCCGGTCGGGTCGAGCAGCAGTGTCGAGGTCACCGTCTTCGCGCGCGCCCAG
>QHSZ01000228.1 GCA_003220595.1 Candidatus Rokuibacteriota bacterium | reverse complement strand
CCGATCGGGGACACGATACCCAGCCCGGTGATGACGGGTTGGCGCTTCATCGAGCGGAAGTCTCCCAGACCGCGATGTTTCTTGGTTTCCCCACGAATCCCAGCGCTTACGTTAACAAGAGACTGGCCGAATGGCCAAGCTATACCCGCAGAGACTGCTAGAATAGGTGAACCGGTCACTCATGTCCAGGCAGCCCCTTTCGCGTCGTCGGTTCCTGACCCTTCCCTTGGCCCTTCTCCTGGCTCCGGCCGCCCTTCGGTGGGACCGCGCACGGGCGTCGGCCGAGTCCCGGCGGGCCACCTACGCGGTGGACGCCGGAATCCTGTACGGGATGCTCAACTACCACCTGGACGGGACCCTCACCGAATCCGTCGATCGGGTGGGGGGTCGTTACGACGTGACGATCGTCGGCGAGGGAGATGGCATCGCCAACCGGATCGAGTCCAGCGGCGTCCTGCGGGAGGGGCGGTGGGCGCCGCGCGAGTCTCACTCCTTCTTCAGCGTCAGGGGGCGCGAGTCGCGGTCGGACATCGCCTACGACTGGGCGCGCGGCACGATCGAGTACCGCTTCCGCGGGGAGACCTTCTTCCTGCGGAAGCTGCGCGTGGCGGATGACGTGGTGGCGGTCCCCGAGGGGCTCCACGTGGACGACTCACTGAGCGCGACGCTCAACTACGCCGATGAGCGCTGGGCCCAGGCCGCGGACGGGAGTTACCAGACGCACGTCATCCGGCGCAAGAAGCCGGACAACGAGGGCCTGGACGACGCCCAGGGAACCTACCGCGCCGAGCTCGTGCCCCTCGCGTTGAAGATGGCGGCCGACCCGGCGTCGGGCAAGCCGATCGCGCTCTTCGATCTCACCCGCTTCTCCTCCTGGGCCAAGCGGAGCGAGCCCGGCCGCATCACGTTCAACCAGGACAAGCGTCCCGAGCTCGTGATGCTCGACATGATGCTCGGCACCAAAGTGAGGGTCGAGCTGCGGTCCCCCGAGCTGCGGGCCTCGTAGATGCACGATCTGGTGACGCTGGGCGAGATCCTCCTGCGCCTGGCCATCCCGTCGCCGGCGCGCTTCGAGACGGCCCGCCAGCTCGATGTGCAGATCGGCGGCGCCGAAGCGAACGTGGCGGCCGCGTGCGCGCGGCTGGGGCTCCGCGTCGCGTGGATCTCGTCCCTGCCGGCCAATCAGTGGGGCGAGCGCGCCCGGCACGAGCTCGCCGGTCACGGCGTGGACTGCAGCTTCGTCCACACGCGCCCGAACGCGCGCATGGGGCTCTACTTCGTCGAGTACGGCGTGGCGCCGCGGCCCGTGCGCGTCCTCTACGACCGCCGCGACTCCGCCTTCGCCCGCATGACGGAGGCCGAGACAGACTGGGAGCCGGTGCGGCGCGCGCGGCTGGTCCACCTGACGGGCATCACGCCGGCGCTCGGTGAGGGCCCGCGCGCGCTCGTGCGGCGCGCCATGCGCGAGGCGGCCGCGTTCGCGTTCGACGTGAACTACCGCGCGACCCTCTGGACGCCCGCCGACGCGCGCCGATTCCTCGACGAGGTGCTGCCCGAGGTGCGCTACCTCTTCCTCGGCGAGAGCGAGGCGCGCACGATCTTCGACCTCACGGGCACCGCCGAGCAGACGCTCGAGGCGCTGGCCCGGCTCGCGCCGAAGGCCACGCTGAGTCTTCAGCAGGGCGAGGCGGGCTCGACGGTGCTGGCCGGCGGGCGCTTCTACCGGCCGCGCCGGCGGTTCAACGTCCAGCTGGTCGACCCGCTCGGCGCAGGTGACGCGTACGTCGCGGGGTTCCTCTGGGCCGTGCTCGGCAAGCGCGAGCTCCAGGAGGCCGTGGAGATCGGCAACGCCGTCGCGGCGCTCAAGTGTTCGATCTGGGGGGACGTCGCGCTCGTCACGCCCCGCGACGTCGAGGAGGTCCTGGCGGACGGACCGGACGTCCGGCGCTGACCGCTGCTATAGTCGAACGTGTATGGCGGGCGATCGGATCCTCGACGGCCTCAACGCCGCCCAGCGCGAGGCCGTCACCCACGACGCGGGCCCCCTGCTCATCATCGCCGGCGCCGGCACCGGCAAGACCACCGTCATCACCCGCCGGATCGCCTGGCTGATCGCCCGGAAGAAGGCGCGCCCCGAGGAGATCCTGGCGCTCACGTTCACCGACAAGGCCGCCGCCGAGATGGAAGAGCGCGTCGATCAGCTCGTGCCCTACGGCTACGCCGACGTCGAGATCGCCACCTTCCACGCCTTCGGCGACCGCCTCCTGCGCGAGCACGCGCTCGAGCTCGGGCTCCAGCCCGACTTCCGCGTGCTGAACCGCGCCGAGCAGGTCATCTTCTTCCGCGACCGGCTCTTCCAGTTCCCGCTCGAGCGCTACCGACCCCTCGGCGACCCGACGAAGCATCTCCAGGCGATGATCACGCTGATCAGCCGCATGAAGGACGAGGACATCGCGCCCGAGGCGTACGCGGCCCACGCCGAGCGGCTCCGCGCGCTCGCGGCGGCCGCGCCCGACGACGCCGAGCTCGCCGCGCGCGCGGCGCAGCACGCAGAGCTCGCGCGGACATACGCGAAGTACCAGGAGCTCATGGCCGCGAGCGGCGCGATCGACTTCGGCGACCAGATCGTGCACGCGCTCCGGCTCCTCCGCCAGCGCCCCTACGTGCTGGGCGGCTACCAGCGGCGCTTCAAGTACATCCTGGTCGACGAGTTCCAGGACACGAACTGGGCGCAGTTCGAGATCGTGAAGCTCCTGGGCGCGCGCCACGCGAACGTGGCCGCCGTCGGGGACGATAATCAGGCGATCTATCGCTGGCGGGGCGCGGCCGTCTCGAACTTCCGGGGATTCCTCCAGCACTTCCCGCGGGCGCGCGTCCTCGTCCTCACGGAGAACTACCGCTCGCACCATCGCATCCTCGACGCCGCCTATCGGCTCATCCTGAACAATCCCGACCGGCTCGAGGAGAGCGAGGAGGGCCGGCGGCACGGCGTCACCAAGAAGCTCGCCGCGGTCCGGGAGCTCGACGGCGCCGAGCCGCAGCACCTCCACTACGAGACCGCCAGCCAGGAGGCCGACGCGGTGGCCCAGCTCATCCGTGAGCGCGTCGAGGCGCGCGCGTGGAAGTACGACGACGTCGCGGTGCTCGTGCGCTCGAACAGCGACGCCGACCAGTTCCTGCGCTCGTTCAACCTGCGCGGCGTCCCGTGGACCTTTTCGGGCAACGCCGGGCTCTACGGCCGCCCGGAGATCCGCCTGCTCATCGCGTTCCTCCGGGCGGTGGCGCATCCCGACGACTCCGTGAGCCTCCACTACCTGGCCCTCTCGGACATTTACCAGGTGCCGATCGTTGACGTCACCCGGTGCTCCACCTACGCCGACCGGCGCCACCGCTGGCTCTTCGACGTGTTCCGCCGGGCCGAGGAGCTCCGCGAGATCCGCGACGAGCTGGAGGACGAGGGGCGCGAGGCCATCCGGCGGCTCGTCGCCGACCTCACGCGCTACATGGAGCTGGCGCGCGAGATGCCGACGGGCGAGGTGCTCTACCAGTTCCTGGTGGACTCGGGCTGGCTCGCGCGCATGTCGAAGGCGGCGACGGCGCGCGACGAGGCCGAGGTGCAGAACATCTCCAAGTTCTTCCGGCGTGTCCAGGACGCCTCGAAGGCGCTCCGCTACGACAACCTGCGCGAGTTCGTGAACCACCTGGATGGGCTGATCGACGCGGGCGAGGACCCGGCGGTCGCCGAGGCGGACGTCGAGACGCCCGCCGTGCGCGTGCTCACGGTCCACAAGGCCAAGGGGCTCGAGTTCCCGGTGGTCTTCCTCGTCAGCCTCGTGCAGGACAAGTTCCCGCTGCGCGGCCGGAGGGAAGCGCTCGAGGTGCCGGTGGAGCTGATCCGGGAGACGCTGCCCGCCGGCGACTTCCACCAGCAGGAAGAGCGGCGCCTCTTCTACGTCGGGATGACGCGCGCCAGGCGCGAGCTCTACCTGACGAGCGCGCGCGACTACGGCGGCGCGCGCCAGCGCAAGGTGAGCCAGTTCGTCCTGGAGGCGCTCGATCTTCCAAAGGATGCGGCGCGCCCGTTCAAGGCGAAGGCCGTCGAGGAGATCCAGCGCTTCGCGCCGCCCGCCGAGCCGGACGCCGCGCGGTTGGCGCCGATCCCGCCCGAGCAGGAGCTGCTGATCAGCCACAAGCAGGTGGACGACTACCAGACGTGTCCGCTCAAGTACCGCTACGTCCACGTCCTGCGCGTCCCGATCCTGCGCCACCACGCCGTCGTCTACGGCAGCACGATCCACAAGGTGGTCGAGCACTACCTGCTGCGCCGCACCGCGGGCAACTACACCTCGCTCGAGGACCTCCAGGCCGTGTACGAGCGCGAGTGGGACAACCAGGGCTTCCTCACCTGGGAGCACGAGGAGGCGCGCAAGGCGGCGGGCCGCCAGGCGCTCACGCGCTTCTGGCACGAGGAGGAGGCCGGGGGCACGAAGCCCACGTACGTCGAGAAGGAGTTCGGCTTCTCGCTCGGCGCCGACCGCGTCCGCGGCCGCTTCGACCGCGTGGACCAGGACCTGTTCGGCGCCACGATCATCGACTACAAGACCGGCGACGTGGCCGCGCAGAAGGTGGCCGACCGCCGCGCCAAGGAGAGCCTCCAGCTCAAGATCTACGCGCTCGCCTGGCGCGAGATGACGGGCGCCTTGCCGCAACGGGTGGAGCTGCGCTTCCTCGAGGCGAACCTGGTGGGCCGCCACACCCCCGACGAGGGCGACACGGAAGAGGCGGGCGCCGCGGTCGAGGCCGCGGCCGTCGGCATCCGGGCGCGCGCGTTCGAGGCGACGCCCTCCTACAGCGCGTGCCGCTACTGCGCCTACAACCAGGTCTGCCCGTTCACGGCGACCCGGGAGTAGGCGCGCCGGGCTTTGAAAGGTCCCTTGCAGGGCGGCCAGAGCTTTGAAAGAATTACCCCGTGAATTTTCAAAGGGTGGGCTCGCTTTGAAAGCCGGCTTTCAAAGCGGGGAGACCCTGCCATGAATCCCGCCGACTTCCGGGCGCCCGAAGCCGGGCGAATCGTCCGCGCGCGCGGGGGGTACGACGCGTTCCTCCCCGCGCCGCTCCCGCCCAAGCTCGTCTACGACGACGAGCTCGTCCTGGCCCTCTCCCGGGCGGATGCGGCGCTCAGCGAGCTGTCGGGGCTCGGACGGCACCTGCCCAACCCCCATCTGCTCATCGCCCCCTACGTCCGCCGGGAGGCCGTGCTGTCCTCCCGGATCGAGGGGACGATGACGACCCTGCGGGAGCTGCTGCTCGAAGAGGTCGCGGAGGGCGCGGCCCGCCGCGACCCGGCCGACGTCCGCGAAGTCCGCAACTACGTGGCGGCGCTCGAGCACGGCGTGGCCCGGCTCAAGACCTTGCCCCTGTCGCTCCGGCTCCTGCGCGAGCTCCACGCGCGGCTCATGAAAGGGGTGCGAGGCGAGCACGCGACGCCGGGCGAGTTCCGGCGCACGCAGAACTGGATCGGTGTCCCGCGGAGCACGATCGAGAGCGCCGTCTATGTCCCGCCGCCTCCGGAGCACATGCTGGAGGCGCTCCAGGCGTGGGAGCGCTTCCTCCAGGAGCGCGGCCGCGTGCCCGATCTCGTCCAGTGCGCGCTCCTGCACCAGCAGTTCGAGGCGATTCACCCGTTCCTCGACGGCAACGGCCGGGTGGGCCGGCTCCTGATCACGCTGTTCCTCATCGAGCGCGCGCGGTTGTCCCAGCCCCTGCTCTATCTGTCCGCGTACATCGATCGGCATCGCGGTGAGTACTACGACGGACTCCAGGCGGTCCACACCGACGGCGACTGGAAGCGGTGGATCCGGTTCTTCCTGACCGGCGTCGAAATGATCGCGCAGGAGGCGGTCGCCCAGGCCGCGCAGCTGATGGAGCTGCGCGAGCGGTGGCGCGAGCGCCTGGCCGACTATCCGAAGGCCGCGACCCGTACATGAGCGTCGCCCGGGCCGAGCGTCTGCTGAAGGTGTCCAACCCGACGGCGCGCCAGCTGGTCGCCCGGCTCGAGAAGCTCGAGCTGCTGACCGAGGTCACGGGGCGCGAGTGGGGCCGCCTCTACCTGGCCCGCCCGATCCTCCGCATCATCGAGCAGATGCGCGGGCGCGGCGCTCCGCGCGAAGGCTGAGCTCGGGTGGCGACGCGATCAACGCCGATGAGCTCAGTCGTCGTGCGGGTCAGTGAGCCCCGGCGGTCCGCGCGGGGGCTCACCCGATTCACCGATGTGCCTGACGCGCCCTATGAGCGGCGGATACCCGCTTGCCGGTTCATCAAAGTTCGATGCGGAAGCGCAGAGCCTCGGCACTGCCGTACTGCGCCGGCTCGACGAACCGCTCGACGAGCACGCCGCCGTTGGCCTGGATCACGCGCTGAGATGCAACGTTGGATGGGTCGGTGACGAGCTCGACGTACGTCAGGCCTTCGGCCTTTGCCTCCGGAAGGAGTGCGCCCAAGGCGAGCGTTGCATAGCCCTTGCCCTGCTTCCATGGAACCACTGCATACCCGATGTGGCCGAGACAGTAGGCAGGAAGGGCCGAAGACCCAGGCTGCCAACGAAGGCTGATGCTTCCGCAGAACTCCCCATCCCACAACCACCGCCGATAGCCGGGCAACCGCGGGACGGTCGAGCCGTCGGGCAGCGTCACGGGCCCACCCTTTGCCGCCCGGTCAACGAGCTCAGCGAGGAACCGCGCCGGGTCTTTGGCAATCTTCTCCAACTCCTCGCGCGCGGCGGCCTCGCCGCGAATGTTGTCG
>QHSZ01000208.1 GCA_003220595.1 Candidatus Rokuibacteriota bacterium | reverse complement strand
TGCCAGACGTAGGCGGGCTCGGCATAGCCCTCGTACCAGACCTTTCCGAAGAGCGTCCCGAGAGTCACCTCCGGGTGCGGGTTGTCGACGTGCCACTGCAGGAGCCGCCCGGCGTCGTCGGCGACCATCACGCCGTCCGACTTGGGCGCGAACACCGCGGCCCGGAGCGGCGCGCCGGTCGCCGCCGTCATGGACAGGAGGGTCTTGCCCGACGTGCCGTAGTGGAGGCGGACCTCGCCGGCGGCGTCCGCGGTGACGAACCCCTTGTCACGCTTCGAGGCGTTGATCGCGACGACCTGCGCCTCGTGGGCCTGGAACTCGTGGATCCGGGTGAGCCGCCGCTCGCCGCCGGTCGGGGACGGCACCACCTGCCACGTCGAGACGTGGCCCTTCCCGCCGCCCACGACGAGCGTCCGGTCGCCGATGAGGAATCCGAGCGCGGTGACGGGCACGCCCGGCGTGACGTCCACCAGCTCCGCGCGCGTCGGGCTGGCGCGGTCGCGCAGGCTGTAGCGGACGACCTGGCCGCGCGACGTCCCGACGAAGAGGTCCTCGGCCCGGCTGTCGAGCCGCAGCGCGGAGACCTCGCCCTCGAGCAGGACCGGCAGCGCCAGCGTCGACTCCTCTTTGGTGCCGGGGCCGACCAGCGCCTTCTTCTCGACCACGCTCCGGACGATCAGGTCCTTGGGGCCGACCTGGGCGACCGTGACGGGCCCGGACTCGGTCAAGGCCACTGCCAGCCGCCGGAGCGGCCGACGCTTCGCGGGGTCGAGCGCTGAGGCCTCGCCGAACTCGGGTCGAGGCGTCACCGTGCGCTTGCCGCCCTCGAAGGTCACGTCGAACTTCACGTCGAGCGCGATGGTCCGCCCGTCGGACGTACCGATCGCGTATCGTCCCTTGTCCACGGACACGACCGTGGTCACCCGAGCGCCACCGAGCGAGGGAATCCTCACCGGTGGCAGCGATCGGTCGCCTTTGAGCGCGACGAACTCGAGCGCGCCGTCGGCACCGACCGCGTAGGCGACCTCGCGGTACTCGTCCACGCCGATCGCGTCTCCGAAGGCCGGCGCCGTCGCAGCGCGGTGGGAGGAGGCCAGCCGGGCAGTCGGCTTCTTGAAGAGGGGGTAGACCTCGGCGGCGATGACGAAGAGGATCGCCAGGACCGAGGCGATGACGATGATGCCGCCCAGCACGACGAGCCGGGAGGAGAGGCGGTCCAGGAGGATTCGGCGGGACGTGCGGGCCCGGCTGACGGTGAGCAGGCGAGGCGGAGGGGCCGGAGTGCCTTCCTGCAGGGTCTGGACGTTGATGGCCACCTACTGGATCTTGTTGAGCTCTTCTTTGGCGATCGACGCCGGGATCGGGAAGTAGCCGTCCTTGACGACGCCCTCCTGTCCGTCCTTCGAGAGGATCAGCTTCACGAACTCGCGGGTCAGCGGGTCGAGCGGCTTGCCCGGCGCTCTGTTGACGTACACGAAGAGGAAGCGCGACAGCGGGTAGGTCCCGGCGTAGGCGTTGTCCGGGTCCGCTTCGTGGCACTTGCCGCCTTCCTTCTCGGCGAGCGGCACCGCCCGCACGCCTGCGGTCGCGTAGCCGATGCCGCTATAGCCGATCGCGTACCGGTCCACGGTGACGCCCTGGACCACGGACGCCGAGCCCGGCTGCTCCTTGACCTCGTCCTTGTAGTCTCCGTTCTTCAGCGCGTGCTCCTTGAAGAAGCCGTAGGTTCCCGAGGCCGAGTTGCGGCCGTAGAGGCCGAGCGGCCGCGCGGCCCACTCGCCGGTCAGCCCGAGCTGGCCCCAGGTCTTGACGTCCTCCTTGTGGCCGGCGCGCCGCGACTTCGAGAAGAAGGCGTCCACCTGGGCGAGCGTCAGGCACTTGATGGGGTTGTCCTTGTTGACGAAGACCGCGAGGGCGTCCACGGCCGTGCGGATCTGAGTCGGCTTGTAGCCGTACTTCTTCTCGAAGGCGTCCACCTCCGTGCCCTTCATCGCCCGGGACATGGGCCCGAGCTGGGCCGTGCCGGCGATGAGCGCCGGCGGCGCCGTCGAGGACCCCTTGCCCTCGATCTGGATCTTGGCATTCGGGTAGAACTTGTTGAACGTCTCGGCCCAGAGGGTCATGAGGTTGTTGAGCGTGTCCGAGCCGATGCTGTTGATGTTGCCGCTCACGGCGCTCACGGCCTGGTACGGCACGAGCGCCGGGTCGAGCCTGGGCGGGCCCGCGGCGAACGCCCCGGCTCCCGCGGCTACCACGGCCAGCGCCAGCACGGTTGCACATGCCTTCTTCATCAGCCCCTGTCCTCCCCTGAGTACGTGTGGATAGTCGCTCGTTCGTGTTGCGGCGACATAAACAGCGTGTTACGAATCGGTTACGATTCGGCCTCGCGGAAGCGGTAGCCGACCCCTCGGACCGTTTCGACGCCCGGCTCCTCGACCGTCGCCGCCGCGAACTTGGCGCGCAGGCGCGCCACGTGGACGTCCACGGTCCGCGGCTCCACGAAGCCGTCGCGCCCCCAGACGATGTCCAGCAGCTCCTCGCGCCCGAACACCCGTCCTGGCGTCGCCACGAGGGTCGCCAGCAGCTCGAACTCCTTGGGCGTGAGCTCGACCGCGCGCCCCTTCATCCGTACCTCGAACCGGTCACGATCGATCTCGAGATCGCCGGCCTTGAGGTGCCGCTTCTTCTCCTTGGCATCGGCCAGCCCGCGCCGCCGGAGCACCGCACGGATCCTGGCGAGGAGCTCGCGGGGCGAGAAGGGCTTGGTGACGTAGTCGTCGGCGCCGAGCTCGAAGCCGAGGACCTTGTCTCCCTCGTCCACCCGCCCGCTCACCATGATCACGGGGATGCTGGCCAGGTCGGCATCCTGTTTGAGCCGCCGGCAGACCTCCCACCCGTTGAGCTGGGGCACCATGATGTCGAGGAGGATCACGTCGGGACGATGCTCGCGCGCGAGCCTGAGGGCTTCGGCACCGTTGCAGGACACGAGGACGTCGTAGCCTTCCTTGACGAGGTTGTAACGGATCAGCTCGGCGACGTCCTGCTCGTCCTCGAGCAGGAGCACCTTCCCGAGGCGCTCGGGGGCCGGCCCACCCGCGGCCTCACGACCGCGGCGCCGGCCGGCGGTCATCGGCTCGACCTGTCGCGCGGCACCCATCGCGGCCGAGTGTCGGCCGGCGACGTTACGCGACGATGACGGGCGGGTAAATCCTGGGTGAATGGCTCACGGTCGTGAGGCGAGCCAGACGCGGAGCCTCGCGGCGATCTGGTCCCTCACCCGCCGGAAGGTCTGCAGGCGGTCGTCGTCCGTGCCCGCCGCGCGCGACGGGTCGTCGAAACTCCAGTGGATCCGCGTCGTTCGCGCCGGGAACACGGGGCACCGCTCGTTGGCGCTGTCGCACACCGTGATGACGTAGTCCCACGGCTGGCCGAGGAACCGGTCGAGGGTCTTGGAGGCGTACGCCCCGATGTCGATGCCCACCTCGGCCATGGCGCGGACCGCCAGCGGGTGCACGCGCGTCGCCTTCGTTCCGGCGCTCGCCACCTCGAGCCGGTCGCCGGCGAGGGCGCGCAGGAACCCCTCCGCCATCTGGCTCCGCGCGGAGTTGTGCGTGCAGAGGACGAGGACACGCGGAGGCGTCGCGTCGGGGCCAGGATCTCCATCGAAACGTGATCGGCTCGTCATCGGTCTGACGTACGCCGATCGTAGCGTGCCGGGCGAGGCCCGACCGCCGAGACCTGGTGACGATTGCCTGAGGAGGTCATCCGATGAGCTCGCTGGCGCTGATCGCGCACGACAACAAGAAGGTCGACCTGCTGGCCTGGGCGACCTTCAATCGCGAGATGCTGAACCGATTCGAGCTGGTCGCCACGCGCCACACGGCCCGACTGCTCGAGCGGAAGGTCGGCCTGGCCGTCCAGGAGCTGCTGAGTGGTCCTGAAGGCGGCGACGCCCAGATCGCGGCCCTGACCGCCGTCCGGGCCGTGGACGCCGTCTTCTTCTTCGTCGACCCGCTGAGCGCGCAGGCGCACGACCCGGACATCCGCGCCCTCATGCGCGTGTGCAACGTGCACAACGTGCCGCTGGCGACGAACGTGGCGACGGCGGATCTCGTCATCACCGGCCTCACCGCGCGCGCGACGGCCGCGCGCGACGAGGTCGTCGTCGACGGCCGCACCCCGTCGAGCTTTCAGTAGGCTGCCGACGGCGGGCTCGCCGGCAGGGTGAAGCGCACGGTCGTCCCCTGCCCCGGCGCGCTGTCGATCCGGAGCTCGCCGCCGTGGGCCAGCACGAGGTGCTTGACGATCGCCAGCCCGAGCCCGGTGCCGCCGAGCTCGCGCGAGCGGGCCCGGTCGACGCGGTAGAACCGCTCGGTGATCCGCGGCAGGTCCCCCGGGGGGATGCCCACACCGGTGTCGCTCACCGCGATCTCGACGAGGCCGCCGGCGCCACCGCTCGCCCCCACCGTCACGCGTCCGCCTTCGGGCGTGTACTTCACCGCGTTGTCGACGAGATTGATGAGGATCTGGACCAGCCGGTCGCGGTCGCCGCGCACGAGCGGCAGCGCCGACGGCAGGTCGGTGGCGAGCGCCACGCGCCCGGCGTCGGCCTTCGGGCCGATGATCGCCAGCACCGACTCCACGACCTCCCCGAGGCGCACCACCTCGAGCGCGAGCGACACCTTGCCGAGCTCGATGTTCGAGAGATCGGTGAGGTCGTTCAGGAGGCGTCCGAGCCGCTCGGTGTGGCGGAAGACGATCTCGAGGAACCGCCGGGCGTTCGCCCGCTCCTCGAGCGCGCCGCCCAGCAGCGTCTCCAGATAGCCGTGGATCGCCGTCAGCGGCGTGCGGAGCTCGTGCGAGACGTTGGCGACGAACTCGGTGCGGACCTGCTCGAGACGCCGGAGCTCGGTGACGTCGTGGAGCACCATGACGACGCCGGTCTCGTCGGGGGCGAGCCGGAGCGGGACGGCGTTCACCTGCAGCCGCCGCTCGACCGGGCTCGAGAGCCTGAGCTCGTGACGCGACACGGTGCGCTCGGCCGCGGCGCGGCTCTCGTGGAGCACCTGGTGGAGGTCCGCGTTGCGGATGACCTCGAGGAAGGGCTTGCGCTCGCCGCGCGTGGCGTCGAGGCCGAACATCGCGCGGCTCCGCTCGTTCATGAACAAGATGGTGTCGCGCCCGTCCACGGCGATGACGCCCTCGAGCATGGCGTCGAGGATCGCGGTCGTCTTGGCCTGCTCCTGCTCGAGGTCCTGGAGCTTCTCCTTGAGGCGCGCCGCCATCGCGTTGAGCGCCCGGCCGAGCGCGCCGATCTCGTCCGGCGAGCGGACGGGGGCACGCACGGCGAAGTCCCCGTCGCTCATCCGCCGCGCGATCGTCTGCATCCCGACGACCGGTCCGGTCACCCGCCGGGCGACGAAGAGCCCGATCCCGCACGCGGCGAGCAGCGCGACGAGCCCGCCCAGCAGCATGACCCGGTGGATGGCGGCGTAGGACGACGTCACCATCGCCAGCGGCAGCGCCAGGCGCAGCACGCCGAGCACGCGGCTGCCGTCGGTGACGGGCAGGGCCACGTAGAGGAAAGGCGCGCCGGTCGTGGCGCTCGTCCGGAGGTCGCGCGCGACCCGGCCCGCCAGGGCCTCGCGCACCTCCGGTCGCCCGGCGTGGTTCTCGACGCGGGCCAGATCCTCCGGGGCCACCTCTGAGTCGCCGAGCACTCGGCCGTCGGGGGCGATCAGCGTGACCCGCGACCCGGTCGGGGCCGTGACGCGGACCACGAACGCCCGGGCCTCCCCAGCCGCGGCGCCGCGCGCGAGGACGGCGCGGGCCTCGTCGTGCAGGAGCCGGCCCGTGCTGGCCAGATGCGCCTCGAGCGTGTCCACCGCGAACGCCTCGAGTGCCCGGTTCAGATAGAGGCCGGCGAGCAGCGTGGTCACCGCGACGAAGCCGACGAGGGTCAGCGTGAGCTTCCGGGCGATGCTCCGGCGGAGGAAGTGGACCTGGCGCCCGAGCATCGTGTCAGTCGGTCTCGAAGCGATAGCCGACCGATTTGACCGTGGCGATGCGGTGCCCCACGTCGCCGAGCTTCGCGCG
>QHSZ01000207.1 GCA_003220595.1 Candidatus Rokuibacteriota bacterium | reverse complement strand
GGCGGGTCGTCGTCGGGCAGCGCCGTCGTCGTCGCCCTCGGTGAGGCCGACATGGCGATGGGCGGCGACCAGGGCGGCTCCATCCGCATGCCGGCCTCCTTCTCCGGGATCTGCGGGATGAAGCCGACGTGGGGACTGGTGCCGTACACGGGCATCATGCCGATCGAGATCTTCGTCGACCACACCGGGCCGATGACGGCCACCGTCGCCGACAACGCGCTCCTGCTCGAGGTGATCGCGGGCGACGACGGGTACGACCCGCGGATCAAGGCGCCCAAGGTGCATCCGTACTCGACGATGCTCGACGGCGGCGTCCGCGGGATGCGGATCGCCCTCGTCGCCGAGGGCTTCAAGCAGCCGAACGGCGAGAAGGCGGTGAGCGAGAAGGTGCACGCCGCGGCGCGCCGGCTCGGGGAGCTGGGGGCCAAGGTCGACGAGATCTCCATCCCCATGCACAACGCGGGCCCGGCGATCTGGACGCCGATCGGCGTGGAGGGGCTCACCCAGACGATGATGTGGGGCGACGGCTATGGCCTGAGCCGGTCCGATCTCTACTCCGTCTCGCTGATGGACTTCCACCGGAACTGGCGCCACCGCGCCAACGAGCTCTCGGAGACGACCAAGCTCTTCCTGATGCTCGGCACCTACATCCTGAACCAGCACGGCTCGCGCTACTACGGCAAGGCCATCAACATCGTGCGGCGGCTCACGGCGGCCTACGACCGCGTCCTCGGCGATCACGACCTGCTGCTGATGCCGACCACGCCGATGAAGGCGACGCCGCTGCCGGGCCCGCAGGCGAGCCGGGAGGAGTACATCCAGCGGGCGCTCGAGATGATCGGCAACACGGCGCCCTTCGACGTCACGCATCATCCGGCCATGTCGGTGCCCTGCGGCATGGTGGACGGGCTGCCGGTCGGCATGATGCTCGTCGGCAAGCACTTCGACGAGCCGACCATCTACCGCGCGGCCCAGGCCTTCGAGCAGGCGGGCGACTGGAAGAAGATGTGACCGGACGCTGACGGGGCGCCCGGGCGCGAGCCGGCCATGGAAGCCGTCGTCACCGCGGTCTTCGAGGTGCTGAACTTCGGCGCCATCATGGTCCTGGTCGTGCTCGGCCTGGGCGTCATCGCCGGCATGATGGGCATCTTCAACTTCGCCCACGGCGAGTTCGTGCTGCTCGGGGCCTACACCGTCTACCTCTTCCACACGTGGACGCTCCCGATCTGGCTCGGCATGCTGGCGGCCCCCGCGGTGGTCGCCGCCGTCGCCGTCGTCCTGGAGCGCCTCGTCATCCGACGCTTCTACGCCGCGCCGGTCATCGCGATGCTGGGGACGTACGCGCTCGGGCTCGCGATCCGCGAATCGGTCCGCGGGCTGATCGGCGGCCTGTACCGCGCCGTCCCCGAGCCCCTCCCGGGCTCGTTCGACATCGGCGCCATCCACATCGCGAAGTGGCGCCTGGCCATCGTGGTCATCACGGTGCTGGTCATGGTCGGCAGCTATCTCCTCCTGACCCGGACCGGGTTCGGCCTCCGCGTGCGCGCGGCCCTCGAGAACCCGTCGCTGGCCCGGGCGTCGGGCATCTCGACCAACCGGATCTACGCGGCCACGTTCGCCTTCGGCGCGGCGCTGGCCGGGCTCGCGGGGGCCCTCGTGGTCCCCGTGTTCTCCCTCTCGGCGGATCTCGGCATCCGCTTCCTGATCCAGGGCTTCCTCGCCGTGATGCTGGGCGGCGTCGGAAGCTTCGAGGGCTCCGTCATCGGCGCCGGAGTCATCGGCATCATGAGCGCGGCGCTGCCCTGGGCCGTCGCGCCGGTGCTCGCCGACGTGCTGGTGTTCGTCATCGCCGTGGTGCTCGTGAGGATCTGGCCGCGCGGACTGACCGCGGGAAGGACGGTATGAGACATGAGCGACAAGAGCGGGCTTCGTGATGGCGCATCGAGGATGACCCGGCGGAGCTTCCTGGGAAGCGCGGCCTGGATGAGCGGGGCGATCGCCGCCGGTGCTCAGAGCTGGACGATCCGGCCCGCCTGGGGGGCGGCGAGCGGGCCCATCAAGGTCGGCATCGCGACCGACCTCACCGGCGCCATCGGCTACGCCGGGAACGCGAACGCCAACATCGCGAAGCTGGCGATGAAGGAGATCAACGCGAAGGGCGGCATCCTCGGCCGGCCCATCGAGCTCTACATCGAGGACACCGCGTCGGCCGAGGCGACGGCCGTCGCCAACGTCCGCAAGCTGATCCAGCGCGACAAGGTCGACGTCGTGTTCGGCGGCATCACCAGCTCGATGCGCAACGCGATCAAGGACGTCATCGTCACGCGCGGCCGCACGCTCTACATCTATCCGCAGCTCTACGAGGGCAAGGAGTGCACGCCCTACATCTTCTGCACCGGCCCGACCCCGGCCCAGCAGTGCGACGAGTTCATCCCGTGGCTCATGAAGAACGGCGGCAAGCGGTTCGCGCTGCCCTCGGCCAACTACGTCTGGCCGCACGTCCTGAACCAGTACGCGCGCAAGGTGATCGAGGGCAACGGCGGCGAGGTCATCTTCGAGGAGTACTACCCGCTCGACCAGGTCGAGTACAGCGCGACCGTGAACAAGATCATGACGAACAAGGTCGACGTCGTCTTCAACACGGTCATCCCCCCCGGCGTGGGGCCGTTCTTCAAGCAGCTCTACGAAGCGGGCTTCACGAAGCGCGGTGGGCGGCTGTCCTGCGTGTACTACGACGAGAACACGCTCAACATCAACGCGCCGCACGAGATCGAAGGCCTGGCGAGCTGCCTCGACTACTTCCGGGCGGTGACGAAGGACGAGCCGGGCAGCGCGCGGATCCAGGCCGAGTACGACAAGCAGTTCCCGGGCAACATCGTCTTCGCGGCCGGCAGCGCCGCCACCGGGATGTACCGGGGGCTCCGGCTCTGGGAGGCCGCGGTGAAGGAGGCGCGCTCCGTCGACCGGGACGCCGTGGCGAAGGCGCTCGATCACGCCAAGATCAGCGAGGGACCGGGCGGCCCGGCGGAGATGGTGCCGGGCAAGCGCCACTGCAAGATGCGGATGTACACCGCGGTCGCCAAGCAGGGCACCTACGACATCGTCGCCCGCAGCAAGGGGCTGGTCGATCCCAAGGAGTGCTGAGTGGCGCGCGCCCAGTGGTGGCGCCCGTCCCCGGGGACGATCGTGGCGGCGCTCGAGGTCCTCCTGCTCTCCGTCTTCGCGCTGCTGCCGCTGGCCCTGCAGCACTTCTGGGTCATCTTCGTGACTCGCGTGCTGATCCTCGCGCTGCTGGCGCTCAGCTTCGACCTCGTCTGGGGCTTCGCCGGCATCATGAGCTTCGGGCAGGCGCTCTTCTTCGGGGCGGCCGGCTACGTGGTCGCCCTGCTTGCCCGTGATGCCGGCGTCACGTCCGTCTTCGTGGTGCTGCCGGCCGCGCTCGCGGTCGGGCTCGCGCTCGCCTTCCTCGTGGCGTCCTTCCTGCTGCTCGGCCGCAACCCGCCCAGCCTCACGTTCGTGGCGCTGGGGACCCTGACCGGCTCGTATGCGGGCGACCGTCTCGCGCGCGGTTGGTACTACCTGGGCGGGCAGAACGGCATCCCCTCGATTCCGCCGATGACGGCCGGCCCGGTGCAGATCACCGAGGGCGTGGCCTACTACTACCTGGCGCTGGCCTTCCTGATCGCCGTCTACGCCGCTTGCCGCTTTCTCGTCGGCTCGCAATTCGGGCTGGCGCTCGCCGGGATCCGCATCAACGAGGCGCGCATGGCGTTCTTCGGGTACCACGTCCAGCTGCTGAAGGCGGTCGTCTTCTCGGTGGCCGGCGCCGTCGCCGGCATCGCCGGCGGGCTCTACGCCTTCCACGAGGGCTTCGTGTGGCCGAACATGCTCGGCGTGATCCTGTCGACGCAGATCGTCCTCTATACGCTCTTCGGCGGCGTCGGCACGTTGATCGGAGCCGTCATCGGCGTCATCGCGATCGAGATCGTCAGCTTCGTCCTCGCCGACGCGTATCCGACGGTCTGGCCCGTCATCCTCGGCGTGCTGCTGCTCGTGATCATCCTGTTCCGGCCGAGCGGGCTCATCAGCCTGTTCGTCCCGCGGCGGACGCGCGTCGGCGTCTTCGGGCTCACCGCCCGCCGCCCGCGGCGGATCCCTGGAGAGGTCGATGGCGCTGCTTGAGGCCGCGGCCGTCACGAAGGCCTTCGGACAGCTCACGGCGCTCAGCTCCGTAGACTTCGTCGTCGAGGAGGGACAGCTCCACGGCCTGATCGGTCCAAACGGCTCTGGCAAGAGCACGCTGCTCAAGTGCATCGCGGGCGCCGAGCTGCCGAGCGGCGGTCGGATCCACTTCCGCGGCCGCGACATTACCCAGGCCACGCCGGCCGAGCGCGCCCGCGCCGGGCTGAGCCTCAAGTTCCAGGTGACGAGCGTCTTCCCGGAGCTCTCCGTCTACGACAACGTGCTGCTCGCCCTGCAGGCCCGGAGCCCCCTGACGGCCCTGACATTCTCGCGGACGCGTGCGGACCTCCACGGACGCGTCATGGAGATCCTGGGCGAGCTGCGCCTCCTCGACCGGGCGGCGGCCACGGCCGCGGTCCTCTCGCACGGCGAGCAGCAGTGGCTGGAGATCGCCATGGCGCTGGCCTCCCGGCCGCAGCTCCTGCTGCTCGACGAGCCCACGGGCGGGATGAGCCTCGAGGAGCGGCGGGCGACCGGCGAGCTGCTCGTTCCGCTGCGGCAGTCGTGCTCGATCGTCATCGTGGAGCACGATCTCGACTTCATCCGCGAGATCTGCGACGTGCTCACGGTCCTCGACCAGGGGCGCGTGCTCGAGACGGGCACGGTCGAGCAGATCCAGCGGAGCCGCAAGGTGCAGGAGGTCTACCTGACCCGTGTCTGAGGCGGCGATCCTCCAGGTGCGCGATCTCTGCGCGTCCTACGACCGCAGCCAGGTGCTGTTCGGCATCAGCGTGACGGCGCCGCGCCGTGGCGCCGTCGCCGTGCTTGGCAGAAACGGCGCGGGGAAGACGACCCTGCTGAAAACCATCGTCGGTGAGGTCGCGGCGGGTGGCGGCCACATCGTCTTCGACGGGTACCGGGCCACGCGCATGCCGACCGAGCGCCGCGTGCGCCTCGGCGTGGGGTACGTCCCCCAGGAGCAGGGCGTGTTCGGCCGCCTGTCGGTGCGGGAGAACCTCGAGGTGGGCGCGGCGGCCGCGGGCGACCGCAAGGCGATCGACTCGGTGCTGTCGATCTTTCCGAAGCTCGGACAGCGGCTCGGCCAGCCGGCCGCGACGCTGAGCGGCGGCGAGCGCAAGATGCTGGCGATCGGCCGCGCCCTCTTGTCCCGGCCCAAGCTCCTGCTGCTCGACGAGCCGACCGAGGGCGTCTGGATCGGCGTCATCGAGGAGATCGCGGAGCGCCTGCGGGCGCTCGTGAAGGAGATGGCGATCGTGCTGGTCGAGCAGCACCTGGAGCTCGCGCTGAGTGTGGCCGAGTATGCCTACGTGCTCGATCGGGGGCGGGTCGCGCTCGAGGGCCCCGCGGCGTCCATCCGCGACGACCCGCGGCTTCTACAGTATCTCGCCCCTTAGGGCTTCTCCCCCAGCACCCGCGCGAGCGTCGATCCCAGGAAGTCCATCCTCACAGGCTTGTGCAGGAGTGCGACGCCCGGCTGGGTTACACGGCGGTCGTTGTCGTGGCCCGCGGAACCCGTGATGATGATCACCGGGATTTTTGGATTGCGCTCACGCACGGCCTCGAGCACCTGCCAGCCCGTCATCCCCGGCATCAGGAGGTCGGTCAGGACGACGTCGTAGGGGTGGCTCTCGAAGTGCCTCAGGCCCTCGGAGCCGTTCGACGCGGCGTCGGTCTGGAAGCCGAGTCCCGTGACGATGGCGTGGAGCGTCTTGCGCACCGGCGCGTCATCGTCGATGACGAGCGCGCGCTTCCGACTACTCGGGCCCGTTGCCGTGGCATTCACCGTCTGTTTCTCCCTCTGCTGAAATACGGCAAGGCCGATGCCAGGGGGCGGATCGCGGCTAAGCTCCCGTCATCGCGCGACTTTCGGTTTTCGGAAATCCGGAAACCGCGCCGGCAGGATGATCGCAAAGATACCGGAGCTCCGCGCGCTGACCACTGGCCAGTTTCGGTTCATAACAGGATGCGCGCGGCTGGAACCTCCAC
>QHSZ01000061.1 GCA_003220595.1 Candidatus Rokuibacteriota bacterium | reverse complement strand
CTCCCGCTCGCGCACGGGCAGGCTCACGATCCCCACGTCGAGGTCGTTCTGGACGACCCCGCGCGCGATCTCGGGCGCGTTGCCCGTGACGACCGTCAGCTCCGTCTTCGGGTAGCGCGACCGGAACCGGCGGAGCGCGGGCGGGAGGAGATAGATCGAGAACGACGCGCTCGTGCCGAGCCGGATGCGTCCCGCGACGACGCCGCGGAGCTGCTGGACGATCTCGATGCCCGCCTCGAGCTCACGCCGCGCGCGCCCCGCGTGCGCGAGCAGCACCTCGCCGGCCTTCGTCGGGAAGGCGCGCTTGCCAACACGCTCGAGAAGCGGCAGGCCGAGCGCGCGCTCGAGCTGGCGCACCTGCATGCTCACCGCCGGCTGCGTGAGATGGAGCTCGCGCGCGGCGCGCGAGAAGGAGCCGTGGCGCGCGACCACCTGGAGCGTCTGCAGGTGGACGAGCTGGAGGTCCATGGAGTCCCAAAAATAAACTGATCGTTATCATAAACACAATTGATTTCCCTGATGGATCGGTCCGGGCGATCATGGCCGCATGGACATGAATGCGTACGCGCTCGAGTTGATGGTCGACGAGCGGCTCCGGCAGGCGCGGCACGACGCGGCCGCGTATGCCCTCGCGGCGCGCGCCCGCCGCCCGCCGCGCCCCTTCCGCGTGAGCCTGGGGCTCCTCTTGATCGGCCTCGGGAGGTGGCTTCGCCGGGGCCGGGGCGCCCGGCGCAGGCCCCCCACGCGCCGAGCCGGCCTCGCTCGGGTCGGAGAGCTAGGTCGTGTCTAGCGACATGCTCGTCGGCCGCGCGGTGCGCGTCCGCTCCGCGGTGGCGGCCGACGGCGACCAGATCGCCGCGATCTGGAACCACGAAGTCCTCTGGACCGACGCGACGACGGACACCGAGCCGCGCGACGGCCGGGCGCAGCGCGAGTGGCTCGAACGCCACAGGGGCGACGCCTCGGCCGTCGTCGCGGTCGTCGGCGACGAGGTGCTCGCCTACGGCTCGCTCTCGCCCTACCGCCCGAAGCCCGCGTTCGCGCGAACGCTCGAGGACTCCGTCTACGTCAAGCGTGGCCATCGCGGCGCCGGGCTCGGCACGCTCATCCTGCGCGAGCTCATCGGGCGCGCCCGCGAGCTCGGCGGGCACTCGATGCTGGCGCGGATCACCTCGGGAAACGCCGCGTCGCTGCGGCTCCACCAGCGGCACGGCTTCAGCGTGGTCGGCGTCGAGCGCGAGGTGGCCGTCAAGCTCGGCCGCTGGCACGACGTGACGGTGCTGCAGCGCCCGCTCTAGTCCTCGAGGATGAAGGTCACCTCGACCGTCGCGCGGTACTCCGTGATCTTGCCCTTCTCGACGTGCGCCTTCTGCTCCAGCAGGTGGATCCCGGTGACGTTCCGGAGCGTCTTGTTCGCACGCTTGATCGCCTCATTCGCGGCGTCCTGCCAGCTCCTCGCTGAGGACCCGATGATCTTGGTGACCCGCGCGACGGCCATGGCATCCTCCCGCGTTGGGGGTGGTCCGGCGAGAACGGCACGACGGTAGGTCCTCTCTAGACCCCGCGCGCGGCCGAGTCAAGGCCGTCAGCGGCCCAGCCTTCGCTCGAGCCCTTGGAGCGCGGCCACCAGGTCGATCCCGGCGCCGAGCACGGGCGCCATCGGGTCGCCCTGCTTCTCGAACCGCGCGGGCGCGGTCTTGATGGTGAAGCGCCCGGGCTCGAGCCGCGCGGTCACCTCCGCCCAGCGAAGCGGGCACGAGACGGGCGCCGCCGGCAGCGGGCGCACGGCGAAGGGCGCGACGATCGTCTGGCCGTGGCCGTTCTGTCCCCAGTCGACGTAGACCTTGCCGTCCCGCGAGCGCAGCGGCCGCGCGATCGTCGAGATGTCCGGCTCCGCCTCGACGCCGAGCATCGCGAGGAGCCGCGCGAACGTCCGCACGATCTCCCCGTCGTAGCGGGCGCCGAGCGGCAGCAAGATGTGGAGCCCGGTCGCGCCCGACGTCTTGACGTAGCTCGGCAGCGCGAGCTCCTCCAGCAGACGGTGGAGCGCGTGCGCCACCTTGACGACGTCGGTGAACGGGGCGCCCTTCGGGTCGAGGTCGAGGACGAGCCAGTCCGGGCGCTCGAGCGAGCCGATCCGCGAGCCCCACATGTGGAGCGGGATCGTGCCGAGGTTCGCGACGTAGCGCAGGCTCTCGCGGTCGTTCACGATGAAGTAGTCGATGTCGCGCCCGGCGTCCTTCGAGTACACGCGCTCGGTCCGGATCCACGGGGGGATCCACTCGGGAGCGTCCTTCTGGAAGAAGGACTTGCCCTGGATGCCGTCGGGGTAGCGCGTCAGCACGACCGGTCGGTCCTTCAGGTACGGCAGCATGAACGGCGCGATGCGCGCGTAGTACTCGACGAGGTCCGCCTTCGTGTACCCCTCGTTCGGCCAGAACACCTTCTTCGGGTTCGTGACGACGACGTCCCGACGCTCCTGGGCCTCCACCGCCGCGAGCGCCTGGCTCGAGGCCGCGGGGGCGCGGGCAGCCCTCCGAGACCCGTGGCTTCTACGGGTCGCCTGCGGCTCCTGCCGACCGGACTGGCCGCGGGCACCGAGAGCCGGCGTGGTCGAGGCGGGCTGCCCGCGCTCCCGCGGCCCCGGTGTCGGGACCTCGCGGCGGCAGTCCTCGGGGCGCTTGTCCTCGCGCAGCCCGAGGAACGCGGGATGGCGGATGCCGCCGTCCTTCGTCCACTCCGTGAAGCGCACCTCGCAGACGAGCCTCGGCTCGACCCAGTGGTGGCCGCGCCCCGCGGGCGTGCCGACCTCGAAGGGCGAGGTGGCGCGCCGGAGCGGCTCGAGCTTCGCCTTGATGTGCGCGAGCGCCGCGTCGTCGAAGCCCGTGCCGACCTTCGAGACGTACACCAGCCGCCCGCCCTCGTAGAGGCCCAGGTGGAGCGCGCCGAAGTGGGCGCGCGAGCCCTGCGGCGCGGTGTAGCCGCCGATGACGAACTCCTGCCGGAGCTGGCACTTGATCTTGAGCCAGTCCCGCGAGCGGCCCGCGGCGTAGCGGCTCAGGCGCCGCTTCGCCACGATGCCCTCGAGCCGCTGCTCGGCAGCCGCGTCGTAGAACTCCCGGCCGTGCTCGAGCACGTAGTCGCCGCGGCTCACGACGGCGCGCGCCGGCAGGAGCAGCGCGAGCAGCTCCTTCCGCTGCTCGAGCGGCAGCGCGCGAACGTCGCGCCCGTCGAGCGCGAGCGCGTCGAAGACGATCCCGCTCGCCGGCACCTCGCGCTGCATCAGCTCGATGTCGGCCGCGCGTGTGAGGTTCATCCGCGCCTGGAGGCGCTGGAAGCTCGAGCGCCCCGACTCGTCGAGGGCGACGATCTCCCCGTCGAGGACGAAGCGGTCGAGCGGGAGCGCCCGGAGCGCCCGGACGACCTCCGGATACCGCTCGGTGACGACGAGGCCGCTCCGTCCACGGAGCTCGACGCGCTCGCCCGTGCGCGCGGCGAAGACTCGGACGCCGTCGTACTTGATCTCGAAGAGCCACGCGGGGTCGGAGAACGCGCGGTCCACGAGGGTCGCGAGCATGAAGTCGCCCGCACCCGGCGCGACCGCGCGGCGGGGCGCGCCGAGCTCCTCGAGACGCGCCCGGAGCGTGGCGAGGCGCTTCGGCCCGTCCCGGAGCTCTTCCACGGTGAGCCCGGAGAGCACCGACTCCGGGTAGCGCTCGACGGGCTCCTCGCCGTCGGCGAACGCGTCGCGCTTCTTGAGCAGGAGCCACTCGCGGTCCTTGCCGCTCATCCGCGCGAGCACCCACTGCCCGCGGAGCTTGACCCCGTGGAGCTCGAACTCGAGCTTGCCACGCTCCACCTGCTCGCGCGCGGGCCGGTCGCCGAGGGCGCGGTACGAGCCGCGGTCCCAGACGATGGACGGCCCCGCGCCGTAGCTGCCCTCGGGGATCACGCCCTCGAAGTCGCCGTACTCGAGCGGATGGTCCTCGACGTGCACGGCCAGGCGCTTCTCGCCGTGCCGGACCGACGGCCCCTTCGGCACGGCCCAGCTCGCGAGCACACCGCCGAGCTCGAGCCGAAGATCGTAGTGGAGCCGGCGGGCCGAGTGCTTGTGCACGACGAACAGGTGGCCCTCCGCGGAGCGGCGCCCGCCGAAGGGCTCGGGCGTCCGCTCCGGGTCGCGCTTTTCGCGGTATGCGTCGAGCGCGCGCCTAGCCACGGAGCACCAGCAGCACCGAGAGCGACGCGGCGAGGTTGTCGACGGCGTGCGACGCGATGCACGGCCAGAGGCTTCCCGTCTTCTCGTAGGCCCAGGCCCAGAGGCAGGCGCTCCAGAAGACGCTCGCGAACCCGAGCACCCCGTAGCCGTGCGCGAGCGCGAAGATCGCCGCGCTGAGGACCACGGCGCCCGGCGCGCCGAGTCCGCGACGGAGCGTCGCGAACAGCAGGCCGCGGAACAGCAGCTCCTCGAAGAGGGGCGTGACCACGACGACGTCGACGAGGGTGACGGCGACGACGGCGCGGCCGCCCCACGCGAGGTCGGGCTCGAACCACTCGGTCCAGTGTGACGAGAGGTCGAGCGTGCGCGCCACGGTGTCGATCCCCCACTGCCCCGCCTGCCCGAGCGCCAGCACGGCAAGCAGCACCCCCGCGAGGCTCCCGAGGTCCCGGCCCGGTGCCGCGAGCCCGAAGCCTTCGCGGAGACCGAGGCCCGCGGGCCGCAAGAGGCGCCGGTGCGCCAGCAGGATCGCCGGCAGGAAGGCGAGGTTCGCCGCCGCCGCCAGGGCGAGCCGGAGCGCGACGTTCCCCGTCGGAGCGAGGAAGAACCCGGTCATGAGCACGGCGCCGAGCGCGCCGCCGCGGACGAGGACCACGACGCCCTCGCGGCCGCTCCACGGCGGTGGAAACACGGCGGCGCCCGGCCGCGCGCGGTCGCCGCGGCGGCGGGCGAGGCCGAGCGCCGCGAGCGCGCCGACGGCGACGACCGCGGCCTGGGCGACCGCGAAAGCCCGGAGCCGCCCGAGCAGGCGCTCGCCGCGCGCGGCGAGCGCCGCGTCGGTCGCCTTCGCGAGCGCGCCGTCGCCGCTGCGCCTGGCCAGGACGAGGGTCAGGCGATCGCGGAACCAGCCCGGGGCGAGGGCGGAGGCGACCTCCGCTTCGAGCCCCGGGTCCCCGTGGGGCGGGACGCCGAGGTACGCGACGGCGAGCCAGCCGGCCATGACGGGGAAGTCGCCGTCACGCCGCTGCCACTCGGCGACGCGACGGCGCAGGCGAGCCAGGCGCCCCGCCTCGCCCTCGAGGATCGCCAGGTGCAGGTCCACGGTGGGATCCGGCGAGAAGGCCTCGAGCTCCTCGTACCAAGAGATCGCCTGCGCGAGGTCGTCGGCGCGCGCCCCGAGCAGCGCCGTGTAGAGCCGACGCTCCCACGCGGGCGCGCGGTCGACGCCCTCGTCGAGATCGAGCGTGCGGCCGACGACGACCGCGAGCGCGCGCTCCGGCTCGTCGACCTGCTCCACGCGCGTGGCGCCGTGGTGGACCCAGAACACGAAGACGACGAAGGCGCCGAGCGCGAGCGCCGCGAGGACGGTCGCGACCCCGACATGTTGCCTCTCTGGCGCGGTGGGAACGCTATCCATGGGACCTCGGCAAGCCTGCGCGCATCATAGGGACCCTCGTGCTATCGTGCAATCGATGCCGCCGCATGCGATCGGCTCCGGCACCGTCTCGTTCGGGTTGGTCTCCATCCCGATCAAACTCTACACGGCCGCCTCCTCGCAGGCGGTGTCGTTCAACCTGCTGCACGCCAAGTGTGGGTCGCGCATCAAGCAACAGACCTTCTGTCCGGTCTGCAACGAGGTCGTCGAGCGCTCGGCCCTCGTCCGCGGCTACGAGTTCGTCAAGGACCAGTACGCGCGCGTGACCGACGAGGAGCTGAAGGCGCTCGAGGGCGAGGCCTCGAAGGTCATCGACATCGCCGAGTTCGTCCCCCTCGAGTCGGTGGACCCGATCTACTTCGAGAAGACCTACTACCTCGGCCCCGACAAGGGCGGCGAGAAGGCGTATCGTCTCCTCGCCGACGCGATGGCGAAGCACGATCGCGTCGCGCTCGCGAAGTTCGTCATGCGCGGCAAGGAGAGCCTCGTCCTGATCCGGCCCGCGCAGGGTGGCCTCATGCTCCATACCATGTACTTCGCCGACGAGGTCCGGAGCTTCGGCGAGATCGACAAGGGCGAGTCCGCGAAGATCAAGGAGGGCGAGCTCGAGCTTGCGCTCCAGCTCATCGACGGCCTCTCCAAGGACGCCTTCCGCCCCGAGCAGTATCAGGACGAGTACCGGCAGCGCGTCCTCGACCTCGTAAACCAGAAGGTCGAGGGCAAGGAAGTCGCCGCCGCCGGGCCCGAGCTCAAGCGCGCGCAGGTGATCGATCTCATGGAGGCGCTCAAGCAGAGCCTCGCCAAGAAGGTCGCCGCCCAGCCGGCCGCCGCCGAGGCCGCCGAGAAGAAGCCGCTGGCGAAGGTCAAGCGCGGCGAGCCCGCGCCCGCGAAGAAGGCCCAGGCCGGCAAGAAGTAGCCGGTCCCCGTCAGGGGATCAGGACGATCTTCCCGTACGCTCCCGGCTTCAGCACGGCCTCCTGGGCGCGCGCCGCCTCCTTCAGCGGCAGCTCCTGACCGACGACGGGCCTGAGCGTGCCGTTCGCGAGCCCGGCGCCGAGGGCGGCGTGGATCGACGCCATCTCCTCCGGCGACGCGTTCCAGAGCGCCAGGCCGAGGATCGCCGCGTCCTTGCCCATCGTGCCGCGCGGGTTGATCTCGATGGACCCGCGGTTGCCGATCACCACGATCCGCCCGAAGCGCGCGACGACGTCGAGGTCCTTCTGGAGGTTGACGTTGGCGAGCATCTCGAGGATCACGTCGGCGCCGCGCCCGTCCGTCAGGCCCATCAGCCTCTGGAGGTAATCGGGCGTCGCGTGGTCGAGGACGTGGTGGGCGCCGTGCTCGTGGACGAGCTTGCGCCCGCGCTCGCTTCCCGCCGTGCCGATCACCGTCATCCCGTGCGCCCGCGCGAGCTGCACCGCCGCGATGCCGACACCGCCGGAGGCGCCGTGGACCAGCAGGGTCTCGCCCGGCCGCGCGTGCGCCTTGTGGTGGAGGCCGCGATACGCCGTGCCGTAGGGCACGCTGAGCGCCGCGCCCTGGGAGAACGAGACATTGCCCGGCAGCGGATGGACCATGGCCGCGTCGCAGAGCGCCAGCTCCGCGTACGCGCCGCAGAGCTGCGTGGTCGTGCGCACGACGTAGACGCGATCGCCCTTCTGGAACCGGGTCACGCCGGCGCCAACCGCCTCGACGACCCCGGCCGCGTCGTTGCCGGGGATGTACGGCAGCGTCGGGAGCATCGCGTAGCTCCCCGAGCGAACGTACGTGTCCACCGGGTTCACGCCGGCGGCGCGGACGCGCACCACCACCTGCCCCGGTCCCGGCGTCGGATCGGGCACCTCGTCGAGCTGGAGCACCTCGGGGCCGCCGAACTTGTGGACGCGGATCGCCTTCATGGAGTCCTCCTCATTTGCCCAGCGCCTTGCGCTTCCAGAGCTCCCAGGGCCGCCCGAGCGTCCCGGCGACCGAGGCCGCCGCAAGGCGCGCTTCCTCCTCCGCGAGGTAGCGCACGTTCGCGCTCTGGGCCATGGCCTGCGCCTGGAGCCTCGCGTTCGTCTCGAGGTAGACGCTGCGGAACACCGCCACCGGGAGCGATGGGCCGACGATCACCGCGCCGTGGCCGCGCATGAGCGCCACGGTGCGGCGGTCGAGCGTCTGCGCGAGCGCCCGGCCGAGCGCCGGGCTGCGCACGAGCATGTCGGTCATGCCGCCCGCCGCGTCGCGGATGTCGAAGAGCGGCACGCCCTCCCAGATGAACGCGCTCATGTGGTAGAGCGGCCGGAGCGGCACGCCGGTGACGCCGAACGGGATGATCGCCGGCGAGTGGCAGTGGACCACCGCGCGCACGTCCGCGCGCGCCTTGTAGATTTCACCGTGGATGAACCGCTCGATGAACGTGGCGCGCCCGCGCGCATCCACCGGGTTCGAGTCGAGGTCGTACTCCATGATGTCGGCCGCGGTGACGAGCGCGGGGGCCAGCGAGCGCGACATCAGGTAGCGGCTCGCGTCCCGGTCGTGACGCGCGCTCACGTGGCCGTAGCCGTCGAGGACGTTCTGGTCCGCGAGGATGCGGTTGGCGGCGACGAGGTCCTCCACGAGCGCCGGGTCGGGCGGCCCCGCGGAGGCGGGCGCGGCCTGGGCCGAGGCCCGCCGGGGCGCGCCGAGCACGGCGCCCGCGAGCGCGAGCGCGCCGCCGGCCGTGAAACGACGTCTCGTCAGGGCAGTCATCGCCGCTCCTCCGTGGCGCGCATCTTCGCACCACCCGCGAATCCTCCGCCAGGGGTAAAATGAGGGCGCCGGAGCCGGCCAGATGCCCAGAACCGTTCTCGAGCCGCGGTTTCAGGTCGAGTACCTGTCGATTCTCGACAGCGAGGGCCACCTCGACGCCGCCCTCGAGCCGAAGCTCTCGCCCGACGAGCTCCGCGCGCTCTACCGCGCGATGATCCTGGGACGCCGCCTCGACGAGCGGATGGTGCGCCTCCAGCGCCAGGGCCGCCTCGGCACCTTCGCGCCGATCAAGGGCCAGGAGGCCTCCCAGCTGGGCAGCGTCTCCACCCTCCGGCCGACGGACTGGATGGTGCCGTCGTTCCGCGAGACCGCGGCGATGGTCTGGCGGGGGTGGCCGATCGAGAAGCTCCTGCTCTTCTTCGCCGGCTACGTCGAGGGCGGCCAGCCGGGAGAGGGTCAGCGCGACCTGCCGATCGCGGTGCCGGTCGCCACCCAGCTCCCGCACGCGGTGGGCCTCGCCTACGCCGCGCAGTACCGCGGGGAGGACGCGGTGGTGATGGCGTACTTCGGCGACGGCGCCACCAGCGAGGGCGACTGCCACGAGGCGCTCAACTTCGCCGGCGTCTGGCACGTGCCCGTCGTGTTCGTCTGCCAGAACAACCAGTGGGCGATCTCGGTGCCGCTCAAGAAGCAGACGCACTCGAAGACGATCGCCCAGAAGGCGCTCGCCTACGGCATGCCGGGGATCCAGGTGGACGGAAACGACGTGCTCGCCGTCTACGCGGCCGCCCGCGAGGCGGTGGACCGCGCGCGCGCGGGCGAGGGACCGACGCTGATCGAGTGCGTCACCTACCGCCTTGGCGTCCACACCACGGCCGACGACCCCACCAAGTACCGCGCCGAGGAAGAGGTGAAGATGTGGGAGCAGAAGGATCCGCTCACCCGCTTCACCGCCTATATGCGGCAGAAGAGCCTCCTCGAAGACGGCCTCGAGCAGCAGGTCGACGAGGAGATCGCCCTGGCCGTGGAGCGCTTCGAGGCGACGCCGCCGCCCGATCCGCTGACGATGTTCGACCACCTGTACGCGGAGCTGCCGCCGCACCTCGTGGCGCAGCGCGAGGAGCTCGCCCGCCGGCTCCGCGAGGGCGGGGCGCCCGAGCCCGACGCGCCGGCCCCGACCCCGCGCGCCACGCCGATGCGCGGCCAACGGCTGACGCGACGATGAGCGTGACATGACCAAGCTCAACATGGTGAAGGCGCTGAACCTCGCGCTCTTCCAGGAGATGGAGCGGGATCCTGACGTCGTCATCCTCGGCGAGGACGTTGGCGTGGACGGCGGTGTCTTCCGCGTCACCGACGACCTGCAGCGCAAGTTCGGCTCGCAGCGCGTGATCGACAGCCCGCTCGCCGAGGCGGCCATCATCGGCACCGGGGTCGGCATGGCGCTCTACGGGCTCAGGCCCGTGTGCGAGATCCAGTTCTCGGGCTTCGCCTTCCAGTGCTTCCACCAGATCGAGAACCACGTCGCGCGGTACCGCCTGCGCTCGCAGGGCCGCTTCGCCTGCTCGATGGTGATCCGGATGCCCTACGGCGGCGGCGTGCGCGCGCTCGAGCACCACACGGAGTCGGAGGAGCAGTTCTACGCCCACATCCCTGGGCTCAAGATGGTGATCCCGTCCGGCCCCCGCAACGCGCGCGCGCTGCTGGCCGCCGCGATTCGCGACCCGGACCCCGTGGTCTTCTTCGAGTCGAAGGCGCTCTACCACGCGGCGAAGGAGGAGGTGCCCCCGGAGAGCGAGACCTTCCCGATCGGCCGAGCGCAGGTCGCCCGCGAGGGCGGCGACCTCACGCTCGTCGCCTACGGCGCGATGCTGCGCGTCGCGCGCGAGGCCGCCGACGTGCTCCAGGCCGAGGACGGGGTCGCCGCCGAGGTCCTCGACCTCCTGACCATCTCGCCCCTCGACCGCGAGACGATCGTCGCCTCGGTCGCGAAGACCGGGCGCGCGGTGGTCGTGCACGAGGCGCCGCGGAGCTTCGGGCCGGGCGCCGAGATCGCCGCGTCGATCATGGAGGGCGCGTTCCTCCGGCTCGAGGCGCCGGTGCGCCGTGTGGCCGCGCACGACGTCTCGTTCGTCGGCTTCGCGCGGGAGAAGGCCAACGTGCCCGACGTCGCGCGCGTCGTCGCCGCCGCGCGCGAGACGCTCGCCTTCTAGGCATGCCGCCACGCGCCTTCGCGCTGCCCGACCTCGGCGAGGGACTGACCGAGGCCGAGATCGTCAAGGTCCTCGTGAGCGAGGGCGACGTCATCGCCGAGGACGCGCCGCTGCTCGAGGTCGAGACCGACAAGGCCACGGTCGAAATCCCGTCGCCGGTGCGTGGGCGCGTGACCAAGATCCACGTGCAGCCGGGGCAGACGGTCAAGGTCGGCGACGTGCTCGTCACGTTCGACGAGGCCGCGAGCACGACGACGGCTCTCCGAGGGGCCCCCACCGCCCCGCCCAGACCGGCCGCCACCGCACCCGCCGTCGACGCGCCGACGCCCGCGCGGGCGGGGGGGCCGGTGGCCGCGACGCCCGCGACGCGGCGGCTCGCGCGCGAGCTCGCGGTCGACCTCCGGACGGTGCGCGGCTCGGGGCCGGGCGGGCGCGTGACCGACGCCGACGTGCGCGCCGCCGTCGGGGGGGCGCCCGCGGCGCCCGCGCCGGCGGCCGGGCGTGCCGCGCCCGCGCGCCCCGCGGCCGCCAAGCCGCTGGCGCCCGTCGGCCTCGAGCCGCCCGCGCTCCCGAACTTCGCGCAGTGGGGACCGGTCGAGCGCCAGCCGCTCTCGCACCTCCGCCGCACGATCGCCGAGCGCATGACGCTGTCCGCGGCGCTCATCCCCCACGTGACGCACTTCGATCGCGCCGACATCACCGAGCTCGACGCCATCGTTCGGCGCAACGTCGAGCCGGCGCGCCAACGCGGCCTCACCCTCACGCTGACCAGCTTCCTCCTCAAGGCGGCGGCGCTCGCGCTCAGGGATCACCCCCAGTTCAACGCGAGCCTCGACCCCGCCGCGGGCGAGCTGATCGTGAAGGGCTACCGCCACCTCGGCGTCGCCGTGGCCACCGAGCGCGGCCTGATCGTTCCCGTGATCCGGGACGTCGACACGAAGCCGCTGCCCGAGCTCCAGCGCGAGCTCGCCGCCCTCGCGCAGCGCGTGCGCGACGGCAAGGCCACGCTCGAGGACCTCCGCGGCGGGACCTTCACCGTCACTAACATCGGGGCCCTCGGCGGGACCGGCGCGATCCCGATCATCAACTACCCCGAGGTGGCGATCCTCGGCGTCGCGCGCGCGCGGGAAGAGCCCGTCGTGCGCGAGGGGCGCGTCGTGCCGCGGGTGCTGCTCCCGATCACGCTCACGTTCGACCATCGCGTGGCCGACGGCGCCGACGGCGCGCGCTTCGCCGCCGACCTCGTGCGGCGGCTGGAGCGACCCGAGCAGCTCCTCCTCGAGTGGTAGCGCCAGGCGAGCCCAGGCTCGTCCGGGCGGACGGGGTGATGCCGTAGCCATGGTCATGGGCGATCTCGTGACCGAAGTGGACGTGGCCGTGGTCGGTGGCGGGCCCGGCGGCTACACGGCCGCGTTCCGCTGCGCCGAGCTCGGCCTGGAGACCGCGGTCGTGGACGAGGGCCGGCGCCTCGGCGGCGCGTGCCTCTTCGAGGGCTGCATCCCGTCGAAGGCCCTGCTCCACGTGGCCGCGGTGCTCGCGGAGGCCGAGCGGGCGCGCGAGTTCGGCGTGGACTTCGGCGAGCCCCGGGTCTCGCTCGACCCGCTCCGCAAGTGGAAGACCGAGCGCGTCGTCGGCAAGCTCGCGCGGGGCCTCGCGTCGGTCGCGAAGGCCAAGGGCGTCGAGATCATCGGCGGCCGCGCGGTCTTCGAGGACTCGCGCACGCTCCGCGTCGAGGGCGAGGCGCCCCAGAAGGTCCGGTTCACGCATGCGATCGTCGCGACGGGGTCGCGCCCCACGGGCCTCCCGGGCTTCACGGGCGAGCGGGTGATCGACTCGACGGCGGCGCTCGAGCTCCCGGACGTGCCGGAGCGCCTGCTCGTGATCGGCGGCGGCTACATCGGCCTCGAGCTCGGCCAGGTCTACGCGGCGCTCGGGAGCAAGGTGACGCTCGTCGAGATGACGGACGGCCTCTTGCCCGGCGTGGACCGCGATCTCGTCCAGCCGGTCGCCCGCCGGTGCGAGAAGCTCTTCGCGGAGATTCGTCTCAACACGCAGGTGACGCCCCAGGACGCGGCGGCCTTCGACCGCGTGCTCGTCGCCGTGGGGCGGCGGCCCGCGAGCGGCGGGCTCGGCCTCGAGACGACGCGCGCGCGCCCCGACGCGCGCGGCTTCCTCCCCGTGGACGAGCAGTGCCGCACGGCCGACCCGCACGTCCGGGCGGTCGGCGACGTCACGGGCGAGCCCATGCTCGCGCACCGGGCGATGCGCCAGGGCGTCGTCGCGGCCGAAGCGATCGCCGGGCGGCCCGTGGCCTTCGACAACGTCGTCGTCCCCGCGGTCGTGTTCACCGATCCGGAGGTCGCGTGGTGCGGCCTCACCGAGGCGCAGGCGCAGCGGGACGGCCGCGCCGTCAGGGTCGCGAAGTTCCAGTGGGCGGCCTCGGGGCGCGCGACGACCCTCGGGCGCGCCGACGGGCTCACCAAGCTCGTCGCCGATGGAGAGACCGGGCGCGTCCTCGGCGTCGGCATCGTCGGCCCCGGCGCAGGCGAGCTGATCGCCGAGGGCGCGCTCGCCGTCGAGACCGCGCTGACCGTCGAGGACCTTGCGGCCACGATCCACGCCCACCCCACCCTGTCCGAGACGCTCATGGAGGCGGCCGAGACGCTCCTGCGCCAGCGCTGATGCCGCTCGCCGCGGTCCTCGCGCTGACGACGCTCGCGCACGCCCTCGGCGCGCTCACCGCGCTCGCGGTCGCGCCGCTCTCCCCGTTCCTCCTCGACGCGTTCGGCCTCTCCCGGCTCGAGGTCGGGCTGTTCCTGCCGGCCGTCTACCTCGGCGGCGTCGTGATGTCGCTGCCCGCGGGCTGGCTCACCGACCGCCTCGGGGTCCGCGTCACCCTCGGGCTCGGCCAGGGGCTCACGGGCGCCATGGTCCTCCTCGCCGCGCTGAGCCCCAGCGTGCCGGTCATCCTCGCGTGCCTCGTCGCGGGTGGCTTCGGCTTCAGCGTCCTGAATCCGGCGACGGGCCGGGCCATCGTCGAGTGGTTCCCGCCGCACCGGCGCGGCATGGCGATGGGGGTCAAGCAGACGGGGCTCACGCTGGGCGTCCTCACAGCCGCGCTGACGCTGCCGCCGCTCGCCGCCGCGACGAGCTGGCGGCACGCTCTCGCGATCGCCGGAACGGCGTCGGTCTGCGGGGGCGCGCTCGTGCTGCTCGCCTACCGCGGGCCCGCGGCGCACGCCGACGCCCGGCCAGCGGAGCGGCCGCGCCTGGCCGAGCTGTCGATCTTCCTGCGGCGGCGCGCCGTCCTCGTGGTCTTCGCCTGCGGGCTCCTCCTGTCCGTCGCCCAGTCGTCGGTGCTCGCCTATCTCGCCCTCTTCGCCAAGGAGACCTTCGCCGTGTCCGCCGTGGTGGCCGGACAGTTCCTGGCGCTCGCCCAGCTGGGCGGCACGGGGAGCCGGCTCGCCTGGGGCGTGATCAGCGACCGCTCCTTCGGCGGCCGGCGCCGGCCGGGCATCATCGCCAGCGCGCTCATCGGGGCCGTCGCGTACGCGCTCTTCGCCCTTGGCGGCGCATTGCCCCCGCCCCTCGCGGCCGGCGTCGCGTTCGTGGCCGGCGCGGGGGCGTTCGGGTGGGTCGGCCTCTACTTCGCCCTCGTCGCGGAGATCGGCGGGCCGCGCTACGCGGGGCTCCTGACCGGCGTCGCGACGGCCTTCGCGTGGACCGGAACGTTGATCGGCCCGCCGCTCTTCGGCCTCGCGCGCGAGGCCAGCGGGTCGTACACGACGCCGTGGCTCCTCCTCACCGGGGTCGCGCTCGGCGTCGCCGCGGCCCTGCCGAGGCTCAGGCCGCTGGTCCAGCGGGCGGACCCCGTTACAATACCTCCGTGACGCCAGTCATCCTCGTGACCGGGTTCGAGCCATTCGGGACCTTCGGCGTGAACCCGACGGAAGGGCTCGCCAAGGCGGTGGACGGGCGCCGCCTGGGCGACGGCCAGGTGCGGAGCGCGGTCCTGCCCGTCCACCACGCGGAGGCCGCGCTGCGCGTCGGCGCGCTCCTCGCCGAAACCCATCCCGCCGCCGTCCTGCACCTCGGTCTCGCGGCCGCGCGGGCGCGCGTCGCGCTCGAGCGCGTCGCCGTGAACGTGATGGAGTACGAGCAGCCCGACAACGCGGGGTGGAGGGCACGGGGCGAGCCGTGCGTGCCGGGCGGGCCGGCCGCCTACTTCGCGACGCTCCCTCTCGAGGCGATCCGCCAGGCACTCACCGCCGACGGTATCCCCGCCTACGTCTCCCACACGGCCGGGACGTACCTCTGCAATCAGACGCTCTACACCACGCTCCACGCCGTCCGCTCACGCTCGCGCGCGCCGCGGGTCGGCTTCATCCACGTCCCGCTCCTGCCCTCGATGGTCGCCGCCTCCGGTCTCGAGCAGCCGAGCATGGACTTCCCGCTCATGCTGCGCGCCGTCGAGGTCGCGCTCGGCGTCATCGCGGGCGACCTCGCGTGAGTGACACACGCACGCCGGAAGGACCCGACGTACCTCTACCTCACGACGACCGGCCGGCGCTCCGGGCTCCCGCGCGAGATCGAGATCTGGTTCACGCGGCTCGGCGAGCGCCACTACGTGATCGCCGAGCATCGCCGGCGCGCCCGGTGGGTGCAGAATCTCATCGCGGATCCGACCGCCAGCGTCCGGGTCGGCCGCCAGCGCTTTCGCGCGCGGGCGCGCGTCGTGGACGCCCGGCGCGAGCCCGCGCTGGCGCGCGCGGTGCGGGCGCTCTCCGCGAAGAAATACGGCTGGGGCGAGGGCCTGGTGATCGAGCTCGCCCCGCGACGGTAGTGCCGTGAAGGCGTTGCTGCTCGACCTCGACGACACGCTGCTCGACTATTCGGGCGGGGTCGAGGCGCACTGGGAGGCGGCGGTGCGCACGCACGCGCCCGCCGCCCTCGACCCCGCGACGCTCGTCGCGGTGGTCGCCGAGACCCGCCGCTGGTTCTGGGAGGACCCGGCGCGCCACCGGCGCGAGCGCGTCAACATGCTGGGCGCCTGGCAGCACATCGTCGAGTTCGCCCTCGAGCGCCTAGGCGTCGAGGCCGCGGGCGTGGCGGGAGCGATCGCGCGCGACTTCGCCGCCCGCCGGCGCGCGGCGATGCGCCTCTTTCCCGACACGCTCGAGAGCCTCGAGCGCTTCCGGCGGCGCGGCGTCCCGCTCGGGCTCGTGACGAACGGCGACGCCGCGCAGCAGCGTGACAAGATCGAGCGCCACGGCCTGGCGCCCTTCTTCGGCGCGATCGTGATCGAGGGCGAGTTCGGCGCCGGCAAGCCCGACGTGATCGTCTACCGCGAGGCGCTTGCCCAGCTCGGCGCGGCGCCCGACGCGGCCTGGATGGTTGGCGACCACCTCGAGTTCGACGTGGAGGCGCCCCAGTCCCTCGGGCTCAAGGGCGTCTGGGTGGACCGTGAGGGACGCGGACTCCCCGCCGGTAGCCCCGTGCGACCGCACCAGATCGTCCGCTCGCTACGTGATCTGGCCTAGCGCGCGCGGCGCGCGAGGCCCTCAGCGTCGTCGGTGGAGAATCTCGCACCAGCGCCGGTTGTCGTCCCCGCCCGCCTCCGCGCTTCCCGACAGGTAGGCCGCGGCGCTCACCACGGCGTCGTCGAGGCCGTCGCGCATCGGCGAGTGGGATTCGCACCAGCGCACGTCGAGGATCTCGCAGCTTGGGTCCGCTTCGGGCTCACAGCCAGGACAGTACGGGCGGGCAACCGAGGGGGTGTCCGGGATGAAATCCGTCACCGTTCCGTGGCGAGTGCACGCATCGCCATCTCCCTTCAGTCTAGTGTAGCCTTGCCTCCATGCAAAACTTATTGAACCGTCAGGTCCTGCTCCGGAACCGTCCGAAGGGCGAGCCCAAGGCCGCGGATTTCGAGCTCGCCGAGTCGCCGCTGCCCGTCCCGGGGGACGGCGAGATCCTCTGCCGGACGATCTACCTCTCGCTCGACCCATACATGCGCGGGCGCATGAACGAGGGCCGCTCGTACACGGGAGGCATGAATCCGGCCCTCGGCAGCGTGATGATCGGCGGCACCGTCAGTGAGGTAATGGAGTCCAACAACCCGGCGTTCCCGAGGGGCGCGTTCGTCCTGGGGTTCAACGGCTGGCAGGCCTACGCCGTGTCCAGCGGCGCCGGCCTCCGGAAACTCGATCCGAAGACGGCGCCCCTCTCGACCGCGCTCGGCGTCCTCGGGATGCCGGGCCTGACCGCCTATGTCGGCCTGCTCGACATCGGCCGCCCGAAGCCCGGCGAGACCGTCGTGGTCTCGGCGGCGTCGGGCGCGGTCGGCTCGCTCGTCGGCCAGATCGCCAAGCTCAAGGGCTGCCGCGCGGTCGGCGTCGCGGGCTCTCCGGAGAAGTGCGCCTGGGTCGTGAAGGAGGCGGGGTTCGACGCCTGCGTGAACTACAAATCCGAGCCCCTCCGGCCTGCGCTCCAGAAGGCGTGTCCGAGCGGGATCGACGTCTACTTCGACAACGTCGGCGGCGACGTCCTCGCCGCCGCGCTCACGCTCATCAATCAGAACGCGCGCATCCCGCTCTGCGGGCTCATCTCGCAGTACAACGCCACGGAGCTCCCGCCCGGGCCGAACCTCGCCCCGATCCTGGTGAACCGTGCGCTCATCAAGGGCTTCATCGTCTCGGACCACATGGACCGCCTGGCCGACTTCCTGCGCGACATGAGCCCGTGGTACCGGGAGGGGAAGCTCACGCACCGGGAGGACGTCGTCGTCGGGCTCGAGCAGGCCCCCCAGGCCCTCATCGGTCTCCTCCGTGGCCGGAACTTCGGCAAGCTCGTCGTCAAGGTGGGCGAGGACCCGACGCTCAAGTCCTGCTGAACCCAGAGGCGCGCCGCGAGCGCCACCAGAGGGCGATCGCGGCCATGCCGACCAGGCCCCCGCCGCCGGCCACGCGGAGCGCCGTCGGCACGCCAAAGGCCTCGGCCAGCGCGCCGGTCATGAAGGCGCCGAGCGGGAAGACGCCGCCGAACATCAGCGTGTGGAGGCTCATCACGCGGCCGCGCAGCTCGTCGGGCGTCGTGAGCTGGAGGGTCGTGTTGCAGCTGGCGATGAAGACGATCGAGTAGAAGCCGGTGAGGAAGAGGAGGAGGACCGCCTCGCGGAACAGGGCGGTGGCCGAGAGCGCCAGGAGGGCGACACAGGACAGGCCGCCCGCGACGAAGATCGCGCGGAGCGGCGTCTGTCGTGAGCCGAGGGTCGCGAGGGCCAGCGCGCCCGTCACGGCGCCGACGCCAAGGGCCGCCATGAGGAAGCCGAACCCCTCGGCGCCCAGCTGGAGCACGCTCCGCGTGAGCAGCGGGACGAAGACGGTGAAGTTGAACACGAAGAGGCTGACGACCAGCACGAGGCTCAGCATCAAGGCGATCCGCGGCGTGCCGAGCGCATAACGGAGGCCTTCCAGAACCTCCTCGCCCATCGTCGTCCCCGCGCGCGGCCGCGGCGCGCCCTCGGCGCGGACCAGAAGAAGCGCCCCGAGCACGACGAGGAACGAGAGACCGTTCAGCAGGAACGCGGGCGCCAGGCCGAAGCGGGCGATCAGCAGACCGGCCACCGCGGGGCCCACGATGCGCGCACCGTTGAAGGCGGCGGAGTTGAGGGCGACCGCGTTGACGAGGTCGCCCCGGCCCACCATCTCGACGACGAACGCCTGGCGCGTCGGCATGTCGATCACGTTGGCGCAGCCGAGGAGGAGCGCCAGCACCGCGACGTGCCAGTAGCGGACATGCCCCGTCCAGACGAGCGCCGTGAGCGCCAGCGCCTGGAGGCACAGCGCCGTCTGGGTCGCGAGGATCAGCCGGCGCTTGGGCAGCCGGTCGGCGAGCGCGCCCGCGACGACCGAGAAGAGGAGCACGGGCGCGAACTGGAAGGTGCCGATGAGCCCGAGCTTGAGGGCCGAGTCGGACAGCTGGAGCACGAGCCACGACTGCGCGACCGACTGCATCCACGTCCCGACCAGCGAGACGAGCTGCCCCGTCCAGAAGACGCGGAAGTCACGGTGGTTGAGGGCGCGGAGCCCGCCGGGAAAGGTCACGAGTGACCGTTGCCCCGCACCGCCTCGCCGAGGGCCACGGCCAGGTTGTGGCGCGCGCCCTCGAGGTGCCTGTGGACCGCGATCGCGCGCCGGAACAGCGCCGCGGCCTCGCGGTGCTCGCCGAGCGCCAGGTGGCACAGCCCCTGGCCGGAGAGCGCGCCGAAGTGGCGTGGGTTGCGGGCGAGCGTCTCCCGGCAGTCCTCGATCGAGCCGCGGTAGCTCTTCGCGAGGTACCGGACGGTCGCCCGCTTGTTCCAGCCCTCGGCGAAGCGCGGGGCGCGCGCGATGACGAGATCGAAGAGCCGCTCCGCCTCCGCGAGCTCGCCCTGCTGCAGCGCGACGATCCCCCGGCGGAGGAGCGCGTCCACGTCCGGGTCGCCCGCGCGGTGCCACAGCTCCCAGAGCGCCGCCTCGGCCCGGCGCGCCAGCCGCGCGTCGTCCCCGCGGAGCGCGGCGAACGCCTCGTCCTCCGTCATCGCGATACGTCCAGCTTGCGTCGCTCCCGCGCCGAAGGCAAGATGGGCGCCCGAGATGCTCACGCCCGACGGACTCGTGGCACTCATGGCAGGGGACACGCCCCACGCTCTCCTCGATCTCCGTGAGAAGGGCGCGTACGAGCGCGGCCACGTCTTCCGCGCGACCTCGCTCCCCCGCCGGCTCCTCGAGCGGGGGCTGCCGGCGCTCGTCCCCGCGCGGGCGACGCCGATCGTCCTCTGCGACGCGGACGGCCGGCTCGCGGAGCTCGCGGCGCCGACCCTCCGCGAGCTCGGCTACACGAACGTCGACGCGCTCGCCGGCGGCCTCGCCGCGTGGCGCTCGGCGGGGCGGCCGCTCGTCGAGGGCCTCAACGTGCCGAGCAAGGTCTTCGGGGAGCGGATGCTCCACGAACTCGCCACCCCCGAGATCGCGCCGCGTGAGCTCCTGCGGCGCCTGGAGCGCGGCGACGACCTGGTCATCGTGGATTCGCGCACGCCCGAGGAGTACGCGCGGGGCTGCGTTCCGGGCGCCGTCAGCATGCCGGGCGGCGAGCTCGTCCTGCGCATCGGCGAGCTCGTCACGCGACCGGAGACGACGATCGTCGTGCACTGCGGCGGCCGGACGCGCTCCTACATCGGCGCCGAGTCGCTGCGCCGGATGAAGCTACCGAATCCGATCGTGGCGCTCCAAAACGGCACGATGGGCTGGACGCTCTCCGGCCTCGGGCTCGAGCGCGGCGCCGAGCGCTGGGCGCCGCCCGTCTCGCCGAGGAGCCGCGCGCGCGCTGCCGACGTCGCTCGGCGGGTCGCGGCCGAGGACGGTGTCCCCGCCGTCCCGCCCGACGAGCTGGCGGCACGCCTCGCGCGCGACGACGGCGAGAATCTCTACGTGCTCGACGTGCGCACGGTCGACGAGTACACGGCGGGCCACGTGCCCGGCGCCGTCTGGGCGCCCGGCGGCCAGGCGGTCCAGGCGACCGACGAGTACGTCGCCGTGCGCGCGGCGTGCATCGTGCTCGTCTGCGACGACCTCGTCAGGTCCGTGATGACGGCCTCGTGGCTCCGGCGAATGGGGTTTCCGCGGGTCGGCGTGCTCGCCGGCGGGCTCGCCGCGTGGGAGCGGGCGGGGCGCGCGCTCGAGCGCGGGCGCCCGGGCACGGCGCCGGCGGGCTTGCCGGAGGCGCGCGCCCGGGTCTCAGGCGTGAAGCCGGGAGACCTCGGGGGCGCGTTCGTCCTCGACGTGGACCAGAGCGACGCGTACGCGCGCGGCCACGTGCCGGGCGCGGCGTGGCTCTGCCGGAGCCGGCTCGAGCTCCGGATCGGCGGGGTCGCGCCGGACACGCGCGCACCGATCGTCCTGACCTGCAGCGACGGCACGGCCTCGACCCTGGCCACCGCGACCCTCGGGCGCCTCGGCTACGGCGCCGCGCGCGTCCTCGAGGGGGGCACGCGCGCGTGGGCGGAGGCGGGGCTCCCGCTCGAGCGCGGCGCCACGCGGCTCCTCGACGAGGCCGACGACGTCGTGGCGAAGCCGTACGACCGCGGGCGCGAGGCGATGGTGAAGTATCTGCGGTGGGAGGAAGCTCTCGACGGGGAGGGGCGAAGCCCCTACGCGTTACAGTGAAGGCGGGAACGCTGGTCACGACCGGCTGGCTCGCCGCGCATCTCGGCCGCAGCACCGTGCGCGTCGTGGACGGGTCGTGGCACATGCCCCAGCTCGCCCGCGACGCCCGCGCGGAGTTCGCGCAGGCGCACATCCCGGGCGCCGTGTTCTTCGACATCGACGAGATCGCCGACTCCTCGTCGCGGCTTCCGCACATGCTGCCGACCGCCCGGACGTTCGCCCGGCGCGTCGGCGCGCTCGGGGTCGGGACGCGGGACCTCGTCGTGGTCTACGACACGCGTGGCGTCGTCAGCGCGGCGCGCGTCTGGTGGACCTTCCGCGCCTTCCGCCACGAGCGCGTCGCCGTCCTCGACGGCGGCTTCCCGAAGTGGCGGGCGGAGGGCCGGCCCGTGCAGTCGGGCTTCGCCGCGCCCACGCCCCGGCGCTTCGCGGCACGCCTCGACCGGCGCCTCGTGCGCGACCTCAAGGGGATGCGCGCGAACCTCAAGTCGCGCCGCGAGCAGGTGCTCGACGCCCGCTCGCCGGGCCGCTTCGACGGCTCCGAGCCGGAGCCGCGCGCGGGCCTCCGCGGCGGCCACATCCCGGGGAGCGCGAACCTCCCGTACGAGCGGCTCTACCGCGGGGACGGTACGCTCCTGCCGCCCGACGACCTCGCGCGCGCCTTCGCGGCGTCGGGGCTCGACCTCGACCGAGCGATCGTCACCACGTGCGGCTCGGGCGTGACCGCGTCGGTCCTCGCGCTGGGCCTCCACCTCATCGGAAAAGAGGAGGTTGCGGTGTACGACGGGTCGTGGACAGAATGGGGTGGCCGGAAGGACACGCCGATCGAGCCGAGGGAGGATCCGCAATGGCGGCCGCCGTCTACGCGCTGAAGGACTTCATCGCCGACGTGGACCGGATCGCGCGCGACGAGCCGTCGGCGCACGCGGTCGCCGAGCGGGTGTCCCCCCTCCTGACCCGGCTCATCGCGAGGCCGGAGTCGGTGCCGGCCGAGTTCCGCCGGCGCCCCGAGGGCGGCAAGCGGGGCCGCTACATGCTCCACCGCGCGCCCCACTTCAACGTGGTGTCCGTCATCTGGGGGCCCGGCGAGACGGCGCCCGCCCACAATCACGAGACCTGGGGCGTGATCGGCGTCATCGAGAACGAGATCGAGGAGACGCGTTACAAGGTGCAGGAGGGCGTCGCCGGCGGGCGGGCGACGCTCGACGTGACGCGGGTCATGCGCCACCGGCCGGGCGCCGTGTCCTGCCTCGTCCCCGGCGACGAGGTCCACCGGATGCACAACCCGACCGCGCGCGACACCGTCGAGATCCACGTCTACGGCAAGGACCTGGTCGGCCTGCCGCGCAAGACGTGGGAGCCCGACGGCCGCGAGAAGCCGCTCGTCAGCCCGAAGTACCTGAACTGCTAGCGGCGCGCGCCCGACGCAGCCCTGCGCTACACCGCGCTCGCCGTCCTCTTCTCGCTGCTCTGGGCCTCGGCCTTCAGCGTGGTCAAGATCGGGCTGCGCTCGTCGCCGCCGCTCTTCCTCATGTCCTCGCGCTTCATCGTCGCCGGGCTGGCGCTCCTCCTGCTCGCGCGCTGGCGCGGCGCCGCGCTGCCCGCGAGCCTCGCCGCGTGGCGGCCGATCGCGGTCCTCGGCGTCCTGAACTACGCGCTCTATCTCGGGCTCACGGCGATCGCGCTGCGCCACGTCTCGGCCGGCATGGGCGCCGTGCTCGCGAGCACGAATCCCCTGATGCTGGCGCTGGTCGCGGCGTGGCTCCTCGACGAGCGGCTCACGGTGCCCCGGGTCGTCGGGCTCCTCACGAGCTTCGCCGGCGTCGTGTGGGTCATGGCGAGCCGGATCGGCCCCGACAACGAGCCCGGCGCGATGGGGCTGATGGTGGTCTCGATCGCCAGCCTCGTCGCGGGCACGCTCCTCTTCAAGCGCGCGGAGCCCCGCGTCGACCTGCTCGTGCTGAACGGCGGCCAGCTCCTCGTCGCGGGGCTCGTGCTCGCGGCGCCCGTGCTCGTCTGGGAGGACCCGGGCGCGGTGCGCCTGACCGCGTCGTTCCTCGCCGCGCAGACCTATCTGATCGTCGGGGTCTCGTGGGTGGGGATGCTCATCTGGTTCTGGCTGCTCCGCCATGGCGACGCGACGCGCGCGAGCGCTTACTTCTTCCTGAACCCGATCTTCGGGATCTTCCTCGGCGCGCTGCTGCTCGGCGAGTCGCTCCACGTCCGCGACTTCCTCGGCGGGGCGGTCGTCGCCCTCGGTATCTGGCTCGTCCAGCGCGGCTAGCCCGCATCACGCTCAGGGGCGAAGTCGGCGGGCCCCGGCGGGCGAAACAGGAGGTCCGCCATGAGCCAGTAGTCCTGATCCTCGCCGCGCTGGAGGCGCATGCCGCACGCCGTGCAGCGCGCGCGGAGGACTGCATGAGCCCGGCCCCGCCACAGTTGGGACACCGCAGGCGGAGCGCGCGGGCCAGGCGCCGCACCGGATCAGCCGAGCCTCGGCCACACCTCGTCGGCGAGCCGCGCCATCGTCTCGAGCACCTCGGCCCACGAGCCCGTCCGGCAGTCGAAGATCGCGTGCGTCGGCCCGAGGGCCACGATGGGCTTGAGCTGCTCGACCACCTGGGCGGCCGTCCCGACGAAGACGCGGCCCGGCTCCTCGGGAGGCCGGCGCGTGGCGTCGCCGCCGGGCCCGACCACGCGGACGCCGTAGCGCACGCTGAGCCCGCAGGCGTCGGCGGGCCGCCCGGCGACCTTCACCTGCTCGCGCAGGTACCCGAGGTGCTGGCCCAGCTCCTCCGCCGGGATCCGGAACGCGTGCCAGCTCTGGCCGTACCGCGCCGCGCGGCGGATCGCCGGACGACTGTTGCCGCCGACGAAGATCGGCGGGTGGGGCTTCTGGACGGGCTTGGGCGCGCAGCCGAGGTCGCGGACCCGGTAGTACTTCCCCTCGAACACGGGGTTCTCCTCCGTCCACAGCTTGACGAAGAGCTGGAGCCACTCGTCCGTCACGGCGCCGCGCGCGTCGAACGGCGGCGAGCCCATGGCCTCGAACTCCTCGCGCAGCCAGCCGACGCCGACGCCCACGAAGAGCCGGCCGCCCGAGAGCACGTCGATCGTCGCGAGCATCTTGGCCGTCAGCACCGGGTTCCGATAGGGGGCGACGAGCACCGACGGCCCGAACCGGATCCGCGTCGTCGCGCCGGCGAGGAAGCAGAGCATCGCGAGGGGCTCGAGATAGTCGGCATCGGGGGGCACCGCGAGGCGCCCCGTGGCGTTGTATGGGTAGCGCGACTCGATGTGGCGCGGGATCACGATGTGGTCGGTGACGACGAGCGCGTCGTAGCCGAGCGCCTCCGCGCGCCGCGCGGCCTCGAGCACGTTGTCCCGCGCCGCGAGCGGGCCCGAGTTCAGCACCTGGAAGCCGCGCCTGACCGTCATGGGATCCTCCTCGTCGATCAGCAGGCAGAGGCCGTAGGGCGGGGTCCGCGAGGCCGGCGCCCACCGTGGGTGGCCTGACCCACCCGCGCGTCGCTCATTTCTCGACGGGGAACGTGCCCAGGAAGACGAATTTCTGGGCGCGCTTGCCCGTGTCCACCTCGGTCGTGTAGATGTTGCCCTTCGAGTCCACGGCGAGGTTGTGGACCCAGTGGAACTGGCCGGGCTCGCGGCCGTGGCGGCCGAACGTGCCGAGGACCTTCCCGCTGTCGCGCCTGAGCGTCCAGACGTGGTTGTTCTCGCCATCCGCGTTGTAGAGCCAGGCCTGCGGCGCGTCGTGCGAGAGGTCCACGTCCCAGACCGAGCCGTTGCCCCGCGTGTCCGGCGCGACGACGAACTCCCGGACGAACGTGCCGTCCTTCCGAAAGACCTGGATGCGGTTGTTCGCGCGGTCGCAGACGTAGAGGAGACCGTCGCGCGAGAGGCGCACGCAGTGCACCGGGGTGCCGAAGCCCTTCACGCCCGGCTCGCCGGGGGGCCGTCCGTTGGCGCCCCAGTGGCGCTTGTAGGCGCCCGTCAGTGCGTCGAAGACGATGACGCGGTGGTTCCTGTAGCCGTCGGCGACGAACAGCTCGTTCGTCCCCAGATCCACGCTCACGTTGGCGGGGCGCCCAAGGTGCGCCGTGTCGTCGTCGCCGCCGGTCACGTCCGCCCGGCCGATCTGCAGCAGGAATTTTCCGTCCCGGGCGAACTTGAGGACCTGGTGGTCCTTCTGGTCGTTGCCGCCGATCCAGACGTGGTCGTCGGCGTCGACGTAGATGCCATGCTCGTTCAGCGGCCAGTCGTAGCCCGGGCCCGGGCCGCCCCAGGCCTGAAGCAGGTTCCCCCTGACGTCGAACTCGAGCACCGGCGGCGGCGCGCAGCACGGCGCTCGCCCCGGCTTCCGTACCGCGCCCCGCTCGTCCCCGGTGAGCGTGCGCGGGCGGTGGACGACCCAGATGTGGTCGTGCCGGTCCACCGCCACGCCCGCCGCCTGGCCGATGACCCAGTGGTGGGGCAGGGGCTTCGGCCAGCGCGGATCCACCTGGAACCGCGGGGCGAGTCCGTCGGCCGGCTGCTGCGCCGGCACCGGCCCGACCGGTGCCAGGCCGCCGAGGGCGAACACCGCGGCCGCGGCCACCGCGCGGCCTCTCACGAGTGCGCCGCCTCCAGCCCGAAGACCTGGGCCAGCAGCTCGTACGAGCGCAGCCGCGCCTTCGCGTCGTGCGTGATCGTGACGACGACGAGCTCGTCCACGCCGTACTCGGCCTGGAGCTCGAGGAGCCGCGCGCGCACCTGCTCGGGCGCCCCCGCGACGGTGCGCCGGCGCGCGTGCTCGACGATCGCCCGCTCGTGGGCGGTGTAGGGGTACGCCTCGGCCTCCTCGACGGAGGGATAGCGGGAGGCCCGGCCGGTGTAGAGCCGCACGATGAAGAGGTCGCGGCTCTTCGCGAGGCGGAGCGCCTCCGCCTCGGTGTCGGCGCAGACGACGAACACCGCGGCGCTCGCCCGCGGCGCGGCGAGGAGCTCCCCGGGCCGGAACTCCCGGGCGTAGGCGCGCGTGACCTCGGCGCCGCCTTCGTCGTTGATGAAGTTCGCGAACGAGAAGGCGAGCCCGAAGCGCGCCGCGAGCATCGCGCTCTGGTCGCTCGAGCCGAGCAGCCAGACCTCGGGCGTGCCGGGCCCGCTCGGCATCGCGATCACCTTCGCAAACGGGTGTCCGGCCGGCAGGCTCGCGCGCACGAAGCCGATCAGCTCGGCCACCTTGTCCGGGAAGGCCGGGCCGAGGCTCGCCGCCTCGCCCCGCTCGTCCCGGAGTGCCCGCGTCGTGAGCTGATCGGCGCCCGGCGCGCGGCCGATGCCGAGGTCGATGCGCCCGGGGAAGAGCGTCTCGAGCACCCGGAAGCACTCGGCGACCTTCAGGGGGCTGTAGTGCTGCAGCATGATGCCGCCCGCGCCGACGCGGATGCGCGACGTGCGCGCGGCGACCTGGCCGATCAGCACCTCTGGGCTCGAGCCCGCGAGCCCGGGCGTGCCGTGGTGCTCGGCGAGCCAGTAGCGGCGGTAGCCCCAGCGCTCGCAGGCCTCCGCGAGCTCGAGGGTCTCGTGGAGCGCGTCGGCCGCGGTCCCGCCGCTCCGCACCGGCGACTGGTCGAGGACCGAGAGGTGCCGCACTAGTTGATCCGCTTCTCCCGGCCCTTCCACTCCTTGTCGCGCAGGACGAACTTCTGCACCTTGCCGGTCGACGTCTTCGGCAGGTCGCAGAACTCCACCGCCGCGGGGCACTTGAAGTGGGCGATGTGCTGCCGGCAGAACTCGATGACCTCCTGCTCCGTCGCCTTCCGCCCCGGCTTGAGCGTGACGAACGCCTTCGGCCGCTCGCCCCACTTCTCGTCGGGCACCGCGACGACGGCGCACTCGAGCACGGCCGGGTGCTTCGCGACCGTCTGCTCGACCTCGATGGTGGAGATGTTCTCGCCGCCCGAGATGATGATGTCCTTCTTGCGGTCGCGCAGCTCGATGTAGCCGTCGGGGTGCCACACCGCGATGTCGCCGGAATGGAACCAGCCGCCGCGGAAGGCCTCCGCCGTGGCCTCGCGCTGCTCGAAGTAGCCCATCGCGGCGTTGTTCCCGCGCATGACGACCTCGCCGAGCGTCTGCGCGTCCTTCGGGACGTCCTTCATGCCAGGGTCCACGACGCGCACGAGGTCGAAGAGGGCGTAGCCCTGTCCCTGCCGGGCGGCCAGGCGCGCCTGCTCGTCGTTCGGCAGCGCGTTCCACTCCTCGTGCCACGCGCACACGGTGTGCGGGCCGTAGGTCTCGGTGAGGCCGTAGACGTGGACGGGCCGGAAGCCGAGCTCCTTCAGCCGGGCCAGGAGCGTCGGCGACGGCGGGGCGCCCGCGACGGTCACGGTGACCGGGCGCGCGAGCGTGTGGGCCTTCGGGTCGTTGATGACGCCGATGTGCACGGTCGGCGCGCCGTTGTAGTGGGTGATGCCCTCCGTGTCGATCATGTCCCAGATGCGCGCGGACTCGACCTTCCGGAGGCACACGTGCGTGCCCCCGACCGCCGTGACGCCCCAGGTGAAGCACCAGCCGTTGCAGTGGAACATCGGGAGCGTCCAGAGGTAGCGGGCGTCGAAGCTCATCGCCGTCTCGAGCACCTCGCCGATCGCGTTGACCCACGCGCCGCGGTGCGAGTACATCACGCCCTTGGGCCGGCCCGTGGTGCCCGAGGTGTAGTTGATGGCGAGCAGCTCCTCTTCGTCCTTGAGCCAGCTCTCGACCGGGGCGGGCGAGCCGGCCGCGAGGAAGTCTTCATACGGGTCGCCGGCGGCGCCCGTGTCGTCCACGCGGACGACCGTGAGCCCCGCGAGGTCGAGCGGCTTCACGCTCGGCTCGAACTCGGCGTCCACGAACAGGAACTTCGCGCCCGAGTGCCGCAGGATGTAGCCGATCTCCTCTCCGTTCAGACGGATGTTGATCGCGACGAGGACGCCGCCGGCCGCCGGCACGCCGTAGTGCGCCTCGAGCATCGCCGGGATGTTGGGGCACAGGAACGCCACGCGGTCGAGCTTCTCGAGGCCCGCGCGACGCAGGCCCGAGGCGAGGCGGTGCACCCGTTCCTCGAGCTGCGCGTAGGTGTACCGGCGCGCGCCGTGGACGACCGCGGTCTTCGCCGGGAACACGTAGGCGCTGCGCGTGAGGAAGCTCACCGGCGTGAGCTCGGTCCGGTAGACGTGGCGAAAGTCGAGATGGCGAAGCTCGCTCATGGGCCCTTCCTCCGAACGGGTTGGGGCAAGTTTACCCCAGGAACGCTTGCCTTGGACGCCGACACCGACTACCCTCCCCGCGAATCTCGACATCAGGAGGGGTCCATGAGCGACGTGTCACGGCGCGTGCTGCTGCAGACCGCGGGGATGCTGGGCGTGGCGGCCGCCACCGCCGGCACGGCCAACGCCCAGGGCCGGCCCTCGGCGGAGGACTTCATCCGCGCGGCCAAGGGTGCCAGGATGTTCGACCTCTCATTCGTCTGGAACGAGCAGTCGCCCGTCCTCGGCCTGAACCCGCCCTACGCCTTCGCCCTCAACCGCACGCACAAGATGACGCACGAAATCTTCGGCCAGGTCCCGGGGAGTCGGGTCTCCTGGGCCTCGGACATCATGTACTTCAGCGGCCAGCACGGCGCGCCGACGATCGACGCCATCGGCCACATCGGCCGCGACCTGAAGCTCCACGGCGGCGTGGACGCCGTCGCCGCCACCTCGACACCTGGGGGCATCGGCCAGAGCCTCGGCATCGAAAGCTTCCCCGCGGACCTCATGGTCAACCGCGTGGTCTTCCTGGACGTCGCCCGACAGGTCGCCGGCGGCCGGCCGGATCCGCTCCCGCCGGGCTTCGAGATCACGGGGGCGCACCTCGAGCAGACGATGCGGGCGCAAGGCGTGGAGGTGCGGCGCGGCGACTCGCTGCTGATCCGCACCGGCTGGGGCCAGTACTTCGGCAAGGACAACGCGAAGTACCTCGGTGAGCAGTCGCCGGGGCCCGGCCAGGACGGCGCCCGCTTCATCATCGACCGGGGCGTGCGGCTCGCCGGGGACGACACCGCGACGTTCGAGAAGCGGCCGGCCGCCTACGGCAAGGAGCTGTTCAGCGTCCACATGATGCTCCTGGCCGACCACGGCATCTACATCGTCGAGAACGCGAACCTCGAAGCGCTCGGCGACGCGAAGGCGCACGTCGCGCTCCTGGTCCTGACGCCGCTCAGGATCCAGGGTGCGACGGGCTCCCCGCTCCGCGCGATCGCGCTCGTGCCCTGAACGGAGCAGCGCCCCGGGGGGCGCGTCCTCAGCGCGGCTGCGGCGTCAGACGCAGATAGGGCGTGAGCGCGCGCCAGCCCTTCGGGAACTTCGCCTTCGCCTCCTCGTCGCTGACCGCGGGGACGATGATGACGTCCTCGCCCTGCTTCCAGTTGACGGGCGTCGCGACCCTGTGGGCGTCCGTGAGCTGGAGCGAGTCGATGACGCGCAGGATCTCGTCGAAGTTGCGCCCGGTCGTCTGGGGGTAGGTGATCAAGAGGCGGATCTTCTTCTTCGGGTCGATGACGAACACCGTCCGCACGGTATAGACCTCGTCGTGCGCGGGATGGATCATGCCGTAGAGGTTCGCCACCTTGCGCTCGGGGTCGGCGATGATCGGGAAGTTGGGCGCCTGGCCCTGCGTCGCCTTGATGTCGGCCGCCCAGCCCTTGTGCGAGTCCACCGGATCGATCGAGAGGCCGATCGGCCTCACCTTCCGCCGATCGAACTCCGGCTTGAGGCGCGCGACGTACCCCAGCTCGGTCGTGCAGACCGGCGTGAAGTCGCGCGGATGCGAGAAGAGGATGGCCCAGGCGTCGCCGATCCACGCGTGGAAGCTGATCCGGCCCTCGGTCGTCTCGGCGGTGAAGTCGGGTGCGGTGTCTCCGAGTCTCAGGCTCATCGGTCGTCTCCCTTCTTCGTGGCGACGCTGACGATGTAGTCCGCGAACCGGGGCGTGGGGTCGAAGCCCAGCACGGCCGGCGCGTTCGCGACGAAGTTCGACGTGGCGTTGATGTCGTAGAAGTAGACGCGGCCGTCCGCGCGAGAGACCAGGTACTCGACGCCCCCGACGTCGATGGACGCCGCCCGCACCAGCGTCAGCACGTGGGCGACGATCTCGCGCGGGGCCTCGTGGCGCGTGACGCTGAGCCCGGGCGGGGCGTCGGCCGGGCAGGCGCCCAGGTCGGCGCCCGGCGGCGGGGCGGGCGTCTGGCAGATGTCCGCGGGGCACAGGTTGAAGTTGGCGCTCGTCCGGACGATGCGGATCGCGTAGAGATACCGGCCGTCCAGCACTTCGACGCGCACGATCGCGCCGTCCGCCGGCTCGATGTACTCCTGGAGCAAGGCCACGCCGTCGGGGCCGAAGTCGAGCGCCGGCGCGCGCGCCTCCAGCTCCGCGGGCGACTCGAAGCGCTCGATGAGCGCGCCCGAGCCGCCGACGTTCGGCTTCACGACCGCGGGAAAGCGGACGCTCTCGCTCGCCTTCAGGAGCTGGTCCCGGTGGTTCACGACGATGGTCCGCGGGTAGCCCACGCCGAGACGCTCGAACAGAGAGAGCTGGAGCGCCTTCGACTTCTCGAAGCGCCAGGCCGCGACCGGGTTGATGACGGGGACGCCGAGGGCCTGCCAGTGGGCCAGCAGCGGCTCGGCGAAGAAGAGCACGCTCCCGTGGCCGCGCCGATGTGACGACGGGCTCGTCCGGTTCACGATGACCGAATAGCGCCGGGTCCGGTCGCCTGGGTCGAAGGCGTGGTTCGAGTGGTCGATCTTCTCGAAGGGCAGGCGCCTCAGCTGGAGTTCCGCGCAGAGCCGGGCCGACCAGTCGGGGTGCTCGTCGAGGATGCCGATCGGGGCGGAGAGGTCGAGGCTCATCGTACGGCTCCTATGGAGGCGTGGAGGGTTTGCTCGGGAAACCACTGGAGGTGTGGGCGGAGGGCCACGACGTCACCGATCACGGCGACGACCGGCGGCTCGAGCCGCGCGCGCGCGGCGCGCCCGGCGATGTCGTCGAGACGCCCGACCAGCGTCTCCTGTAGGTCGGTCGTGCCCCAGCGCACGAGGGCGACCGGCGTGGCCGGGGGGCGTCCGTGCGCGATCAGCTCCCGCGCGATGCGCGGCAGCGCGCCCACGCCCATGAGCACGACGAGCGTGTCGGCCGCGCGCGCCAGCCGCGCCCAGTCCACGCTCGCCTCGCGCTTGCACGCCTCCTCCTGACCCGTGACGACGGCGAACGAGGCCGCCACGCCCCGGTGCGTCAGCGGGATGCCCGCGTAGGCTGGCACCGCGACGGCCGCCGTGACGCCGGGCACCACCTCGAAGGGAACGCCTGCGCGCGCGAGCGCCAGGGCCTCCTCGCCGCCGCGACCGAACACGAACGGGTCGCCGCCCTTGAGCCGCACGACCCGCCGGCCGCGTCGCGCGTGGGTCACGAGGAGCGCGGTGATCCGCTCCTGCGGCAGCGCGTGGCGGCCCGCGGCCTTGCCGGCGAAGACGCGGCGGGCCCGGGGCGCCTCGTCGAGCAGGCGGGGGTGCACCAGGCGGTCGTAGACGACGACGTCGGCGCGCCGCAGGAGGTCGAGGCCGCGCACCGTGATGAGCCCGGGGTCGCCCGGGCCGGCGCCGACGAGCGCCACCGTGCCTACGCGCACACCGTGACTCCCAGAAGCTCGAGCAGGCGACGCTTGGCCGCCTCGCGCCCGCGCTCGACGATGAGCCCTCGCACCTCGGGGCCGAGCGCGCGCCGCCAGGCCGTCGCGTCGGCCGCGCGCCCGGCCGCGCGCAGCTCGCGCCGCGCCTCGGCCGCGATCTGGGCGAGCGTCGCGTAGTCCGCGGTGAGGTAGCGCTCCAGCTCCTCCCGCACGGCGCGGGCCAGCGCTGGGCTCGTCCCGCCCGTGGACACGGCCACGGTCAAGTCGCCGCGCCGCACGAGCGCCGGCAGGATGAACGTGCAATTCGCCGGGTCGTCGGCCGCGTTGACCCACACGCCGCGGGCGCGCCCCTCCCGGGCCAGGGCCGCGTTGACGTCACCCGCGTCCGTCGCGGCGAGCGCCAGATCGAAGCCCGCCAGATCCCCGTCGCGGTAGCCTCGAGGCTCGTGACGGAGCCGGCCCTCGGAGGCCAGCGCGGCGAGAGCCGGCGTGAGCCCCGGCGCGATCACCGTGATGGCCGCGCCCGCCTCGAGGAGCCCGGCGATGCGCCGCTCGGCGACCGCGCCCCCGCCCACGACGAGGCAGCGCCGGCCCGCGAGCTCGAGGCACACGGGGAAATGGGCCACGTCAGCCATCGACCCCGTGCGGCGGGCGCCCGGGCGACTCGTCGCGCGCGACAGCCTCGACGAGCTCGCCGGCGAGGAGCCCGCGCAGGTCGTCGTCGGTGTGGCGCGCGGCGAAGTGCCTGAAGGTCTCGCCCGCCAGACGGTCGGCCAGGAAGGCGCGCAGCAGCCGCTCGATTGCCGGGACGACGTCCGCCGCGGGCAGGCGGAGCCCGATCGGGCGGGCGACCGCCTGGTGGAGGCCGACGGCGCCGCCGACGCAGAAGTAGTAGGCGTCCACGAGCGCGCCGTCCACCTTGACCTTCTTCCCCTCGATGCCGAGGTCGGCGATCCAGTGCTGACCGCAGCTGTTCGGGCAGCCGGTGATGTGGATCCTGAGGTGCTGCTCGAAGCCGGGCAGTCGCGCCTCGAGCGTCTCGACCAGGCGCCGCGCAAAGCCCTTCGTCTCCGTGAGCGCCAGCTTGCAGAACTCCGAGCCCGTGCAGGCGACCGTGCCGCGACGGAAGGGCGAGGCGTCGAGGCGCAGGCCCGCCGCCTCGAGTCCGCGGCCCAGGGCAGGAGCGTGCTCGCGCCGCACGTGGGGGATCAGGAGGTTCTGCATGCTCGTCGTCCTGAGCTCGCCCGTGCCGTAGCGGTCGGCGAGGTCGGCGGCCGCGCGCATCTCGGCCGGCGTGAGCCGCCCGCGCAGCACGGCCACGCCCGCGTAGACGTAGCCCGCCTGCTTCTGCGGGTGGATCCCGACGTGGTCGCGGTAGACGTCGTCGGGCGGGTCGTCCCGCACGCCTGGCGGCAGCGCCACGCCGAGCCGTTCCTCGATCGCGCGGAGGAACCGCGCCGCCGTGAAGCCGTGCTGCAGGAACAGGAACTTGAGCCGCGCCTTCTCGCGGTTCTGGCGGAGGGCGTCGGAGTCGCGGAAGATCTCGGAGATCGCGCGCAACACCGGAAGCGCCTGATGCCAGGGGACGAACGCGTCGAGGGGCAGCGCCAGGTGCGGGTCGGTCGAGAGGCCGCCCCCGACGCGCACGGCGAACCCGATCTCGCGCGTGCCCGGGTGACGCTGCGCCGTGAGGCCGACGTCGTTGATCTCGGGGTACGAGCACCACGCGCGGCAGCCGGTGATCGTCACCTTGTACTTGCGCGGCAGGTTGTAGAAGGCCGGGTTGCCGTTGAGCATCCGCGTCGCCGCGTGGACGAGGGGCGAGGCGTCCACGAGCTCGTCTGCGTCCGCGCCGGCGAGCGGGCAGCCGGTGACGTTCCGCGTGACGTCGCCGCACGAGCCGAGCGTCGTGACGCCGTTGAGCCAGAGCGCCTGGAACACGGCGGGGAGGTCCTCGAGCGAGACCCAGTGGAGCTGGATGTTCTGGCGGACCGTGATGTCGGCGACCCCGCGCGCGTGACGCTCGGCGAGGTCGGCGATCGTGCGGAGCTGATGGGCGTGGAGCGCGCCGTTCGGGATGCGGATGCGCACCATGAAGTGGCGCGTCGCCTTGCCCTCGCCCCCCTTGCCGCCGACGGCGCCGACGCCGTCGCCCTGCGTGTAGATCCCCCACCAGCGGAAGTAGGTGCCGAGCCACGGGGGCGGGATCGCGTCCCAGCCCTCGCGCGCGAAGCGGACGATGTCGTCGTACGCCGTCCACGGGTTCAGCTCCCGCTTGAGGCGCTCGACGCGCTGCGCCTTGGTCTCCTTCACCGCTTCGCTCACGGTGTCCTCCCGAAATGGGAAAGCCGGGAGGCGGGCGCTCGGCTCGCCCGTCCTCCCGGCTTTCGTCTTCGTGTTGCGACTTTCGCCGTTACGACGACCCTACGTCACCCGACGTACCGCAGCGGCACCTCGACCCAGGCTTTACAGCGCGCGCACTTCGCGCTGACGCGACCCGTCGGCGCATCCACCTTCAGGATGGCGTTGCGGATGACGACCTCCCCGGGGAGCTGTTCCACGACCTTGGCTCGGCACACGGGGCAACGCGCGACGGTGACGGCCACGGAGTTCATCGCCGATAGCCTCGACCGAAAATACTATTGTCTATCGGGATTGTCAAGAACAAGTTTGGCCTTTATTGTCTGAGAGATATCAGCCTGGTCGCATCGCCGCCCGTGGCCGCGCTTGTATCTCAGGCCCTCGGTCTTGCTCCATCTCGGGATCACGTGGACGTGGGCGTGCGCCCGGGCGCCGTGCTACCTTTCCTGCGCCGAGCGCCGGGCCGGCCGCCGAGGAGGGCTCGCGATGGGGAAGAGCGTGTACGACGAGATCTACGCTCGCTCGATGAAGGCGCCCGAGAGCTTCTGGGCGGCGGCGGCCGAGGACATCCACTGGGAGAAGCGCTGGGATCGCGTCTTCGACGACAGGCACCCGCCCTTCTACCGCTGGTTCGTCGGCGGCGCCCTGAACACCTGCTACAACGCGCTCGACCTCCACATCGACCGCGGGCGCGGCAAGCAGCGCGCGCTCGTCTACGACAGCCCCGTCACCGGCACGGTGGCGGTGTTCACCTACGCTGAGCTGCGCGACGCGGTGGCGCGCCTCGCGGGCGCGCTCCGCCGGCGGGGCGTCCAGCAGGGCGACCGCGTCCTCATCTACATGCCGATGGTCCCCGAGGCGGTGATGGCGATGCTCGCCTGCGCGCGCCTCGGCGCGATCCACTCGGTCGTCTTCGGCGGCTTCGCGTCGAACGAGCTCGCCAAGCGCATCGACGACGCCAAGCCGAAGCTCATCCTCTCCGCGTCCTGCGGCATCGAGGTGAACCGCACCGTGCCCTACAAGCCGCTCCTCGACGGCGCCCTCGCGCTGTCCTCGCACCAGCCGGAGGGCTGCGTGATCCTCCAGCGGCCCCAGGCGACGGCGGCGCTCGCGAAGGGGCGCGACCTCGACTGGGGGGACTTCGTCGCCGGCGCCCCGCCCGCTCCGTGCGTGCCCGTGGCCGCGACCGATCCGCTCTACATCCTCTACACGTCGGGGACGACGGGCGTGCCGAAGGGCGTCGTCCGCGACAACGGCGGCCACGCCGTCGCGCTCAAGTGGTCCATGGAGAACATCTACGGCGTCGGCGCGGGGGAGACCTACTGGGCCGCGTCCGACATCGGCTGGGTCGTCGGCCACTCGTACATCGTCTACGCGCCGCTCCTCAAGGGCTGCACGACGATCCTCTACGAGGGCAAGCCCGTCGGCACGCCGGACCCCGGCGCCTTCTGGCGGCTCATCTCCCAGCACGGCGTGAACGTGTTGTTCACGGCGCCCACCGCGTTCCGGGCGATCAAGAAGGAGGATCCGCAGGGCCGCCACATGGCCACGTACGACCTCCGCAACTTCCGCACCCTGTTCCTCGCGGGCGAGCGCTGCGATCCCGACACGCTGCACTGGGCGGAAGCGCGCCTCGGCGTCCCGGTGATCGACCACTGGTGGCAGACGGAAACGGGCTGGCCGATCGCGGCCAACTGCATGGGCCTCGGCCGGCTCGAGGTGAAGGCGGGCTCGCCGACGAAGGCCGTCCCCGGGTACGACGTGCGCGTGCTGAGCGAGGACAACACAGAGATGCCCGCGGGGCAGATCGGCTCGATCGCGATCCGCCTGCCGATGCCGCCGGGGTGCCTTCCCACGCTCTGGAACAACGACGCGGGCTACGAGACGTCGTACCTCACGAAGCACCCCGGCCATTACCTCACCGGCGACGCGGGTTACCGGGACGACGACGGCTACCTCTACATCATGAGCCGCGTGGACGACATCATCAACGTCGCCGGCCACCGGCTCTCGACCGGCGCGATGGAGGAAGTGCTCGCCGGCCACCCCGACGTCGCCGAGTGCGCCGTCGTGGGCGTCGCCGACGAGATCAAGGGCGAGGTGCCCGTGGGCTTCGTCGTCACCAAGGCAGGGGTCGAGCGGAGCGACGCCGACATCACGCGCGAGCTGGTCGAGCGCGTGCGCGAGCAGATCGGGCCCGTGGCCGCCTTCAAGACCGCGCTCGTCGTCAAGCGCCTGCCGAAGACGCGCTCGGGGAAGATCCTGCGCGGGACGATGAAGCGGATCGCCGACGGTCAGGACTACACGCTGCCCGCAACGATCGACGATCCGGCGACCCTCGGCGAGATCACCGAGGCGCTCCAGCAGCGGGGGTACGCGAGCAAGCCCTAGCGCGATCGGCGTCGAGATCAGGCGTGGCGGCGCCGCCACCACAGCATGATCCCCGCCAGCGCCGCAAGGCCGAGCGCGCCGTTCCAGAAGAACGCAGCCGAGACCCCCCACCACTGCGAGATCGTGCCGACCAGGAACGCGCCGATCGGAAAGATGCCGCCCGACACCCACGTGTAGAGGCTCATCACGCGCCCGCGTAGCTCGTCCGGCGCGCGAAGCTGCATCGAGGTGTTGCAGCTGGCCATGAGCTTGAGACCGGCGTAGCCGGTGACGAACAGGAGCGGCACCGCGAGCCACACGTGGCGCGTCGCCGCGAGGCCGAGGAGCGCCCCGAACGCGAGGCCCGCGGCGGCGAACATCTGGGCGAGGCGCGGCTCGCGCGAGCCCTGCATCCCCACGCTCAGGGCGCCCGCGACGGCGCCGACGCCCAGGGCCGCCATGAGGAAGCCAAAGCCCTCGGCCCCGAGGCCGAGCACCGTCCGCGCCAGGAGCGGCACGTACACGGTGAAGTTGAAGACGCAGAGGCTCACGATCAGCACGAGTGCCAGTGCGAGCAGGAGCCGCGGCGTGCGGCTCGCGTACCGGAGGCCCTCGGCGATCTCCTCCCGCATCGACGCGCGCGCCTCGCGCGCGGGCCGCCCGGGCGACTCGAGCCTCGCGAGCGTCACGATCACCGCGAGGAAGCTCGCGCTGTTCACGAAGAACGCCGGCACCACGCCGAAGCGCCCGATCACGACGCCCGCCACCGCGGGGCCCACGATGCGCGCGGCGTTGAACGCGGCGGAGTTCAGCGCGACCGCGCTCGCCACGTCATCCTTGCCGACCAGGTCCATCACGTACGATTGGCGCGCGGGCTGGTCGAAGACGTTGGCGAAACCGAGCAGGAGGCCGAGCACCGCGACGTGCCAGTACTCGACCAGGCCCGTCGCGACGAGCGCGCCGAGCAGCAGCGCCTGGCAGGCGAGCGTCGTCTGCGTGATGACGAGCAACCGGCGCTTCGGCAGCCGGTCGGCGACGGCGCCGGTGACGACGGCGAAGAGCAGCACCGGCGAGAACTGGAGAGTCGAGATGAGGCCGAGCTTGAAGGGCGAGCCCGTCAGCTGGAGCACGAGCCACGCCTGCGCGACCGTTTGCATCCAGCCGCCGACCAGCGCCACTAGCTGTGCGAAGTAGAACCGGCGGTACTCGCCGTGGGCGAGCGCCCGGAGCCCGTGCGGGAGCCTCACCGCGCCATTCTACAGGGGCCACGACGCCTGGAAATTGAAGGATTTGCGCGACGCTGCCCCGCCGCGCTTGCCACTCTGGCGCGGGCTTGCGTTCCGCCACGTCTCGGACTACCCTCCTGCCACCCACGAAATCCCGGCCGCGTGGACCCGGGTCCACAGGAGGCGGTTATGGCGCCCCGAGTCATGTCGGCGGACAGCCACATGGACCTGATCTACCTGCCCACCGACACCTTCACCTCGCGCATGGCCGCGAGGTGGGGCGACGCGGCGCCGCACGTCGTCGAGCGCGACGGGCGCAAGTGGTGGGTCTCACGCGAGTCGACCCTCGGACCCTACGGCGTGTACGGCCCGGGCGTGACCGGCGGCAAGCGCGGACGCATCCTCGCCGAGGCGGGCTTCGCGACGGGCAAGCAGACACGGCCCTCGAACCCGGTCGAGCGCCGGGAGGACCAAGAGCGCGACGGGGTCGAGGCCGAGGTGATCTACGGGATCATCGGCATCTCGCGCGGGCTCTTCGGCACCGGCGGAATCGCCGATCACGAGACGCTGGCCGCGGTCTACCACGCGTATAACCAGTACGTCGCCGAGTTCAACCAGACCGAGCCCGGGCGGTACTACGGCCTCGGCTGTCTCCCGAACCACGACGGGAAGCTCGCGGCCGAGGAGCTGCGCCACTGCGCCGGCCTCGGTCTGCATGGCGCCGTGATCGTCCCGTGGGGCGCGGCGATGCCCGTGTGGCATGAGATGTGGGAGCCCCTCTGGGCCGCCGCGGAGGACACGGGCCTCGTCATCTCGTTCCACGTCTTCGAGGGTGGCGGCGCGACGGTGGGCTACGAGGTGAAGGGCGTCCGCCACCCGGCGGTCGTCGGCTCGTGGACAGTCGTCGCGCCGATGCAGATGGACGAGATCTGCGTCAGCGTGATCCTCTCGGGCGTCTGCGAGCGCCACCCGAGGCTCCGGCTCGTCCTCGGCGAGAGCGGCATCGGCTGGCTGCCCTACATCCTCGAGCGTCTCGACGACACGTACGAGGAGCGCCTGGCCGACGACCTCCAGCTGCCGCTGCCGCCGAGCGCGTACTTCAAGCGCCAGATCTACGCGACCTTCCAGAAGGACTTCCACGGCGTCCGCGCCATGGCGGCGATCGCGCCGGACAACGTCATGTGGGGCTCGGACTACCCGCACCGCGACGGCACGTGGCCCTTCTCGAGGAAGGCGATCGAGGAGCAGTTCCGCGGCGTCGACGCGGCGATCCAGCGGAAGATGCTCTGGGAGAACGTGCGACGCGTCTACCGCATCGAGCGATGAAGACCATCGTCGCGCTCGGCGGGGAGGGCATCGGCGTCGAGGTCGTGGACGCGACGTGTGAGCTGCTCGCCGCCGCGGGCTTCCCGCTCCGGATCCTCACGCCGCCCCACGGCGAGGCCGCGCAGAAGACGCATGGCGCGCCGGTGCCCGACGAGACCAAGCGCCTCTGCGGTCAGGCCGACGGGATCCTCTTCGGCGCTTCAGGGGGCCCGGCGTCGACCGCGGTCATCAACTACCTCCGCTGGCAACAGGACGCCTACGCCAACGTGCGCCCGATCAAGTACTACGAGGGCGCGCACTCGCCGCTCGCGAACCCCCACGGCCTCGACTTCGTCGTCCTGCTCGAGAACATGGAGGACCTCTGCCCGGCCCGCGAGGGCGATCTGGAAGAGCTCGGGCGCGCGATGCCGGAGCTGCGCGACCGGATCGGCAAGCGCATGAACGAGTACGGCATGGGACGCTTCGCCGTGAAGGTGGTGAGCCGGCGGGGGACCGAGCGCATCGCGCGCTTCGCCTGCGAGCTCGCGCTGAAGCGGAAGGCGCGGGGCCACGCCGGCAAGGTCAGCTGCGTCACCAAGTCGAACCTCCTGCGCCGCTCCGACGGCTT
>QHSZ01000060.1 GCA_003220595.1 Candidatus Rokuibacteriota bacterium | reverse complement strand
GACGAGCAGAACTTCGACCTCATCGAGTCGGCGCCCGGCGGGAAGGCGCTCTTCGGGACGGACCGGTTCGGCCGCGACGTCCTGAGCCGGGTCATCCACGGCTCACGGATCTCGCTCTACGTTGCCTCCGTCTCGATCAGCATCGCCATGGCGATCGGCGGCGCGCTCGGGCTCACCGCCGGGTACGCCGGCGGCGCGTGGGACAACGTCATCAACCGGGTGATGGACGTGTTCTTCAGCATCCCCGGGCTCCTCCTGGCCGTGGGGATCGCGGCGATGCGCGGGCCCGGCGTGAACAGCGCGGTCGTCGCGATCTCGATCGTCTACACGCCGCTCTTCGCGCGCGTCATGCGCGGCCCGGTCCTGGCGGAGCGCGAGAAGGATTACGTCCAGGCGGTGCGCGCGCTCGGCGCCACGCGCTGGGCCGTGGCGCTCAAGCACGTCCTGCCCAACGTGAGCTCGCCGTTCGTCGTGCAGGGGACGATCGCGTTCTCCCAGGCGATCCTGATCGAGGCCTCGCTGAGCTACCTCGGCCTCTCGGCCCAGCCGCCGATGCCGTCCTGGGGGAACATGCTGAACGAGGGCCGGACCTATCTCGAGACCGCGCCGTGGATCTCCGTGTTTCCTGGCGTCGCGATCATGGCGAGCGTGCTCGCGTTCAATCTGATCGGCGACGGCCTGCGCGACATCCTCGATCCGAACGTCCAGTGACCGCGCGACAGGAGGGACGACGATGACGACCCGCCACCTCGGCTCCGACCCGACCGGACTGAGCCGCCGCGCCCTGCTCACGACCGGCGGCGCGGCCCTCGCCGCGCTCTCGCTCGGCAGGCCGGCGTACGCGCAGGCGCCCAAGCCGGGCGGCACCTTCGTCTCGGCCCAGACGACCGAGGCGACGGGACTCGACCCGCAGCTCGTCCCGGCGTTCTCGCGGAGCCGGCGGTCGCCGATGATGTACAACCAGCTCGTCCGCTTCGACGCCGACATGCAGCCCGTCCCGGAGCTCGCCGAGTCGTGGGAGGTGAGCCGCGACGGCCTGGTCTGGACGTTCAAGCTGCGCCAGGGCGTGAAGTTCCACGACGGCCAGGAGCTGACGTCGGCCGACGTGAAGTTCACGTTCGACCGGCTGTTCGAGCGGTCGCCGGGCAAATCGGACTTCATCGCGGTCGACCGGGTCGAGCCGGCGGGGCGCCATGCCGTGAAGTTCCTCACGAAGGAGCCGTTCGCCGGGCTCCTGGCGGCGCTCGGCGGATTCTGGGGCTTCATCATCAGCGAGGCGGGGATCAAGCGGCACGGCGATCTCAACAAGGCAGCGCTCGGCACGGGCCCCTTCGTGCTGCAGGACTGGAAGGTCGAGCAGCAGATGGTGCTCACGCGCCACCCGCAGTACTTCAAGAAAGGGCTGCCGTACGTGGACGAGGTCATTCTCCGGATCATTCCCGACGAGGCGAACATCGTCGCGGCGCTCCGCACCGGCCAGATCCACCACGCGTTCCTCGAGGACAACAAGAACTTCAACCTCCTGAAGGACGAGAAGGGCCTGACCGGCCACCGCAGCTCGCGCCTGGGCTACGACTTCCTCAACATCAACGCGAGCCGCGGCCCGCTCAAGGACGTCCGCGTCCGGCAGGCGATCAGCTGGGCCGTCGACCGGAGCCAGGTGCTGCGCGTCGCCGCGTCCGGGTTCGGGCGGCTGACGGCGCCGGCGACGGCGCCGATGAAGCAGTGGCAGCTGCCCGAGGACCAGTGGCTGCGGTACTACAAGCCCGACCTCGATCGAGCGAAGCGCCTCATGGCCGACGCGGGCCAGGCCGCCGGGTTCAGCGTGAAGCTGGGCGTGATCCCGACGTTTCCCACGATGGTCCTCGGCGCGCCGGTCGTCGCCGCTCAGCTGAAGAAGATCGGCATCAACGCGGAGATCGAGAACGTCGAGTACGCCGTGTGGATCAAGCGGTGGCTGGCGAAGGACTTCGACCTGACGATGAACACGACGCCGGGCTACGCCGACCCCGACACCGCGTTCTTCCGCGCGCTCCATTCGACGAAGGGCCAGAACTGGAACAGCTGGAGCGTTCCCGAGCTGGACCAGCTGCTCGAGGAGGGGCGGCGGACGCTCGAGCCGAGGAAGCGCAAGGAGATCTACGACCGCGCCCAGGTCCTGATCCTCGAGAACGTCCCGCACCTCTGGCTGTTCTCGGCCGACACGATCGACTTCACGCAGGCCGCCGTGAAGGGCTTCAGGCAGCATCCGACGACCCTCCTCTACGGGTTCGAGGGGGTCTGGCAGGACAAGGCCTGAGAGGGTGGGACGCTACGTCGTCGTGCGCGCGTACTCGATGGCCCTGACGCTGCTCGGGCTGACGGTGCTCGTGTTCCTGATGTTGCGGCTGATCCCGGGGACGGTCGTCGAGCAGATGATCGGCGCCGACGCCGTCGTGAGCCCGGAGATGGTGGAGCAGCTCAAGCGCTTCTTCGGCCTCGACGAGCCCTGGTACCTCCAGTACGCGCGCTGGCTCGGCGGCCTCGCGCAGGGTGATCTCGGCACCTCCTGGCGGACGGGCAAGCCGGTGCTCCGCCTGATCCTCGAGCGCCTCCCGGTGACGATCGAGCTGACGCTGCTCGCGGTGGGCGGAGCGCTGGCGCTCGGCATCGCCGCGGGCATCGTGTCCGCGATCCGCCGCGACCGCACCCTGGACAACGCCGTGAGGGTCGGCGCCCTCCTCGGCCTGTCCGTGCCCGTGTTCTGGCAGGGGACGATGCTGATCCTCTTCTTCTCCGTCTATCTGCGCTGGATGCCGCCCGTCGTGTGGGTCGACCTCTTCACCGACCCGCGCGCGAACCTGACGATCATGCTCCTGCCCGCGCTGTGTCTCGGGACCGCGAGCGCGGCCAACATCGCGCGCACCACGCGCGCCTGCATGCTCGACGTGCTGCGCTCCGAGTACATCCGGACGGCGGCGGCCAAGGGGCTGGCCGGACGCGCGGTGGTGCTCAAGCACGCGCTGAAGAACGCGCTCATCCCCATCGTGACCGTCGCCGGGCTCCAGATGGGCATCCTGCTCGGCGGGACGGTCGTCGTCGAAGAGGTCTTCACGCTCCCCGGCGTGGGGCGGCTGGTCCTCTGGTCGATCTACCAGCGCGACTACCCGCTGACGCAGGCCACCATTCTCTTCGTCGCGATCATGTTCATGGCCGTCAACCTGGCGGTCGACGTCATGTACGGGTACCTCGATCCCCGGATCCGCTACGGTGCGTGAGCTGGGCGGCGTGCCCGTGCGCGAGCTCGTGTTCGCGCTCGAGTTCAGGGGCACCGCGTGGGCGCTCCCCGGGTCGACAACGAAGCGGCGCGCGAAGACGACAGCGTGGAGCCAGGCGCTCTCGAGCGTGCTCGGTCCGGAGGGCGTGGCGGCGCGGGTCGAGCGGCTCACGGGTGAGCACGCGGTGCTCGAGTCGGAGGTGGAGCGCCGCGGCGACGGAACCTTCGTCGAGGCGGGGACGATCGCGTACGGGAGCGCGGGCACGATCGCGTTCGAGACGGTGGGCCAGGGCACCGTCGGTCCGAGCCCCGTCGCCGGGTGGCAGCGCGGCGCGGTCATCTGGGCCGTGACCGGGGGCGAGGGACGGTTCGCCGGCGCGCGGGGCGTGATCACGTCGAACTTCACCGTGAGCGCGGGCGGCGAGGTGATCGACAATCACTTCGCCCGGCTCTACCTGCCGGCGTAGCCTATACTGCCGGCGGCAGATCTCTCTTTGGGGGGACGACGGCATGCCCACGCTCGAGTACGCGCGCCTGGAGGAGCGCATCCTGGCGCGCGACCAGCTCGGCGCCAGCCAGGTGCTGTATGGGCTCTTCCGGCAGGGGCGGCCCGTCACCGAGATCCTGCGCGAGACCGTGCGGATCCACGCGCCGTACACCCACGTCCCCTACCACCAGCGCCTCGACGACGGCGTCGTCAAGTTCGTGAACAACGATCACTGCCTGCTGAGCGAGCGGGTCGGCCTGCCGCTGGCGTCGATGCTCCGGCCCGAGCTCCGGCTCCTGCCCCTGGCCCAGTCCGTCTGGTACATCCCCACGGGACTCGATCCCTGGAACCAGCTGCTCGGCCGCGCGCCGGGCCACTACACGCGCCTGTACGAGATCGCGGTGAACCAGGATCCTCCGCGGCCGGAAGTCCACTGGCCGGACCAGGAGCCGCTCCACGTCGACGGCCCGCTCCCCGAACGCCTGAACCACTGGCTTACCCTCGTCCAGCGCGGGGAGGTGCTGACCTCGTACCGGGTGTTCCTGGGGCTGCTGGACGATGCCCGGAACCGGAAGCAGGTGCTCGCCCAGCTGGCCTTCGCCGGGCTGATCGACGTGCAGGACCGGATGCTGCACAACCGGTCGTACACGACCGGCCACAAGTCGTACCGGGCGCGCGCCACGATCGAGCTGGGCGAGGCCCTGGGTTGGGACGCGGCGCACAGCGTGCTCTATGCGGGCGTGCCCGACATGGCGGTGGGCCCGCGCTGGCACTCGACCTACGAGATGGGCTGCAACGTGGTCCAGAACGTGCTCGACGGCCGCGATCAGGACCTGCTCCGCCAGGACACGCCGCTCAGCCCGGCCGAGGAAGCGATGCTGACCGACGCAATCGTCCGCCAGCCGGAGCCCTCGATGATCGAGGCGCTGGTCGCGCTCCTCCGGGCGGGCCGCGGACCGCGCCGCATCCTCGACGCGATCCAGGTCGCCGCGGCGCAGGTGATCCTGGACACCGGGCACCCGAACAACTTCTCGATGTCGCAGCACGGGTACGAGTACTGCAACACGCTCGGGTGGTTCTACGATACGTTCGAGCATCCCCACCGCCTGAAGCTCCTGTTCGTGGCCGCCTCCTTCATCAACCACGCGGCCGAGCACCAGGCCAACACGCCGGACAATGGCCGGCGCGCCATCACGCCACCTCCGGGGGCCGAGGGCCTGTCGCCGCGCGCGCTGCTCGAGCGGCTGGAGCAGACGCTCCTCGCCCTCAGGCCCGACGAGGCGGTGGCCCTGACCGCGACGTATCTCAAAGCGGGGTTCGACCGCGCCCCACTGCTGGAAGTGCTGGCCACGGCGGCCTGTAAGCTCGGGAACGATCCCCACAACCAGGAGCTCGGGCTCTGCCTGCTCGAGGACTACCTCCGCACCCAAGCCACCGGCCGCGACCGCTTGCTCCTGGCCTGCGCCCAGCACACCGCCGGACACCGCAAATACGGGGACCCCCTCGAGGCCTACCGCCGCTTCGCCGAGGCCCTGGGCGTGGACTGAAATGAGCGACGCGTGCCTATCTCAGGCCACCCACGGTTCACGCCGGCCTCGCGGTCCCCGTTACACATGACGGGTCGCGTGGCGGTGCTGCGGGCGTACGGGGGTGAGTTCGAGCTGCGGGAGTATCCCGTGCCGGAAGTGGAGCCGGGCGCCATCCTCGTGCGCCTGACCCGCGCCGGCATCTGCGGCTCCGACCTCCACATCTGGCGCGGCGAGATGAAGGAGGTCTACGGCGCGAGCCCGCGCGACCTCACGTTCGGCCACGAGATGTGCGGTCGCGTCGAGCGGCTGGGGGCCGGCGTCACCACCGACTCGAGGGGCCAGCCCCTCAGCGAGGGCGACCGGGTGACGTACCTCTACTTCTTCCCCTGCGGGCGCTGCCCCGTGTGTCTGCACGACGAGCTGGGGAGTTGCCCGCGCAAGGCCCGGCCCAGCCGGGTCGCGGGCACCCCCCCGTACTTCAACAACGCGTACGGGGACTACTACTACCTGCGCCCCGGCCACTTCGTGTTCAGGATCCCCGACGAGGTCTCCGACGACGTCGCCACCCCCAGCAATTGCGCCCTCTCCCAGGTGCTCTACGGCTTGAGGCGCGCCGGGCTCCGCGCGGGGCACACGCTGGTCGTGCAGGGCGCGGGCGGCCTCGGCCTCAACGCGGTCGCGGTGGCGCGCGACGTGGGCGCCGAGACCATCATCGTGATCGACCGGCTCGCGGAGCGGCTCGCGCTCGCGCGCGCGTTCGGCGCCGACCACACGCTGAGCCTGGCCGAGCTGACGACAGCGGACCGTCGCGTGGAGGCGGTGAAAGAGCTGACAGGCGGGTTCGGCGCGGACGTGGTCGCCGACTTCGTCGGCTATCCGGACGTGATCCCCGAGGGGCTGCGGATGCTGCGGAGCGGCGGCGCCTACCTCGAGGTCGGCAGCATCGCCCCGGGCAACGTCTTCTCCTACGACGCCACCGCGCTCGTGCGGGGCAACGCGCGCCTCGTGGCGACCGCCAACTACTCGCCGTGGGCGCTCGAGCAGGCGCTGTCGTTCCTGCGCAGGAACCTCCGGCGCTTCCCGTTCGAGCGCATCGTCTCGCACCTGTTCCCGCTCGAGCGTATCTCCGAGGGGTTCCGTCAGGCCGACTGGCGGGAGCGCCAGAGCGACCCACTGAGTGTCTCCCGTGCCGCCATCACGATGTGACCGGGGTCACGCGCGGGCGCGACGCCGGAGGGAGGCCCCATGACTGAGCTGCGCGCCGTCGATCTCGGCCGAATCACGCAGATGCTCGGGACGTCCGCCAAGCCGGTGAGCATCCTGTGGCAGACGCCGGGGTCGGTCGCCTTCGTCGCGCGGGGCCGGGAGCACCGGAGCGAATTCCACGTCGACCCGAGCGACGAGGTCATGTACATGCTCAAGGGCGATATGGAGCTGCACTATCTCACCGACACGGGGGAGGAACGGGTCGTGCTGATCCGCGAGGGCGAGATCCTCCACTGTCCCGCGGGCACCCCGCACTCACCGCGCTTCGCGCCCGACGCCTACGTGCTGGTGCTCGAGCGGACACGGCGGCCCGACGAGCACGATCGATTTCACTGGTACTGCCGGGCGTGCGGCGCGCGCCTCTACGAGGCCGTCAGGCAGGTCGGCGACTACCGCGAGGATCCCGTGTCACGGGTGTACGAGGAGTTCTACGGATCCGAATCCCACCGGACGTGCGCGAGGTGTGGCGACGTGATGCCGGCGCCGTCCGGGGAGGCGCCCTACATCGGAGGGGCGAGCGGCTTCTCCTCGGGTTGATCGCTGGCGCGTGCCGCGCTGGCGGCCGGGCTCTCCGGGACCGCGGCGGGAGGCGTGAAGTCGACCACGAGGCTGCGCTCGGCCTTCATCCTCGCCACGTTCGCCGTGCGCCACGCGGGCTCGATGCGTTCGGAGGCCTGGCCCACGTGGATGTGAGCGCCTGTCGCGGAGCCCTTCACGCGCGAACGGATCGCCACGAACGGGATGCCCTCCTTCCGAAGGAAGGCCATCAACGCCCGTCCCTCTCGGCTGTCGGGATGCACCGCGACGTCGAGGGCCTGGCGGTGGTCGAGGCCCAGGCGATCGTGGACCGCCGTCTGCCCCCACGCGCTCACGGGCAGCGGGCGCCCGAAGCGGGTCGCGAAGAACTCCTGCACGGTTTCGGCATCGGCGAGCGACCAGTCGCTCGTGCCTGCGTAGAGCACCAGGGCGCTGAGCCGCGCCCGGACAGGCGCCTTGGGCGCCCGTCGCTGGATCGCCGCCTCCGCGGGGCCACGCGGAAGGACCTTCATCTTGACGTCCTCCGCGAAGGCCGGACCCGCTCCGAGGAGCGTCGCTCCCATCACCGCACACAGGATCGCGCGCTTCATGATGAGTGTCGTACTGCATCTGCCGTGCCAGGCTGGGAAGGGGAGAAAAAGCTCAATAGCGACGGTGGTTAGAAGGTATGACGATCGACCATTGAATATCCGGAAGTCGGCAAATTGCAGACCAGGATGGCACGAGACGTGACAAGACAGGTGATCCCGGGGTCGTGGGGTGCTACGTGCGAAGCGTGAGTCTCTCATCGCCTCGTTCGAGCCGGCGGCGCTCGAGCCCGTCCTGACACTGGACGCACCGCTGCACCTCCGGCAGGGCGCGCAGGCGCGCCCGCGCGATCGGCTCGCCGCACTCCACGCAGATGCCGTACTCGCCACGGTTCAAGCGGTCGAGCGCGGCCGAGAGCCGGTTGACGCGCGCCACGAGGACCTCGCGCGTCGCGAAGCCGATCTCACGGCTCTCGTTGGCCTGGATCACATCCCCCTCGTCCGCGCCGAGGGAGTTCGCCCCGAGCGGACCGGGTCGCTCCTCGATCGCCGTCAGCGCACCCATCCGCCGGAGGCGCGAGGCGGCCAGCCTCAGGTCCCGCTCGAGTCGCTTCTTGATGTCCTCTTCCATGGTGGACCTCCCGCTCTCCGGCTGCGTTCTCTGCTCAGCTGACGTCGCTCGCTGCGTCGTACGCCACCCGGATCTCCGAGAGCACACAGGTGGTCGATGCCGCCATCGAGCGCCCGGTACGTAGCTTCCATCGCGGTTTCCTTCCCGGGCGCGAGTGTCGCCCGTCTCGGAGGGCCCGTGAATCAGGCATGAGCCGCAAATGGAGGCCGGAAGATCCCGGTCCCGGGCCAGGACGGCAGCGGGTGGATGTCAGAATGGAGTCACGGATCGGTGATTACCCTACCCCTGGGCGAGCCTCACCGACGCGCGCGATGCTCGGAGCGGACCCGGTGCCACGATTTCGGTGATTTGGGTCGATCGTCCGGTGCTCGAGGGCCGGTGGCTTGGTCTGGCATCGACCCTGCACCGTGAAAGAGCGGGACGCAGACCACCTCGGAACGCCGAGGCGAAAGGAGATCACGACGTGGTAGGACCTCTCGCGACGATCCTCTCCGTGCTCCCGATCGCGTATCTCAATCTGCCGCCCGCCCAGTCGCTGGTGCTCGGCGGCTCGCGGGATCTCCTCGCGTTGATCGCGGTCCTCGGCGTCGGACTCCTCCTCAGCATCCTGAACGCGCAGCGGCTTCGGGCAGAGCGTCGCGCCGAGATCGTCGCCGACGAGCTCGAGCTGGTGATCGACGAGCAGCGGACACTGGAAGCGATCACCGTCAAGCTCGCGACCGTGGCGGACGAGCTGCAAACGTCCGTCGAGCGCTACCGGCAGCAGTTCGGGAGCCTCGCCGCCGTGTTCCGCGCACGGCGCGACGGATGCATCGTCGAATGCAGCGAGCTGTTCGCGCGCGTCGTGGGCGCCGCCTCGCCCCAGCAGATCCTGGGTCTGAACCTGCGAGACCTCTTCCTCGACCCTGCGCAGTGGCAGGAGCTGGACGGCACGCTCACGCCCGGGGCCATGCTCGAGAACCGCGAGCTTCGCTGGCGGCGGAGCGACGGTCTATCGCTGACGGTGATCACGAACCTCCGCGAGACGGACGGCTTTGTCGAAGGCGTCGCGATCGACGTCACGGGCCGCGCGCGGACCTCGGGCGCCGAGCCGCCGGCGGCGCCGCGCGCGCGCGGCGCCGGGCTCTCCGTGATCGTGGTGGACCTGTCGCCGCTCGGCCGAGAGAGGGAAGCGGCGACCACTCGAGCGAGCTGATCCGCCACACCGCCGCAGCATCGATCCGTCTCCAGATCCGTACGCAAATGAGACTCGTGCGGTGTACGAGTGTCAGGAACCGGACGGCCCCGTCACGATCCAGAGTGTTCGGCATCGTTCCGAAGTGTCTGCCGGGGCAGTGAATTCCGGGAGCCGGGCGAGACTTGGTAGGGAGCCTGCTATGTCTCCGTAGGAATTTTCAGGCATGGCGCGGGTCGGGAGCGGTCGATGAGTTGTCACGCATCGCGTGATGAAGCGCAACGATCCGTCGCCGGGCAGGAGAACGGCATGATCCCGGAGACGTTCCGCAGCGCCAAGGTCCTGATCGTGGACGACGAACCCGCCATGGTGCGCCTGCTGGAGCAGCTCCTCGAGCGCGAGGGCTACACGAACCTGAAAGCCACGGTGGACCCGCGCGAGGTCCTCGCGTGCTACGCGGCGTTCCAGCCTGATCTGATTCTCCTCGATCTCCGGATGCCGCACGTCAGCGGCCTCCAGGTCCTCGCGCGGCTCAAGCAGCAGACGGCGGCGGAGCCCTATCTGCCGGTCCTCATCCTCACCGCGGACGCGGCGGCCGAGACCAAGCGGCGCGCCCTCGCCGCCGGCGCGAGCGACTTCGTGACCAAGCCCTTCGACCCGACCGAGCTGCTCCTGCGCGTCCGGAACCTGCTCGAGATGCGGTTCCTCCACCAGGAGCTTCGACGCCAGAACGAGGGACTCGAGGCGCAGGTCCACGAGCGCACGCACCAGCTCTTACAGACGGAGAAGCTCGCGACGATGGGCAACCTCCTCGCCGGCGTGGCGCACGAGCTCAACAGCCCGCTGTCCGTCATCCTGGGACGGGTGGCGCTGTTCGAGGCCGCGGCGCCCGACGAGCGTGCCCGCGAGTGCGCGCAGGGCATCGGCGAGGCCGCGGAGCGCTGCGTGCGCATCGTGCGGAGCTTCCTCACGATGGCCCGACGCCATCCACCCGAGCGGGGCCACGTCGCGCTGAGCCAGGTCTTGCAAGACGCGGTGGAGCTGCTGGCGTACGAGCTCCGCGTGGCCGACGTCGAGGTGCGCTTCGACCTCGCGGCCGACCTGCCGCCCGTGTGGGCCGACGGGCACCAGCTGCAGCAGGCCGCGGTGAACCTCATCGCGAATGCGCATCAGGCGATGCGGGAGGCTCCTCCGCCGCGCCGGCTCCACCTCGCTGCGCGGTGGGACGCTGGGAGTCGGCGCGTCCACATCGAGATCGCCGACACCGGCCCCGGGATCGCGCCGGAGATCCAGGCGCGGATCTTCGAGCCGTTCTTCACCACCAAGCGCGACGGCGAGGGCACGGGGCTGGGGCTCGCGCTGACCCGCGGCATCGTCGAGGGGCACGGGGGCGTGATCCGGCTCGAGAGCCGGCCGGGCGCCGGGGCCCGGTTCCTCATCGAGCTGCCGATGGGCGTCGCGCCGGCCACCCGCGACGACCCCGGAGCGCTCGACGCGGCGCTGCCGGTGCCGGGCAAGAGCATCCTCGTGGTCGACGACGAGCAGGCCGTCGCGTCGATGCTGGCCGAGGCGCTCACGCGCGATGGGTACACGGTCGACACCGCCGCGAACGGCGCCGCCGCGCTCCGGCGGCTCGAGGTGCAACGCTACGACCTGATCATCAGCGACAGCGGCATGCCGGTGCTGAACGGCCCGGAGCTCTATCGTGAGGTGGAGCGGCGCGAGCCGCGTCTGGCGCGACGCTTCGTGTTCCTGACCGGCGACATCCTGAATCCGCGGATCCAGGAGTTCCTCGAGGGGATCGACGCGCCACGGCTCGACAAGCCGTTCACGCTCGACAGCGTCAAGCGCGTGGTTCGACGCGTCCTGCTGGCGCAGTAGCCGCTCCGCCGGGTACGATCGGTCGGATGCGGCTCCAGGGAAAGGTCGCGCTCGTCACCGGCGCCCAGCAGGGGATCGGGCGCGCCATCGCGCTCGCGTTCGCCCGCGACGGCGCCGACGTGGGGATCAACTACCTCGACGATCGCGCCGCGGCCGAGAAGGCGACGGACGAGGTCCGCGCGGCCGGCCGGCGCGCGGTGCTCGTCCAGGCCGACGTCGCGCGCGTCGCCGAGGCGCGGGAGATGGTCGCGTGGGTCGCGCGCGAGCTCGGCGCCCTCGACATCCTCGTCAACAACGCGGGCGTCTATCCGCGGGTGCCGCTGCTCGAGATGGGCGAGCGCGACTGGGACCTCGTCCTCGACGTCAATCTCAAGGCCGGGTTCTTCTGCGCCCAGGCGGCGGCGCGCGTCATGCTCGACGGTGGACGGCGGGGCTCGATCATCAACCTGGCGTCCCAGGCCGTCCGGGGCGCCGTCCGCGGCGTCCACTACTCGGCGAGCAAGGGTGGCGTCGTCGCGATGACGCGGGCCATGGCGCTCGAGCTGGCGCCGCACGGCATTCGCGTGAACGCGATCGCGCCCGGACTGACCGACACCGCACAGCCGCGCGGCGGCCACAGCGAGGCCGAGCTCGCGGACCTCGGGCGCGCGGTCCCCCTCGGACGCATGGCGCAGCCGGACGACATCGCCTCGGTGGCGGTATTTCTCGCCTCCGACGAGGCGCGCTTCGTGACCGGCCAGACGGTGCACGTGAACGGCGGATCGTACATGCCCTGAGGGCGCCGGGGCCCCGTGGGGAGGCTACCCCTGGCGGGCGGAGTCGTCGATAATGGGCGCCATGCTGGTCGGCGCGTTTGTCTGTGCCCACACGCCGCAGCTCCTGGCGCGACCCGATACCGAGGATCGCGAGCTGGTGCTGCGGGTCCACGCGGCCTTCGCGCGCGTCAAGCGGCGGCTCGAGGCGCTCCGACCCGACGCCATCGCCATCGTCGCCGGCGATCACATCGAGGCCTTCTTCCTGAACGCGGTTCCGGCACTCGCCGTCTACGTCGGCGCCGAGTGCGCGGGGAGCTTCGGCCGCTATCGTTACCGGTTCCCCGTCCACGAGCCGCTCGCTCGCGCGATCGTCGAGCAGGGGATCGAGCGCGGGTTCGACCTCCTCTACACGCAGGAGGCGCCGCTCGACTACGCGTTCTACGTCCCGCTCCACTTCACCATGCCCGCGCCGGCGGTGCCGATCGTCCCGCTCCACGTCAACGTCTACCTGCCGCCCCAGCCGACGCCACGACGCTGCCACGAGTGGGGCCGGGCGCTCGGCGAGATCCTCCGCGCGCGTCCGGAGCGCGTGGTGCTCATGGCCTCGGGCGGCATGTCGCACTTCCCCGGCACGGACCGCTACGCCTCGCCGGAGTTCGACTGGGATCGCCGGGTCCTCGAGCAGCTCGGCCAGGGGCGCGGTCTCGAGCTCGCGGCCCTCACCGGGGAGGAGCTCGACAAAGCCGGGAACATCGAGCTTCGCACGTGGATCACGCTGCTGGGCGCGGTGGGCGACGCCCGGGCTCTCGTCTACTGCTACGAGCCCTCTTGGCACCACGGCAACGCCGTGGTGGAATGGCCGCTGTGACGCCCGAGTCGTCGGCCCACTACCACTTTCCGCCGGCCGCCGCCTACCGGCTGAACCGGTGCCTCTTCGCGCTCAAGTCGGACGACGCCTTCCGTGCGCGCTACGTCGCCGACCCCGATGGAGCGATGCGCGCGCTGGGCCTCGACGAGGCGGACCAAGCGGCGCTCCGCGGGGGCGACCGGGACGACCTCGTCGCCCGCGGTGCCCATCCCTACCTCGTCTTCATGGCCGACCTGCGGCTGCGGATGGATCGCGGGACCACGACGTTCGAGTACTTCTGAGCGCTCGAGACGGCGCGACGGCGGAGGCGTCATGACAACCGAGGACTGGTTCGAGGGGCTCACGGCGGAGCTGCTCGCCCAGAGCCCCTTCCGGGGCTCGGAGTACTTCAGGCGCTTCGCCGCCGGAACGCTGAGCCGCGAGCAGGTGTGGGGGCACATCTCCCAGCACTACCTCCTGATCGCCTGGTTTCCTCGAATCTTCAGCGGCATCCACACCCGCTGTGAGGACCTCGAGGTCCGCAAGGACTGCGCGCGCCACCTGCTCGTCGAGGACCTTGGCTATTTCGGCGGCCGCGTGGGCGGTACGCCGGACCACGACGAGCTCTTCCGCCGGATCGGCGACGACCTCCGCTACCCCCGGGACGTGTACGGAGGCATCACGCCCGTTCCCGAGATGGGGGCGATCGTCGAGTTCTTCCGGCGCCTGGCCCACGAGCTGCCCTGGAACGCCGCCCTCTGCGCGACGGCGCTGCTCGAAGAGGAGGTGGTCGAGATCGCGCAGACCGTGGGTCGCGCCCTCGTCCAGCACTACGGCGTGCGCCCGGAGTGGGGCGGTCTGAACTACACGGTGCACGAGGCGATCGAGAAGGAGGAGTCGGGCGAGACCAAGAAGACCATCCTCAAGCACGTGCGCACCCCCGACGATCGACGCGCCGCCGAGCGGGCGATGCGCGAGATGCACCGGCTGCTCCAGGTGTACGCCGACGGGCTGGCCCGCCGGCACCTTTCTCTCACTACGTGAGCCGACCCATTTCGCGAACCACCCACTCGATGTCCGACGCGGTCGTCCGGAAGCTCGTGATGCACGCCCGCAGGACGGGGGCGTCGTCGCCGAGCCGAACTTCCGACATCCACGCGATCTGGCGCTGATAGAGGGCCGCCAGGAACTTGGCGGTGACGAGGCCGTCGCGGGTGAAGCAGACCAACGGCAGGGGCGTCGCGTTCACGACGCGCCACCCCGCGCGTGTGAGCGCCTCCCGGAGGACATCGCCCATGCGGGCCTGGTGCTCGATCATCTCGATGTAGCCCGATTCGCCATGCTGCGCGAGCGCGAGGAACAGCTTCAGGCCGATGAATCGCCGGGACCACTGCACGGACGTCGTGTACGGATCAAGGACCGGGCCCGCGGTTTTCCCGGGCATGTAGGAGGTCTCGACGCGGAAGGCCTCGCCGACAGCGTCACGATGCCGGCAGAAGAACATCCCGGCTGCCATCGGCACGGAGAACCATTTGTGCGCGTCGCACGTGATCGAATCCGCGGTGTCGATTCCCGCGAGGTGGCCCCTCAGACTCGGCGCGATGATGGCGGCACCGCCCCACGCCGCATCGACGTGAAACCACAGTCCCTCCGACCGACAGAAACGCGCCAGCTCCGGCAGGGGATCGATGACGCCGGCTCCCGTGGTCCCGACGGTGCCGACCACCATGAATGGCGCGTGCCCGCTGCGACGATCCTCGGCAACGCGTCGTGCGAGATCACCGAGGTCCAGCTTCAGCTCGCGGTCGGTCGCGACCGTGCGAATCGACCGGCGCCCGAGTCCGGTCAGGTGCGCGATCTTGCTGAACGAGTGATGGGCTTCGGCCGTCAGGTAGACCGTGGGCGAAGCGGAGAGGCTCCGAAGCCCGCGCTCGCCGTACTCCGGGAATGCGCGGGTCAACGCGACGATCACGGCCGACAGATTCGCTTCCGCTCCGCCGCTCGTGAAGCTCGCGATGGCATCGGCGGGGAAGCCGAACTTGCCCATCAGCCAGGCGAGTGTGTGCCGTTCGATCTCGTTCGCGGCGGGCGAGGTTCGCCAGGTCGCCAGCTGTGGGTTGTACATCGCGACCACCGCGTCCGCGATGATCGATGCCAGCGTCACGCTCGGGTTGAACAGGCCGAAGTAGCGCGGATGCGTGACCTGCACCTGCCACGTTCGCAGCATCCGCTGGACATCGGCGCAAATATCGTCGAGGGCCAAGGGCTTCGTGAAGTCATAGCGCGAGGCGAGATAGCTACGAATCTCCTGCGGCGTGACCGTCGGGACAATGGGACCGCTCGCGATGTCGGCCTCGACGTTCGCCACGACACGCCGGACGTCGTCAAGCGTCATGGGTGAAAGGGTCACTTGTCCGCCGCAGCGAGCGCCTGATCGAGATCGGCGATGATGTCGTCGACGTGCTCGATGCCGACGCTGAGACGAATCGTCTCTGGACCCACGCCGGCCTGGCGTTGCGCGTCCGCCGACATCTGCCGATGGGTGGTCGAGGCCGGATGGCAGGCCAACGATTTGGCATCCCCCAGATTGACGAGCCGTTTCACCAGCGTGAGCGCGTCGTAGAACTTCTTGCCGGCCTCGAATCCGCCTTTGATCCCGAAGGTCATCAGCGAGCAGGCGCGGCCGCCGAGATACTTCAGCGCGAGGGCGTGATAGGGACTGTCCGGGAATGCCGCGTAATTGACCCACTCGACCCGGCGGTCCCTCCGAAGAAACTCGGCGACGCCTCGGCCGTTCTCCACATGGCGCTCGACCCGCAGTGCGACGGTCTCGATGCCCTGCAGCAGCAGGAAGGCGCTCAGCGGCGACAACACAGCCCCGGTCGTCCGCTGGTAGACGCTGCGGCAGCGCGCGATGTACGCGGCCTCCTTGAAGTGATCGACGTAGACCAGATCATGATAGGAGGGATCCGGGCGAGTGAACATCGGGAAACGTCGGGCATGCTCCTTCCAGGGGAACGTGCCGCCGTCGACGATGATGCCGCCGAGCGTCGTGCCGTGCCCGCCCATGAATTTCGTCAGCGAATGCACCACGATGTCGGCGCCGTATTCGATCGGCCGGAGCAGGACAGGCGTGGGGACCGTATTGTCGACGATCAACGGGACGCCGTGCGTGTGGGCGACGCGCGCGAGCGCTTCGAGGTCGCAAATATTGCCCGCGGGGTTCCCGACACTTTCGCAGAAGACCGCGCGCGTGTTGTCATCGATCAGCTTCTCGATGGCGTCGGGCCGATCCGACGCGGCGAAGCGGACCGTGACGCCCTGACTCGGCAGCACGTAGGCGAACAGGGTGTGCGTGGTGCCGTAGAGTTGTGGCACCGACACGATATTGCTGCCGAGCTGGGTGACGTTGAGCGCCGCATAGTTGAGCGCCGCTTGTCCGGTACTCACGCAGAGCGCTTCCAGGCCGCCCTCGAGCGCGGCGACGCGGCGCTCCAGGACCGCCGTGGTGGGGTTCGCGATGCGGCTGTAGCGGAATCCCTCGACCTCGAGATTGAACAGGGCCGCGCCATGATCGGCACTGTCGAAGGCATAGGCGACGGTCTGATAGATCGGGACCGCCACAGCCTTCGTCGTCGGATCGACGTCGTAGCCGCCGTGAATGGCGATCGTCTCGCGTCTCATGCAATCACCTGGAGGTGAGACCCTGCCGTGCGCAGCAGTCCACCGGCTCGATAGGGAGGGAAACGGCTCGTCGTGAATGCGGATCACGTCGCATATACGGTTGAACCTGATGTAGACTGGGCACAATATTACCTATTGTGAGACGCGCGTGGCGACAATAATTTGCCGGTCGTATTCGCGTGGGCTGGTTGGGCGCGAGCACCGGCGATGAGCTCGGGCGACGCCGAGGCCGCCGCGACGCCGGGTCGGAGCCACCATCGTTCGACTCTCAAGGCATGGACGCGCGCGCTCGAGCTGACGGCGCCGATCGCCGGTCACCCGCATCGGATTTTTCCGGCCGTGATCGAGGAACTCGCCGACCGATTCGGCGACGCACCGGCCCTGCTCTCCGATCGGGAGTGCCTGACCTATCAAGCACTCGCGGAACGGTCGAACCGATACACCCGCTGGGCGCTCGCTCAGGGTCTCGCCAAGGGCGACGCGGTCGGTCTGTTCATGCCGAACCGGCCCGACTACATGGCGATCTGGCTCGGCATCACCCGCGTCGGCGGGGTTGTCGCGCTGCTCAATACCAATCTGACCGGCCCCTCGCTCGCCCATTGCATCAACATCGTCGCGCCCACGCACGTCATCGTGGCCACGGAGCTCATCGATCTGTTGCTCACCGCGCTGCCGGACCTTGTGGGCACGGCCACGATCTGGGCGGACGGCGGCGGCCACGACGGAGTGTTGCGCATAGATCGCGACATCGAGAGACGCACGGGCGAAGCGCTGAGTCTGGCCGAGCGGCGGCCGCTGACCATCGAGGATCGGGCTCTGTATATCTACACCTCGGGCACCACGGGGCTGCCCAAGGCCGCCAACGTCAGTCACTACCGGCTGATGCAATGGAGCCACTGGTTCGCCGGCATGATGGACACGCGCGCGGGCGACCGGATGTACAACTGCCTGCCGATGTATCACAGCGTCGGGGGCGTGCTGGCGAGCGGCGCGGTGCTGGTCGGGGGGGGCTCCGTCGTGATCCGAGAGAAATTTTCTGCGCGCCAATTCTGGAACGAGGTCATCCGCTGGGAGTGCACGCTGTTCCAATATATCGGCGAGCTGTGCCGCTACCTGCTGCAGACCGAGTCCGATCCGCATGAGACGGAGCACCGGATCCGGATGTGCTGCGGCAACGGCCTGAGGCCCGACGTCTGGACCGAGTTCAAGCGGCGGTTTCGTATTCCTCAGATCTTGGAGTTCTACGCCGCGACCGAGGGCAACGTCTCGATGTTCAATGTGGAAGGCGAGCCCGGCGCCGTCGGCCGCATCCCGTCGTTCCTCGCGCATCGATTCCCAGCGACACTGGTGAAATTCGACAACGACAGAGACGAGCCGGCCCGCGATGCGCAGGGGTGGTGCATTCGCTGCGCTCCGAACGAAGTTGGAGAAGCGATCGGCAGGATTCTCGCGGACCCGTCGAGCAGCGGCGGTCGATTCGAGGGCTATACCAGCGAGGAGGCCTCCGAGAAGAAGATCCTCCGCAACGTGTTCGAGCCGGGAGACGTCTGGTTTCGCACCGGCGATCTGCTGCGGAGGGATGAGAGAGGCTACTTCTATTTCGTCGATCGCGTTGGTGACACGTTCCGCTGGAAGGGCGAGAATGTGTCGACGATGGAGGTCGCCGAGACGATCGCCGCGTGTTCCGGCGTGATCGAAGCCGTCGTGTACGGGGTGACGATTCCCCGTACGGAAGGCCGCGCCGGGATGGCCGCCGTGGTCATCGCCGAGGCCCTGGATCTGGCGGCGCTGCGAACACACCTGATCACGCGTCTACCCGACTACGCGCGTCCGTTGTTCCTGCGGATTCGGAGCGAGATGGAAGTGACCGCCACCTTCAAGCACGTGAAGAGCGATCTCGTGCGCCAAGGCTACGATCCAGCCGCCACACCCGACGCCATCTATTTCAACGACCCGGAACGCCAGGCGTTCGTTCGGCTCGACAAGGCGCTCTACGACCGCATCCAGACCGGCCAACTCCGGCTCTGAGCCGTGCCGTTCCCGTCGCGTGGCTACTCGGCTGACTGAGGCGTGGCGACGTCCACCCACGGGATCCGGTCGCCGGCCTCCCGACGAGTCCGCGACACGATGAGCACGCCGAGCGCTCCAGCGGCGTCGAGGACGAGGTCGCGAGCGCTGCCGGTCCGCGTCAGGAGCATCGACTGGTGGGCTTCATCGACGAACGCGCAGGTGAGGCAGATCCCGAGCGCGAGCCACGCCGCGGCGCGCGGCGAACGATCCGGCCGCGCGATCAGCGTTCTGAACCAGAGGAACGCGAGGATGCCGTACTCACTCAGGTGGCACAGTTTGCGGAGCAGCAGGTGAGCGGCCTGGAGCGCTGCCGGCGGGGCGGTCGGGGCCAGCCACTTCAAGATCGGGCTCACGAGGTCGCGGGTCTGCTCGGCGCCGAAGTATGCCGAGCCGAGATACAGCACGACGATCACCCAGGACGTGGGGAGGACGAGGCGTCTCAAGGGGGTCCACCATAGCCCGTCGGGGGCTCACGCGCAATCGAGGCGCTCAGCTCACCGCGCCGCGAGCGAGCAGCTCGGCTGCCGGACGGAGGGCTCACGCCCGCAGAGCGCCAAGCTCGCCACCGCAGAGACCAGGGCGCGCACCTGGCCGATCAGCCAATGACCGCCCTTGCCGGGCATCTCGAGGTCGCTGATGAGCATGTCCGGGCGTTCGCGCCTGACCGCCTCGAGCGCCGCGGACAAAAACCGCCGGATGATGGGGGCGTCGTCGACGACCACCACCCGGATGCCGTCCAGGCGCGTCAGGCTGTCGGACCGCTCCCGGACGATCATAGCCGGCTCCCAAAGCGTCTGGTCGCGAGCCAGTCAAGGATGATCAAGGTGATGACCGCGATGGCGGCATAGAGGACCGCTCGAGGCAGCAGAGCGAGCTCGCTCACGACCGTTCGCCCCAGGTGCGCATCACATTCACGACCACACCTCCACTGTTGACGTGTCGCAGTGTAGAAGCCAGCCCGGGCCCCTCCCACCCGGTATTCGCCTGAATCGGCCGCTGGCAGATACCCGGACCTCCCGCCCCGGCAGGCGGGCCACCCCCGCCTCGTGAGGGTTTGGCCCGTCTGGCTTCTGGGGGTTCGACCGATTCATTGGGGTCTTTGGTGGGTTGATACGTTATATGAGGGAGGGTCACTACACGTGGCGGATCAGAGCATGGACGATCGTGTGCTCGTCATCGTGGAGCGCGAAGATCTGGCGCGATACGCGTCCCTGAAACGCGTGTTCGCCAGCGAGAGCGCGGACGTGATCCTCGACCGTCGGCGCGGGGAGCGGCGCGGCCGTCCGAGCCCGCCGTCGGTGGAGAGGCGCCGAGGCGACCGGCGGGTCCGGAGCATCGCCCAAGAGCTGCGGACGCTCGGCTGGGCGCTGGTGCGCCGGGAGCTCAAGGCGACGCTCGACTCGACCCGATGGGCGGCGGCCGCAGGCATGGAGCCTGCCCGCGTACGGAGTGAGGTGCTGCTCCAGCTCAGCGGCGAGACCGACGTGGTCTCGGCCCGGGAGCGAGGACGCGAGGTGGCGGCCGCTGCCGGCCTCTCACCCGCCGACGCGGCCGTCGTCGCGACGGCGGTGTCGGAGCTCGCGCGCAACATCCTGGCCTACGCATCGCGCGGCGAGGTCATTCTGAGGATCATCGAGACCGCGCGCGCGCGGGGCATCGAGATCGTCGCCGTCGACGAGGGCCCGGGGATCGCGAACGTCGAGCTCGCGCTGCAGGACGGGTACTCGACGGGCCGCGGGCTCGGCGTGGGGCTGCCCGGTGTCCGGCGGCTCATGGACCAGTTTCACATCACCTCCACGCTCACGAAGGGCACCACCGTCACGGCCAGGAAGTGGCGGCGCTGACGCTCGCGAGCGTGAGTGAGGCGGAATAGCTCATACCGCCCGCTTCGGTCCCACGCGGCTAACCTCCCGAACCCACTGGGCTTTCTCCGAGTCGAGCCCTCGCGTGTGTGGCGGGTTGATCCTCGCCCCCCCGAAGACCGTCTCGGCCTTCCTTCGAGCGCGTGCCCGAGGGTCTTTGTTGCTGGACACTTGCCGCGCTCTGATGGACGCGCCTTCACCTCGACTTCCTGGCAAGCCGGTTGCTCATGGCTGTCGCGCGGCGTCGACGTCACCCGGCCGTCGTCGAAGCTTCGCAACGCAGTCACCGAGGGTGCGGTAGACGGAGAGCAGGGGAGGGCGACATGGCTGAACTGGCGCGCCTGGACGAGCTACTCGAGCACGGCAAAATGCACTGGTCGGAGAACGAGGACGCGTGGGCGGCCGAGCCGCGCGACGTCGTCGCCGCGCTCGCGCACGAGGGCTTCGAAGAATACAAGTACGAGGTGATGAAGAGCCGGCGCGATCGTCGACCGACGGGGGGCGTCTGGCAGGGACTCAACAACCAGACCGGCATCGTCGCGTCTGCGATCTGGGTGCTGCGCTCCACGGATGCCGCGCCGATCATCTTCATCGACTTCGACGGCGAGCCGTTCAGGGGCGGCTCGGGACGGCACGACTCGAGACGGGACTGAAGGGTCAGAACCGATGTCCGACGAAATCAAGCGCACCGCAAGGAGGAGACCCATGGAGCAGACGACGACGCACGAGCGCGCGGCGCGGCCCTTCGACGTGGCGACGAGCCTCAACAGTGACACGGCTGCCCTCTACGCCGGCGCCAACCAGCGGGTGATCGGCGACCTCGCCGAGCTGTCGATCGGCACCCTCAAGGAGAACGCGCGGCTCCTCGCCGAGCTGCAGATGGCGGTCCTCGAAACGCTCCGCGAGACGCAGGTCGCCGGACTCCGCCTGCAGTCGACCTGGCCCGACGCCCTCACGGACCCGCTGGGCTGGTATCAGAAGGCCGTCGTGGAAGCCGTCGACTGCGCCCAGCGCGCGCTCGTGTGCGCGGGGACGAACGCGCGGGCCATGGCGCAGTCCGTCGACCGCCTGCAGGTGGCCGCCGCGGAGACCGGGCGCCGCGTCCGCGAGACGCTGGCCAGCAGCGTCGGGGGGCTGCGCGAGACGGGACACCGGGTCGCCTGAGCGCGGGGTCGACGTTGCGGACCCGGGCCAGAGATGATGCTATAGTCGCGCGGTGCGTTATCGCTGGCCTGACGGCAAGCAGTCGGCGGTCGTCCTCTCGTTCGACTTCGACGCCGAGTCCGGCTTCCTGTTCCGTGAGCCCGAGAAGGCCAAGCGCAGTCTCGCCGACCTCGAGGAGCGGCGCTTCGGCCCCCGCGTCGGCGTGGATCGGATCCTCCGGATGCTCGACCGTCTGCGACTCCGCGCGAGCTTCTTCATCCCCGGCTGGACTGCCGTCAACCACCTACCGCAGTGCACCCTGATCCGCGACGCCGGCCACGAGATCGGCGCCCATGGCAACGTCCACGAGGCCGTCGGCTCGCTGGACGCCGCGCGAGAGAAGGCCGTGCTGGAGGCGCAGCTCGCCATCCTCCAGGGCCAGCTCGGCGTCCGGCCCGCCGGCTACCGGTCGCCCTCGTGGGAGGTGAACGTGTGGACGCCGGGGCTCCTCAAGGCCCATGGCTTTCTCTACGACAGCTCGCTGATGGGCAACGACGTCCCGTACGACCTGGAGACCGCCGACGGGCCCCTCGCCGAGGTCCCGGTGCAATGGCTCCTGGACGACGCGCCGCTGTTCCGCCATGTCTACGGCGCCACCAACGCGATCGCCGATCCCGGCCGCGTGCTGCAGATGTGGAGCAAGGAGTTTGCGGCGATGCACCGGGAAAACGGCTGTTTCGTCCTCACGTGCCATCCGTTCATCAGCGGACGCGCCTCGCGCGTCGCGCTGCTCGAGGAGCTGGTCCTCGCCATGCGACGCGTTCGCGGCGTCTGGTTCGCGACCTGCGAGGAGGTCGCGAGCTGGCACGCGAAGCAGGGGCGGGCGGGGGCGCTCATGCCGGAGGGCGGAACCGAGGCATGACCTCGCGGGCGAACAGCTCCATCGAGCGCCGCACGCGCTCCTGGGGCAGCCCGCCGAAGTTCATCCAGCACAGCACCTCGCCCACGCCGAGACGTCGCAGCTCGTCGATCTTCCCGGCGACCGTGTCGGGGGAGCCAAAGGCGACCGTCTCGGCGACGAGCTGGTCCCACGTGATTGTCGCGAGGCGCGCCTCCATGGCGCGGAAGCCGGGCTGCAGGAGCGGGTGCACGCGGTCGATCCGCTCGGGAATGAGGAAGCGTCGTAGCGCCTCCTGATACCACATCTCCGCGTCCTTCGCCTCGACCAGCGCCTCCGCGTCGGTCGGCGCGACGTGGATGTGGCGCGAGACGCCCCAGCGGCCCAGGAGGCTCGCGAGCTCGGCCTCGCTCCGGCCGGCCTTCTGGCAGGCCTTGACGTACGCGTCGCGCTGCGCGACGAGCGGGTCGATCGGGCCCCGCAGCCACGAGTTCAGCATCGGCAGCCCGCGGAGCGCGGTGGCCTCGATCGTGTCGGGGCTCGTGCACACGACGTAGAGCGGGGGATGCGGCTGCTGGAGCGGCTTCGGGATCACCCGCACCTCGGGGATCGTGTGATGGCGGCCCTCGTAGGAGAAGCGCTCCCGGGTCCACGCGCGGACGAGGATCTCGAGGGCTTCGTCGAAGCGCTCGCGATTCTCGATCTGGGGGACGCGGTAGCCCTCGAACTCGACCGGGCGGTTGCCGCGCCCCACCCCGACGTCGAGCCGCCCGCCGCTCAGGACGTCGACCATGGCCAGCTCCTCGGCGAGGCGCACCGGATCGTGGAAGGGCAGGATCGCGGCGGCCAGGCCGATGCGCACGCGGCGCGTCCGCATCGCGGCGGCGGCGGCGAGCACCGCCGGCGAGACGGAGAGGCCGTACTCGATGAAGTGGTGCTCGGTCAGCCAGATGCTGTCGAAGCCGAGCTCCTCGGTCCAGGCCATCTGCTCGAGCTCGCGCCGAAACACCTCGGCGTGCGTCAGCGACGGCGGCGCCTGGAGGAAATAGTACGTCCCGAAGCGCATGTCAGGCGAGCCGCGGGACGACGCGCTCGGCGAAGAGGCGCATCGCGGCGAGCACCCGCTCGTGCGGGACCTGTCCCCCGGTGTTCATCCAGACCGAGAGGGTCGAGTAGCCGAGCGCCTCACGCAGCTCGAGGAGGCGATCGGCGACCGCCTCCGGCGTGCCGTAGACGGTCAGGTCCTCGAGCACCTCGTCGTAGGAGATGCGGATCAGGCGCTCGGCGTCCTCCGACCGGGTCGACGACGAAAGGAGCGCCTGGCCGATGGTGCGGAAGAAGTGCATGGTGCTCGCCTCGGGCTCCTCGCGGGCGCGCCGCGCTGACTCGGCGACATAGACGGGCACGATGAGCCCGACGGGCCCGCGCCCCGGATGACCCGCCGCCGTCCACGCCGCGTGGTAGCCGCCGATGAAGCGGGTGAGGTCGGCGAT
>QHSZ01000059.1 GCA_003220595.1 Candidatus Rokuibacteriota bacterium | reverse complement strand
GGCGCCGACCATCGCCTCACCGACCCCGAGCACCGACGCGAGGCGGTCGCGCGGAGCATCGAGTGGTTCCAGCGCTGCTTCAAGGAGACGCCATGATCGATCGCACGCGCCTCGTCGCGGAGTTCCTGGAGCTCGTCAGGATCGACTCCCTGTCCAAGCGCGAGGGCCGGATCGCCAAGCGCCTCGGGGAGACCCTCACGGGGCTGGGCGCAGCCGTCGAGGAGGACGACGCGGGGCAGAAAGTCGGCGGCGAGGCGGGGAACCTCCTCGCGAAGCTCCCGGGGACCGCCCCCGGCGCCCCGGCGCTCCTCCTCTGCGCCCACATGGACACGGTGGTGCCGGGCGAGAACGTGAAGCCGGTCGTGAGCGGCGACGTGATCCGGACGGACGGCACGACGGTCCTGGGCGGGGACGACAAGTCGGGTCTCGTCGCGATCCTCGAGACGCTGCGCGTGCTCCGCGAGGACCGGATCCCGCACGGGCCGATCGACGTGCTCTTCACGATCTGCGAGGAGTACGGGCTGCTCGGCGCCAAGCACTTCGACGCCGGGCGCCTCCGGGCGCGGACCGGGCTCGTCCTCGACGTGGACGGCGCCTGCGAGCTCGTCGTGAGGGCGCCGGCCGCGAACAAGATGGTCTTCACGGTCCACGGCCTCGAGGCCCACGCGGGCGTGTGTCCGGAGCAGGGGATCAGCGCGATCAAGGTCGCCGGCGAGGCGATCGCCGCGATGCGGCTCGGGCGGATCGACGCCGAGACGACGGCCAACCTCGGCCTGATCGAGGGCGGCCTGGCGGTCAACATCGTGCCGAACCGCGTCCGCCTGCGCGGCGAGGCGCGGAGCCTGAGCCTCGAGAAGCTCGAGGCGCAGACCGACCACATGCGGCGCTGCTTCGAGGAGGCCGCGGCGCGCCACCGCACGCGGGTCGGCGAGCGCCTGCACACGGCGCGCGCGGAGACCCGCGTCGAGCGCGACTACGACCGGCTCGACCTCCCCGTCGACGCGCCGATCGTGCGGCTCACAGAGCGCGCCGCGGCGAACCTGGGCAAGCCGTTCACGACGCGCGCCACGGGCGGCGGCTCGGACGCCAACGTCCTGAACGGCCGCGGGCTCCAAGTGGCCAACCTCGCGTGTGGCATGCGAGAGATCCACACCGTCAACGAGTGGATCGACGTGAAGGACATGGTGGCGACGACGGAGCTGCTGCTCGAGACCGTGCGGCTCCACACGGGGGCTTGAGCATGGGTCTCCTGCTCCGGAACGGCGAGGTGCTGGACCCGGGCGCCGGGCTCGCCGGGAAGCTCGACGTGCGCGTCCGCGACGGGCTGATCGCCGAGGTCGGCGCGGGGCTCGCGGCCGACGGCGACGCCGCGCTCGACGTCGCGGGCAAGCTGGTGCTGCCGGGTCTCATCGATCTCCACGCCCACTGCTTCATCGGCGGCGCCGACTTCGGGCCGCGGACCGACGACGTCGCGCGCAGCACGGGCGTGACGACCTGGGTCGACGGCGGCTCGACCGGCGCCGGGACCTTCGAGGGGATGCGCGAGTGGGTGCTCTCGCGCTCGCGCGTCCGGATGTTCGCCTTCCTCAACATCTCGGCGATCGGTCTCATGTACCTCCCGATCGGCGAGCTGAACCACCTCGCCTACGCCAACGTGGACGCGGCGGTCGGCGCCGGCAAGGACCACCGCGACCTGATCCTCGGCATCAAGGTGCGGAGCCAGCTGGAGGTGGTCGGCGACGCCGGGCTCGAGCCGCTCAAGCGCGCGGTGCGCGCCGCCGACGCGCTCGGCGGCAGCGTCATGGTCCACTGCACGAACCCGCCGGTGCCGCTGGGCGAGCTCCTCGCGCACCTGCGGCCCGGCGACATCGTGAGCCACTTCCTCCACGGGCGCGGCCACGGGATCATGGACGAGCAGGGCCAGGTGCGGCGGGAGGTCCGGCAGGCGCGCGAGCGCGGCATCGTCTTCGACGTCGCCCACGGGCGGATGCACGTGAAGTTCCCGATCGCGCGCGGCGCGATCCAGCAGGGCTTCTTTCCCGACACGATCTCCTCGGACCTCACGACGGGCGGCTCGGCGGGCTGCGTGAAGGACCTGCCGACGACGATGGCGAAGTTCCTGAACCTCGGGATGCCGCTCGCCGAGGTGGTCCGCGCGGTGACCGCCGCGCCCGCCAAGGCCATCGGCCGCGCCGGCCGGCTCGGCACGCTCAAGCCCGGGGCCGTCGCGGACGTCGCGGTGTTCCAGCTCGACACCGGCGAGTTCGACTTCGAGGACGCGCACGGCGAGCACATGACGGGCCGTCAGCGCTTCACCCCTCACCTCACGCTCCGGGCCGGCGAGATCTGGTGGCGCCGCTGACGGCGCCCGTCCGCGCGCTCGCCTAACGTCCGCGCTAGCCAGCGCCGACCCGACGGACGCGCGCGGCAGGGCTCTAGGGACCACGCGGCACGCGTGCGCTACTCCGCTGCGGCTGGGCTCCATCCGGGCACGCGGAGTCCGACGCCACTGGGCGGGAACGAGTCCCGTCGACCCCTGCCGCACACGCCCGTCGGCCGGCGCCAGGTGCGTGTTCTTCGAGGGGCCCCTGGCGCTCGCCGCGTAGTCCCACACTAGCGCACAGTAGCGCCGACGCCCCGGTGCCCTTGGCCGGGCGTTCGTCATCCGAGCCCCCGGACGGGCCTCAGTTGGGGGCCTGATAAACTTGGAGGCATGTCGCGCAAGCGCACCAAGAAAACTCGGGCCGTTGAGAACCACCGCGCGGTTGGCCTTGCCCAAGCACTTCAGTCCCTCCCACTGTTCACCGACACGTATCTGAATATGCAGGCCATAAATCTCGATCTTATAGACCAATTCATCGAGGATCAGGAAACGCGCTTACTTCACGAGTACTTTGAGAAGGAGCGCACACCACTTCCCAGCACGATGTTCGTATCAGCACTTTGCCAGTTGTGGATATTTGGTCTGTACGAATTGCTGCGAACGTGGCGTCAACGAGGCAAGGACCTCCTCCGGTGGTCCAAAGAGCTTCACGCGCTTCCCGAGGGTGATCGGCCAGCACGGCTTTTGGCCAAGCGCCGGGAGATCGAGAAGAGGGCAGCCGACCCCGAGGGGGCTGAAGTGTTCCATTGGCCGGTCTATGAGGCAGCCGCCGATCCAGCCTTCGGCGAAACCCTCAGAAAGGCACTGGACCGCTCCGAGAGACTGTTCAGGAGGATTGAAGCTTTTCGCGTAACTCTTGCGAAGCATGAGATGCCTGGGGTGCCCGGGAGTTTCGCTATGGCCCCCGGCTACGGTCGGATAGACATGACCGATGGCTCAATCTATTGGCAGGTTGTTCTGCGAGGAAATGAGGTTGACATAGTCTCGCGCCGAACCCTTGCCGACGAGTGCAAACGTCTGGCTCTCGACAGACGCCCCGCGATTATCCCCGAGCGCGTCCAGGACCAGATGAAGCGATATCCTGATGACAGCTACGGCATCAAACGCATCGCGGTCACAGTCGATGATGGAATCGAACATCCCGGAGTCTATGTCGCCTGGTGTAAGGAGATCGTCGGCATCGACGGGATGGACGACGCGCTTCCCTTCGACCCGGATCGTATCGCTAGCATTAGGCCCGATCCCCGCGATAAGCACGATGCTGACATATAAGAGTTGACGGCCGGGGCGCTGGTGCGCATCGTGGCCTTCGGCTAGACTCCCCGCAGCCTGATGACCTTGAACTGGCTCGCCCTTATCTCGCTTCTCGTATCGGCGTGCTCGGCACCGCCCTGGTCATCTCAGGGACTCTTGAATCAAATGTGCGCCGACTACAACGCCCCGGCAGGCACGCCGGAGCGCGAGCGCGGCGAGCGGGCGGTAGCCGAGGCCAATCGCGCGGCGGGATTGCCAGAGTCGACACCGTTGGATCGCCAAAAGCACTGCGGCACCTGGCGCGGCACGTGGACCCATTGAAGGATGAAGACCCGGCTCACCGTCTGAGGATGTCGCGGCCTTCAAGAGACGAGAGTTCATGTGATGGTGGTGCGGGTGGATGGGTCAAGGATGAGAGAGCCCGACGCTGAGGCCCGGGTCCGCGAGTACCTTGAAGGCCCGGGGTACATGCTCACGCCGCGTGCCGCTCAGCGTGGAGGCGACATAGTCGCCGCGAGAGCGGGCAGAACGCTGCTCGTCGAGGTGAAGGCTGACCGGCCCGGACATGAAACGAGTCCGGGCACGATCTACGTGGACACCTGCACGCTGCTCGGCCAGATCGTGTTGCGGATGGGGCAGAGGTTGGCCGACGACTACGCCATCGCAATCCGTCCGGTCCACACCCGTCTGATCGGGCCGGCGCTGTCAGTGCTGGCGACGCTGACTGTGAAGGTGCTGCTCGTCGAGGACGAAGGGACCGTCCGCGAGCTACACACCCAACCGTGACGCTGGAATCCACGCTAATCTTTTTGCTCGCGTTGGCCGTGGAAGCTCTCCGGTGGGCGATTGCCGTGGGCGCGTTTCTACTCGTGCTCTATTGGCTCGTTCGGTTTGTGAAGTGGGCTTGGACAGAAAAGCCCAGGGAGAAGCAGTATGAGCCTACCGATGCTGAGAAGGGAGCCGCGAACGCTGTGGCGTTGTTGGAGACAGGCGGGCCGTTGACCAACGACCAGTGGGGAACGGTCCTCGACGCCATCTCCGGTCACGACAACACGGGACGGCCGATCTGCCTGAAGTGCGGCTTCGTCATTCCAGAGGGAAAGGAAGTCCTTCTCACCGATGACGAGAAAGCCGCGCTCACTCGCGGCCGACCTGACGGGTTTCTACCGGAGGCCTTTCGCCACATGAACGAGGCCGACTGCCGAGCAGGCGGCAACCGATGATAGGCGCGGAATCCCTCTGGAAGTACGGCCCGGCTATCGTCACCCTAGTTGGCGCGATCATCGCAGCGAGCGGCGTCTTCTGGTCCGCCTATCGGCAAGTGGAGACATCGCGTCAGTTGCGAGAGAAGACCCAGGAAATAGCAGACCTGAACCAAACGCTGAACATCAAGTCAACCGAGACTCTGAACCAACTGACGGGCGGTGACAGCTTCGTCTACTTTGAACCTCTCAAGCGTGGCGGACGGCTCGCGCTGTTCCTTCGACAAGCTGGGAACTACCCCTCCTTCGATGTCACCTTGCGGCTCCACGAGAGCGGCAACCTTCTCGCGCCGCCGATCCTCGTAGGCACGGTCCGCAGAGGGAGCGGTTTCGACTGGATCACGTTCCCGCCCTTCCTTGAGCTACCAGAGAGGCCAACGGCGGGAGACACGCACGTCCGCAACTATCAAATCGAGGTGTCGGCCAGAAACGGAATCTTCGTCCACAACATCCGCGTCGAGCCGGTGAAGGGAGAGTGGCGCACCGACTCGACCGACCTTGTAAAACCCGGACAGGGCCGGATCGCTCTGCCTCCAGGATTTAAAGAGGCTCAAGACCAATGACGCGCGACACCGTGGACCCGCAAGAAGGAACGCGATGACAAATATCGAGCGGCAGCCCGAGGCGGGAGCCCTTGGACTCACAGGATTCTCACCGATCCTGATAGCGACCCGGTGGCTGGAGCAGTACGCCCGAATGAAGCGATGGCACTCACGGATCACTGAATCGCAAAGTGTCGATGCCCACGCCGTGGACGATGTCTACGCGTTCTTCGTGTGCTGCTACCATCTCAAGGACTGGATCAAAAAAGACGACTCCGTCGAAAAGACCATCCGAGACGAAGTCGAAACCACGGTATCGGCCAGCCAGATGCTCTCGCTGTCCGGGGACATCACGAACGGCTTCAAGCATCTCAAGCTCAACAAGGCACGTGTCGATGCCTCTGCTCACGTCGAGACAATCGGCACCCCTCTTGGTGAGTTCACGCTCGACGACTCTCGACTCGGCGGAATTGTCGTAGCCGGAGCGCAGGCCCCGCTGAACGCGAAGGTCGTTGCGCAGCAATGCCTGGAAGCGTGGGACGCCTTCCTGCGAGCAAGGGGCATGTCGAGCGGCTCCGAACCTCAGTAGTAGTAGTAGTAGCACCGACCGCCCTGGTGCTCGTCCAGGCCGGGGCGCTGGTGCGCGTCGTGGCATTCGGCGAGACTCCCCGGCAGCCGCCGGGATGGTGGGTGCCCTCGAGGATACTCGGAGGGGGCCGTCGAGGACCCTTCGATGAACTAGCCGCGGAGCAGGACGAGCACGATGGCGAGGGCGAGCAGCAGCCGGTAGACCGCGAACGGCACCAGCGAGTGCGTTCTCAGATAACCCACGAGGAACCACACCGCGAACCAGCCGCTCACACATGCGGCCACGAGCGCCGCGAGGAGCGGGCCCGCGTCCCCGGCCGGCAGTCCGCCCTTCAGCAGGTGCAGGAGCTTGAGCCCGCCGGCCCCCGCCGTGATCGGGATGCCGAGGAGGAACGAGAAGCGCGCCGCCGTCGCGCGGTCGAGGCCGCCGAAGAGCGCCGCGGTGATGGTGATTCCCGAGCGCGACGTCCCGGGGACGAGCGCCAGCGCCTGGGCGCAGCCGATCACGAGCCCCTGGCCCCAGCCGACCCGCTCGAGCGGATCACCCGCCCCGCGTGACGGCTCAGCGGCGCGCCGGTCGGCGACCCACAGCACGACGGCCCACACGGCGGTGGACACGGCGATGACGAGCGTCGAGCGCAGCCGGGTCTCGATGAGCTTGCCCAAGAGCACGCCTGCGAGCACGCCCGGAACCGTGGCGACACCGAGCACGAGCGCGAGCCGCCGCGAGAGTTCCCCCGTCAGCATCGCCCCGAGCTCGCGCCTGAAGTAGGCGAGGAGGGCGCCGAGCGTCCCGAGGTGCATGACCGCGTCAAAGGCGAGGCCCTGGTCGGGCCAGCCGAAGACGTGAGGCACGAGAATCAGGTGCCCCGAGGACGAGACCGGCAGGAACTCGGTGAGACCCTGCACGATGCCGAGGACCACCGCCTGGAGGTAGCTCACCCGACGATGTCTTCGCCGCCGTCCACGCCGATGACGTTCCCCGTGATCCAGTAGGCGTCGGGATGCGAGAGGACCACGATCGCCCGCGCCACGTCCTCGGGCGTCGTCATCCGCCCGCTCGGGTTGCGGCGCCTGGCCTGCTCGATGATCGCGTCGTGGCCGGGGATCTTCTGGAGCGCGGGCGTGTCGGTCACGCCGGCGCGGATCGAGTTCGCGGCGATGCCGCGCGGCGCGAGCTCGGCGGCGAGCTGGCGGATGTGCGACTCGAGCGCCGCCTTGGCCGCCGACACGGGACCGTAGTGGGGCAGCACCCGCGTGCCGCCCGAGGAGGTCATCGCGTAGATGCGCCCGCCGCCGCCCATCAGCCCGCGCCCGACCACCTCCTGGGTCCAGTACACGAGGCTGTGGGCCATCACGTCGACCGTCATGTCGAGCTGCGCCTGGGTCACCGCGTCCTTCATCGGCTCGGCGATGTAGAGCTTGAGCGTGCCGAAGGCGAGCGAGTGGAGCAGCACGCGGAGCGAGCCCATCTCGCCGCGGTCCTCGAGAATCTTCTGCATCTGACCGGCCACCTCGCCGCGCTTCTCCTCGTCGGCCGCGTTGACGTTGAAGAAGACCGCCTCGCGCCCGAGGGCCCGGATCTGACCGGCGATGCGCTCGGCGTTGGCGAGCGTCGCCTTGCGGTCGAGGTGGACGCCGAAGATGTGGAGCCCCGCGCGCGCGAGCGCCAGGCTCACCGCCTCGCCGAACCCGGAGGAGGCGCCCAGCGTCAGCGCCCAGCCGCTCAGACGGATGCCTTCGGTCGCCATTCGAGGCTCCTTTCCGTGGACGAGCGCATTCTAGCATCGTAGAATCGCCTCCAGCCATGCCGAAGACCGCGGGCATCATCCTCATCGGCAACGAAATCCTGTCGGGCAAGATCGCGGACGTGAACGCGGCGTATCTTTGCCGCGAGCTGCGTGGCCTCGGCGTGGAGGTGCGGCGCATCTCGGTCATCCCCGACGAGGTCGAGGTGATCGCCCACGAGGTGGCGGACGCGAGCCGCGACTACGACCTCGTCTTCACCTCGGGCGGCGTCGGGCCCACGCACGACGACGTCACGATCGAGGGCGTCGCCCGCGCGCTGGCGGTGAAGGTCGTGCGCCACGAGCGCCTCGTCGCGATCCTCGAAGGCTACTACGGCGACCGCCTGAACGACGCCCATCTGAAGATGGCCGAGACGCCGGACGGGGCCGAGCTGGTCGGCGGCGCGCCGCTGCGCTTTCCGACGGTCGTGATGAAGAACGTCTACATCCTGCCGGGCGTGCCCGAGATCTTCCGCCAGAAGTTCGACGCGATCCGCGAGCGCTTCCGCGACGCGCCGATCCATCTGCGGAACGTGTTCGTGCGGATCGGCGAGGGGACCCTGGCCGATTATCTGAACGGCCTGCTCGCGGATTTCCCCACGCTGCTCCTCGGCTCGTATCCGGAGTTCTCGAACCCCGAGTACAAGGTGAAGGTGACGCTCGAGTCGCGCGATCAGGGGTACCTCGAGCAGGCTCTGGCCGAGCTGCTCAGTCGGCTGCCGGCGGGAGCCCTCGTGAAGGTCGCCTGACGCCGCCCGGCCAGGCCGGCCCGTGCGAGGCGTAGCGCTCGGCGTCGCCGTCGTCGCGCTCGGTCTGTACCTGACGGGCCTGGGAACGGCGCCCTTCCTCGACCCACCCGAGGGTGTCCACGCCGAGGCCGCCCGCCAGATGGGCGTCGGTCACGACTGGATCACGCCCCGGGTCAACGGCGTCCGTTACGTCGACAAGCCGCCCCTCCTCTACTGGCTGGTGTCCGCGACGCTCGCTCTGCTGGGCCCCACGCCCTTCGCGGCGCGCCTCGGCCCGGCGCTCGCCGCCGTGGGCGTCGCCGCGGTCACCGCGCGCCTGGGCGTCGTGCTGGGCGGCGCGCGCGTTGGCTTCCTCGCGGGCCTGATGGTGGCGGCGAACCTCGGGATGTTCCTCGACGGGCGGCTCGTGAAGCCCGACGTCGTCTTCAGCCTCTGGCTCGCGCTCGCGTTCGCGGGTTTCACGATCACGTACCGGGGCGGCGGGCGGCGCGGGCTCGTGCTCTTCTACGCGAGCCTCGGTCTCGCGGCGCTCACGAAGGGCGTCCTGGCCGCGCTCGGGCCGCTGGTCGTGGTCGCGCTCTTCTTCTGGCTGACGCGCGAGCGGCCGCTCTTGCCCTGGATCCCGTGGTGGGGCGCGCTCCTGGCCGTGGGGATCGCCCTGCCCTGGTATCTCGCGGCGGAGGCTGGGAGCCGCGGCTTCCTCTGGTCCACGCTCCTCCACAACCACCTGCTGCCCTTCGCCCGCCCGCGGGTCTTCCCCGACGAGGACGCGCCGCTCTCCGCGGCCGAGTTCCTCGTGGTGACGCTGCTCGCGTTTCTCCCGTGGGCCGCGGCGCTCCCGTGGGCGCTCGCGCGGGGCGCCCGCCGCCCCTGGGAGGACGCGACGGCGCGGCTCTGGCTCCTGTTCGCGCTGTGGGGGATGCTGGTGATCGGCTTCTGCGCGGTGTCGTCCTTCAAGCAGCCGCAGGACGCGTTCCCCGCGTTCCCGGCGCTCGCGCTCCTGGTGGCGCGCGCGTGGGACGAGACGATCGAGGGCGTCCCCGGCTCCGCCCAGCCGCGCGCGCTGCTGACGCCCCTGCTCGTCCTGTTCGTCCTGGTCGCGGGAACCTTTGCCGCGGTCGGGACGGGCGCGATCCACGTGCCGCCGGCGGCGCTCGCGATCCTCGATACCACCGCGCTCGGCCTCGACCCCTGGATGCCCCTCGTCCTCCGGGGCGCAGTCCTCTTCGCCGTCGCGAGCGCGGCTCTCGCGGTGGCGGTGTGGCGGCGCTCGGCGGCGCTCGGCGTCGGCGTCGCGCTGGCCGCGACGATCGCGTTCCTCTCGGCGGTGGCGGGCGAGGGGATGGCGCAGTTCGCCCGCTCGAGCTCGGTCCGCCCGCTCGCGGCGGTGCTCGCGGAGCTCGCGCGCCCGGGCGACCTCGTCGTCCACGAGGGCGCCCTCGAGCACAGCGCCTCGGCCCTCATGCGCCTGCCCGGCCCCGTCCACGTGGTCAACGGGTTCGGCGGGGGCCTGGCATTCGGCGCGGGCTTCCCGGAGGCGCGCGACACGTTCTGGGGGCCGGCCCGCCTGCAGGCGGCGTGGGCGGCACCCGGCAGGCACTTCCTCCTCTCGACCGTCCCACCCGACCGGAGTATCGTGGGCTCCCTGCCGGCCGGGAGCGTGCGGCTCCTCGCGGAGTCGGGCGGCCGCTGGCTGTACTCGAATCTTGCCGATTGAGGCATGGACATCCGATGATGAGTGACGGGATGAGCGCGACGCCACGGTACGTCCTCAAGCCGGACCCGCATAGCAGCCACTCGGTGATCCTCAAGTGGCTCGGTGAGGGTCGCGGCCGGCGGATCCTCGACGTCGGGGCGGCCGACGGGATCGTGAGCCGGCGCCTCACGGAGCGCGGCTGGCGCGTCACCGGCCTCGAGGGCGACCCGGCACTGGCGCAGGCCGGCGCGCGCCACTGCGAGCGGATGCTCACGGCCAACCTCAACCGCGAGATCCCGGAGGTGGCGGGCCCGTTCGACGCGATCCTGTACGGCGACGTCCTGGAGCACCTCGTGGATCCGTTGCGCGTGCTCGTCGAGCTCGACCGCGCCCTCGTGCCGGACGGCTTCGTGGTGATCTCGGTGCCCAACATCGCCCACCTCTACATCCGCCTCCTGCTCCTCGTCGGGCGATTCGACTACATCGACCGGGGCATCCTCGACGATTCGCACCTGCGGTTCTTCACGGAGCGCTCGCTCCGGGCGCTGATCGCCGACGCAGGGCTCACGGTCGAGCGCTTCACGGCCACGCCGGCGCCGCTCTACCAGATCCTGCCCGCCAGCTGGCACAAGCGGTGGGTCGCCGCGACGCACGCGGTCAACGCGGTCATCGCACGCAGCCTTCCGCGCCTGCTCGGCTACCAGCTCATCGTGCTCGCGCGGCCCAAGGGCGGCGCGCTCGGCGCGGCCGATGCCTGAGACGGTCCGCGCGCCCAAGGTCGTCGTGGTGATGCCGGCGTACAACGCGGGGCGGACGCTCCGGATGACGTACGAGGAGCTGCCGAAGGACACGGTGAATCTCGTCATCCTGGTCGACGACGCCTCTACGGACGCCACGCTCGACGTCGCCCGGCAGCTCGGCCTCGAGATCTTCGTGCACGACCGGAACTACGGCTACGGGGCGAACCAGAAGACGTGCTACGCGGAGGCCCTGCGCGCCGGGGCCGAGATCGTCGTCATGGTGCACCCGGACTACCAGTACGACCCGCGCCTGGTGCCGCAGATCATCGAGCCGATCGTCTCGGGCACGGCCGACGTCGTGCTGGGCTCGCGGCTCAAGACCGGCTCGGCGATCCAGCAGGGAATGCCGTGGTGGAAATGGGTCGCGAACCGGTGCCTCACGGGGCTCGAGAACCGGGTGTTCGGGCTGCGGCTCTCCGAGTACCACACGGGCTACCGCGCCTTCCGCCGCGAGGTGCTGGAGACGGTGAACTTCGGTGCGAACTCCGACGGCTTCGTCTTCGACCAGGAGATCGTCGCCCAGGTCGTGGGGGCAGGGTTCCGGATCGCCGAGATCGCGGTGCCGACGCGGTACTTCCCCGAGGCGTCCTCCGCGAGCTTCGTCGCGTCCACGATCTACGGCCTGCGGATCCTCGCGGTCCTCTTCTGGTACACGCTGCACCGGAAGGGCCTCCGGCGCTCCCGGCGCTTCGACAGCCTCCGCGCGAGATACCACAAGCTGCCGTGAGGGCGCTCGCCCGCCCGCTCGAGGTGGTGGCGGGCGCGGTCGTCTGCCTGAGCGTGGCGGTCCTCGTGACGGGGGGCTGGGTCGTCGGCGGGCTCTCGCTGACGCGCCCCGAGGATCTCGTCCTGCTGCTGGTCGGCCTCGTCGCGCTCCGGCTCCTCGTGGCGCCCGTGACGCTGCCGGCGGTGCGGCCGGGACGCGCCGTGGCGATCGGTGTCGCCGTCTACGCGCTGGCGATGGGGTTCATCGTCGTGACGCGGCACCTGGCGTTCCGCACCCACGCCCTCGACCTCGGCTACTACGTGCAGGTCGTCTGGTCGATCGCCGCGGGCCACGGGGCGTACGTCACGCTGCCGCCGATGCACGCCTGGGGCGACCACTTCTCGCCGGTGCTCTACCTCCTGGCGCCGCTCGGTCGGTGGGCACCCGGCGGGACCGCGCTCGTGATCGCGCAGACGCTGATCCTCGCCGGTGGAGCGGTCGCGCTCTACGGCCTGGCCGCGCGGCGCCTCGGCACGCGCCCCGGCGCCGAGCAGGCCGCCGTCGGTTTGGCACTGCTGTACCTCGTCAACCCGTCGCTCCACGGCGTCAACCTGCGCGACATCCACCCCCAGGCGTTCACGATCCCGCTGGTGATCGCCGCCACGCTGGCGTTCGACACGCGGCGCTACGGCTGGTGCGCGGCGGCCCTGGCGCTGACCCTCGGGGGCCGCGAGGACTGCGCCGTCGCGGTGGTGGGCTTCGGGATCTTGCTCGCGCTCGCGCGCGGGTGCTGGCTCGCCGGGGGGCTCCTGGCGGCGCTCGCCGCCGCCGTCCTGTTTGCGGACGTCACGTGGGTCATGCCGTACTTCCGCGGGAGCCCGTACCCGCACCTGCACCGGTACGGGCACCTCGGTTCCTCGCTGGGGGACATCCTCGTGACGCTCGCGTTCCGGCCCTGGCGCTGGCTCGCCGTCGTCGTCACCGTCAAGAAGCTGGTGTACCTCGGGGCGCTCCTGGCGCCCTTCGGGTTCCTGCCCCTGCTCGCGCCGCGCGCGCTCGCCGCGGCGCTGCCCGGGCTCGCCCTCAACCTCATGAGCCTCGACCCGATCCTGGTCAACCACCGCTCGCAGTACGTGTCCTTCGTCCTGCCGTTCCTCGCCCTCGCCGCGGTCGACGGCGGGGCGCGGCTCCAGGCGTGGTCGGGCAGCGAGGCGGGCGACGGAGGCGGCGGCGCACCTCGCGCACGCCTCACGCTTGCGGGCGCGCTCGCGTTCGGGCTCCTGGCGAGCGTCGCGCTCACGTCGCGGACGGTGAACGACCTGGCCCGGCCACGCTGGATGCCGACGGACGGGCACGGGGCGCTGCGCGGCTTGCTCGATCGGATCCCGCCCGACGCCAGCGTGAGCACGACCGAGCGGCTCGTGACGCAGCTCGCGGCGCGGCGCGAGGTGTACATCTTCCCTCAGCAGTTCGCGGCCGAGGACTACGTCCTCGAGCGTGAGCGGGTGATCGCGACGACACCGCCGGACGTCTTCTCGGCGAAGGCCTTCGAGGTCGTGGCGCGCGCGGACGGCTGGGTCTTGCTGCGGCGGGGGCGCTAGGAACCTGTCGGGTCACGAGGTCGACGGGTCGAAGGCGGTCTCCGCGTAGCGCGGATAGATCCTCGCGACCGCCTCGCGCACGCGCGTCCGGAGGAGCGCAAGCTCGTCGGCGCTCGGTGCTCGCGCGACGCCCGCCTGCGGGTCGTAGTCGAGCGCGAACCCGGTCTGACGCTGGAGCTCGGCGCGCGTGACGCCGGGCTGGAGCGCCTCGACGACGAGGCGCGCCTGCGCGCGCTCGAATCTGAACGTGCAGAGGGGCGTGACGACCTTCCACGGCCCACCCGGACGGACCACGTCGGGCGGGCTCGAGCCCGGGCTCGCCACCGTGTCCACCCGCTCGACGAAGCTTCGCGGCGTGTGCTCGGCCCGGAAGACGATGACGCGGCGGGGCAGGTAGTAGAGCATCGCCGCGCCGGCGCCGCCCGGGAAGCGGACCGTCGGCCGCGCGTGGTCGCCCACCGTGATCAGGTTCAGGTTGCCGTGGCGGTCGATCTGCCCGCCCGAGAGGAAGAAGAGGTCGAACTTCCCGCGCTGCGCGTAGTCGTAGAACTCCTTCGAGCCGTTGCGGAACGGCCAGAAGTCCGGATGATTCAGGATGACGACCGTCGCGCGGGGCGCGTGGGTGAAGTGGGCGAGGAGGACACCCGAGGCCGGGATCGGCGCGAGCGTGCCCACCGCGACGGTCTCGCCGTCGCGCACCTCGCGCGCGATGGCGCACGCCATCAGCTCCTCTCGCGTGGGGTGCTTCGCGCTAGCCGTGGACGTACCGGTCGAGGTAGCGCTTGAAGGAGGCGTCGTCCGCGGCCGCGGCCACGTACTCCTCGAGGTGGCGCGCGTCCGCGGGATACACGCCCCGCACCAGCGTGGGCCTGGCGCCGCCCGCCGCCTCGACGAGCGCGGTCACGTGGATGCCGGGGAGGATCATGCCGTCGCCCACCAGGCGCAGCTCGTCGCGCGAGCCCACGACGCGCTCGGTCGACGCGACGACGACGCGGGAGGCCTGGGCCAGGAGCGCGTCGTCCTCCATCGGGTCGAGCAGCAGCGTGCCGTCGGCCGTCGCGGCGATCGCGTGGATCAGCGACACGTCGGGCCGGATCGGCGGCACGAGCATCAGGCGCTCGGCGGGCGCGAACGGGTTCGAGATCACGCGGAACTCGGGGCGGAGGCGCTCGTAGTCGGAGCCCACGTGGCCGGCGACCGGCATGAAGGGCACGCCCTGGGCTCCCGCCTGGAGCCCCGCGAGGAGGCCGGGTCAGGTGTGGTCGAGGCAGCGGATGCGCCCGCTCTCGGCGTAGCGGCGGAAGTTCGGCGCGGGGCCGAACTCGTTGAGGACGATCTGGGCGAACTCGACCGAGGCGCAGGCGCCCGCGCCGATCAGGAGGTCGATGCCGAACCCCCCGGTGGAGGACGCGACCACGTGGAGGTCGCGCGCCCCGCTCCGGAGGACCTCGCGGATGAGCGCGACCGGCGTGATCATGACCGGGCCGCCGCCGATGCCGAGCGTCGCCCCGCTCGCGATGAGGCGCCCGACGTCGCCGAGCGCGATGCGCCTGTCGGTCGTCACGCGGGTATTGTCGGGCGCCGCCGCGGCGAAATCAAGGAACGGGGTCGGCCGTGTCGGGCGTCGAGCCGACGACGTGCGACGCGTGGTGGTGGATCAGGCGCCAGCCGCCGTCGTCGCCGCGCTCGAAGATGTTGGTCGCGAGCACCGACGTGACGGTCACGCGCTCGCGGACCTCGGAGAGGATGTTCTCCGTGCAGGTGACCCAGGCGAGGTCGCCCATCACCTCGGCGAGGACCTCCGAGATCGTGAAGCGCATCTCGGCCGCGCTCTCGAAGATGGCCTGCCACGAGGACCGCACGGCCTCCCAGCCGACGAGGAGCGGCCAGCCGGGATGGACGCACTTCACGTACTCGCCGTGGGCCCAGACCGCCTCCATCTGGCCGAGGTCGAGCGTCTCGAAGGCGCGGTAGAAGCGCGCGTTGGCCTGCTCGACCTCCTCGAGGTCGGTCATCCGGACAATTTCACCGCTCGCCTCGCGGCTCGACGCCGCTCAGCTCGCACTGCCATCGGCAATTTCACCCGCAGCGGACGACGAGGGTGTCGTTCTCGACGTGGAGCGGCAGCGGCGTCAGCCGGTCGCCGGCGCACGGTCCCGCGGTGCAGAGCCCGGTGTCGGGCTCGTAGAGCGCGCCGTGGGTCGAGCAGATGAGCGCGCGCCCGTCTTCGGTGAAGAACTCGTTCGGCCAGAGGTCGAGCGGCGTGCCGACGTGCGGGCAGCTGTTCACCCAGGCGCCGTAACGCCCCTCGAAGTTGACGACGAAGCCCTTCACCGCACGCCCGCCGCACTCGAGCGTGAACGTCGCGGTGCTCCCGGGGGGAATGCGCGCGGCGGGACAGCGCCACTCGCCGGAGACCGTCATGCGCCGCATGGTACCATCGGTGGGTATGTTTGCGATCGACGCCCACGACGTGACGAAGACGTTCCGCTCGGGCTGGCTCAGGCGGCGTGAGACGGCGGCGCTCCGCGGCGTCTCGCTCACCGTGCCGCGCGGGGCCATCTTCGGCCTGCTCGGCCCGAACGGGGCGGGCAAGACGACGCTGCTCTCGATCCTGTCGACGCTGCTCACGCCCGACGCCGGGAGCGCGCGCGTCCTGGGGCTCGACGTGCGGCGCGACGCGTCGGCGCTCCGCCGTCGCCTCAACATGGCGAGCGGCCGGCCCTCGTTCCTCTGGAGCCTCCGGGTCGGCGAGATCGTCGCCTTGTACGGCCGGCTGTACGGCCTCCACGGCCGGGCCCTGCGCCGGAAGGTGGACGAGCTCGTCGAGCTCTACGAGCTCGTGCCGTATCGCCGCGTGCCCTACAGCGAGCTCTCGACCGGCCTGAAGCAGCGCGTGGCGCTGGCGAAGTCGCTCGTGAACGACCCGGAGCTGCTCTTCCTCGACGAGCCGACGCTCGGCCTCGACCCCGACGTGTCCGTCCGCGTCCGCCAGCACATCGCCAGGCTCCGGCGCGAGCGCGGGATCACGATCGTGCTGACGACGCACTACATGCGCGAGGCCGAAGAGCTCTGCGACGAGGTCGCGTTCATCAAGGGCGGGCTCATCCTCGCGCGCGGCACGCCGGCGGAGCTGAAGCGTCAGATCCGGCTGGGCGAGGTGATCGCGCTCAAGCTCGACCCGCCCGCGGTGCCCTGGCTCGCCGAGGCGCCGGGCGTGCTCCGCTGTGTCGAGGAGGACGGCTGGATCGAGTGCACGGTGGACGAGGCCGAGAAGCGGCTGCCAGAGATCCTGCGCGCGCTGCACGCCGACGGGGTGGTGGTGCGGAACGTCCAGGTCCACGAGCCGGAGCTCGAGGAGGTCTTCGTTGAGCTGGCGAAGTGAGGTGCTCGCCGTCTGGGCGATCGTCGTGCGGAACGCGCTCATGGCGTCGCGCAACGTGTTCTTCTTCTTCGAGCTCCTCTTCTGGCCGATCGTCGGGGTGGTCTCGATCGGCCTGATGGCGCGGTTCCTCGGGCTCACGCCCGAGCAGGCCTCGTTCGTCCTGATCGGCACGATCGCGCTGTCCGTCGTGAACGTCTGCCAGCTCGAGGTCGCCTACGCGGTCCTCCTCGACGTGTGGTCGAAGTCGTTGAAGCACCAGTTCCTCGCCCCGATGGGGATCCACCACCTCACGCTCGGCTCGTGGCTGGTCGGCATGGTCCGCGGGCTCCTGATCTTCGGCCTCCTGGCGGCGCTCGGCTGGTGGGCGTTCGACTTCCGTGTGCTGGCGCCGGGCCCCGTCGCCGTCGCGACGTTTCTGGCGGGGTGCTTCCTCAACGCCTGGATCGTCGGCGTGGCCGTGTGCGCGCTGATCACGCTCTTCGGCAACCGCGCCGAGGCGTTCGCGTGGTCGAGCGTGAACCTCGTCCTGGTGCTGGCCGGCATCTACTACCCGGTCTCGGTGCTGCCGGAGCCGGTCGCGGCGCTCGCGGCGGCGATCCCGCTCACGTACTTCCTCGACGCCTACCGCGCCCACTTCGGCTTCGCCCAGGAGTTCCGGGCGCCGGTGGCGACGGGGCTCGCGCTGTCCGCGCTCTACGCCCTGCTGGCGCACTGGGCTTTCTGGGCCGCGGTCCAGCGCGCGCGGCGCACCGGGCTCCTCCTCAAGATGTCGGAGTGACCGCCATGGACATCGACGCGTTCGCCAAGCTCCCGCCGACCGCCTACTGCGACGTGCTGACACGCGACCGGGTCATGGACCCGGGCCTCCGCCCCCTCTGGAGCCCGATGCCACGCCTCTGCGGGCCCGCGTATCCCGTCGCGTGCCCCGCCGGCGACAACCTCATGCTCCACGTCGCGATCCACCGGGCGCCCGCGGGCTCGGTCCTCGTGTGCGCCGCCGGCGACTCGAACTGGGCGATGGCGGGTGGCAACGTGTGCGCCTATGCGCAGCAGCGGGGCATCGCCGGGTTCGTCGTGGACGGCCTCATCCGCGACCTCGCGGAGACCCGCGAGCGCCGCTTCCCGGTGTTCGCGCGCGGCGTGATCCCGATCCCCGGCGTGCGCAAGGTGAAGGGCCTCATCGACGTGCCCGTGGTGTGCGGTGGCGTCACCGTCGCTCCGGGCGACGTCGTCGTCGCCGACGAGGAGGGGATCGTCGTCCTGCCCAAGGGGCAGGCGGAGGCGATCCTCGCCCAGGCCATGCAGCGGGCGGAGAAGGACGCCAAGACCACGCTCGAGGAGTGGGTGAAGGCGCACAAGGCCCGGATCGACGAGGCGGTGCGGAGCCTCGGCATCTAGTGGACCCGGTCCTCTCGGCCGTTCTCCTCGGCTTCGTCCTCGGCCTCCAGCACGCGACCGACCCCGACCACCTCGTCGCCGTCGCCACGATCGTCACGCGGGAGGCGCGCTTCGCCAACGGCGCGCTGGTCGGCGTGCTCTGGGGCGTCGGCCACATGGTGACCCTCACCCTGGCGGGCGCGCTGATCGTCGGCTGGAGGCTCACGCTCGGGCCCGGCGTCGCGAGCGGCCTCGAGCTGCTCGTCGCCGCGATGCTGATCCTGCTCGGCGCGCTGCGACTCCGCGACGCCGCGCGGGGGCTCGACGCGGTTCCGCCGGCGCATCTCGCCGCCGACCACGACCACGGGCATCTCGAGGCCGTGCACAGCCACCCGCACGTCCACGGCGCTCACGTCCACGCGCATCCCCACGTCCACCCGTCGCGGCGTCTCCTCGGTGTGCTCGCCGCGCGGCGCGGCCGGCTGCCGCTGCGCGCCCTGCTCGTCGGCGCGGTCCACGGCATGGCGGGTAGCGCCGGGGCCTCGCTGCTCGTGCTGGCGACGCTTTCGTCGATGTCGGGCGCGGCCGCCTATCTCGCGGTCTTCGGGGTGGGGACGATCGTCGGGATGACGCTGCTGACGGCGGCGATGGCCTATCCGGTGTCGCTGGCCCTCGGCGTGCGGCGCGCCCGCCGCTCCCTCGCGGTCTGCGCCGGGCTCGGCTCGATCGCGTTCGGCCTGGCCTACGCGCTGGCGGCGCTCGCCTAGCGCTCCGTTCGGGACGCCACGTGGAGCACGTAAGCGCGGGTACCGCGATTTGCTTCGAAGTCGCTTATCTGCGGAAAAGATTCAGAAGAGAAGCGGCTGAGCAGGACGACCTTGAAGCCGAGGCTGAGTGTGGTTTTGGTCGCCACGCGTGTCGCGCGGTTCCTCGTGTTGCTCATTGCCATCGTCGCAGCAGGCTGTGTTCCGTACTGGCAGTGGCACTACTACCGACCGGACGCGACGATTGGGACGGTCGAGCGTCCGTATTGTGGCGGTCGCGTGGGACCCCTCGAGGCCCTGGTGCTCTGGCTCGGCGACACCAAGATACGAGTGGCTGCACATCAGACGGACCGATCAGAGGCGGTCGTCGTGCACGTCCTGTTGCGCCTGACGGCGCGCCACACCGCTCGCCTGTTGGAGCGACAATTGACCATTACGGATAATGTCACGGCGGAGGAATGGCCAACCCGGGTCTCGGAGGTGCGGCGACTCAGCGAGACAGTCGGCCGAGCGGGTGTCGAGGTGGCTGCCGACGACACGTTGCACGGTGAGGAAAACACGGGACATCTCCTCGGCAGCTACTACTCCGTGCGAATACCAGTGACCGACAGGCCACTCGACGACTTTACGATCGCCTCACCACGAATAGAACTCGATGGCGCACCAACGCAGCTTCCGCGCGTTCGCTTCGAGCGATCACTTCATCGAATGTTTTTCGCGCCGATCAACTGCTAGCGTCAAGGGGTCGTAGGTGCGGAGGTCAGGCCGATCGTCATCG
>QHSZ01000190.1 GCA_003220595.1 Candidatus Rokuibacteriota bacterium | reverse complement strand
AAATGTAGGCGTAATCGTCGCTGCCACCCGGCTTGCAGCGATAGATGCCCGAGGGCGACGTGTTCGCGATCTCGTTGCCGCGTCGCGGCTCGAAGTCGCCGCCCGCGTAAGCGAGCCGCATGGCGATGCGGGAGAGATTGACGACGGCGTCCTGCATCGAGAGCTCGACGCGCTGGCCCTGACCCGTCGCTTGCCGCTGCCACAGAGCGGCCATCACGCCGAGCGCCGCGTGTATGCCGGTGCCCGAGTCGCCGATGGTGGGGCCGGGCTTGAGCGGGGGCGAGCCGGGGAAGCCGGTCAGCGCCATCGCGCCGCCCGTGGCCTGCGCGATCATGTCGAAGCTCTTGTACTCGCTGTAGGGCCCGTAGCTGCCAAAGCCCTTCACGGAGAGATAGACCAGGCGCGGGTTCAGGGCCGAGAGGGTATCGTAGCCGAGGCCCATCTTCTCCATCCCGCCTGGCGCCTGGTTCTCGGCCACCACGTCGGCCCGCTTGACCATGTCGAGGAACATGGCCTTGCCCTGGGGGTGCTTGAGGTTGAGCGTGATGCTCTTCTTGTTGGAGTTGAGCAAGAGGAAGTAGCTCGAGTCGACGCCGGGCTTCTCGGCGCGAGCGTACCGCCCGGGCTCTCCCTTGCCGGGCTCCTCGATCTTGATGACGTCGGCGCCGAGCCACGCCAGCATCTGTGTGCACGACGTGCCGGCCTCGAACTGGGTGAGGTCCAGGATGCGGATGCCGCTCAGCGCTGTGCTCATGGTCTTCCTCCCCTGGGGGATCATACCGCGGGGGCTCGTGCCACAGCGCTCTTCGTATACCCTGCGGCACTGCAGTCCGAATTAGCTCGGATCCGAGGGAACGGTTATTTCCCAGGATTTGGGACGGGTTTGGTCGAAGGTGAGGTGGTTGGTCAGAAACGCCAGCGTGAGTTCCTGCTCGGGGTCGTAGATTTCGACTCGGCGCAGCCAGTGCGGGTACTTGGTAGCCTCGTCGACCCGGAGGCTCACTCGTTCTCAGAACCTAATTCGGACAAGAGCGACCCTGCGGCCGTCAATCAGGGAGGAGAGTCCATGAGGGACGACACCCTGTCCTTCGCCAAGACTGCGTCGGGCGGGCCTCCTGCGGCTCGCCGTGCCTCTGCGGCGGAGCGGCCCCCGGCCGTAAGGCCTGAGCGGATCAGTTGTGCCAGCGGAACTGTTGCGGCTTGCGGGTGGACTCTTGGGAGATCCGCACGTTGACGAGGGCCGGGCCGCGGAAGTCCAGCGCCGCTTGCAGGGCACTCTTCAGGTCCTTCGGCTCCTCGATGAAGAAGCCCTTGCCGCCGAAAGCCTCCATCATCTTGTCGTAGCGGGCGCCATAGATTAGCGCGTTCGGCTTCAGGTTCTGGAGCGGGTTGTCCGGCATTTTCGCGTGGCCCGGGCCCATGCCGCCGTTGTTGAAGACGACGATCTTGACCGGCAGCTGATAGCGGCAGACCGTCTCCATCTCCATGCCGGAGAAGCCGATGGCCGAGTCGCCCGAGACCGAGATGATCGGCTTGTCGGGGTGCACCACCGCGGCGGCGATGACGAAGCCCATGCCGATGCCCATCGTGCCGTAGCTGCCGGCATCGAGCCGGTGCCGCGGCTTCGAATTCAACAACTGGGTGCGGCCGATGTCCATCGTGCTGGCGCCCTCGCCGATGATGATCGCGTCTTCCGGCACCCAGGCGGCAACGTCCTTCAGCGCGCGGTAATAGTTGGCCGGCGCTGCGTCGTCGGCGAGCTGGGGCGCAATCTGCGCCGCATTCGCCGCCGCCTTTTGGGCGAGCGCGGCGTGCCAGGGCGCGTCCTTGGGATAGACCCACTCGCGTGTGCCGAGCGCCTGGTTGAGCTGCCCGACGATCGCCTTGCCGTCGCCGACCAGCGCGACCTCCGTTGGCGCGTTCTGGCCGATCGTCTCCGGCGCGATGTCGAGCTGGATGATGCGCACGTCCTTGTTGAAGCGCGGCGGCAGGCCGAAATGCATGATCCAGTTGAGCCGCGCGCCCATCAGAAGGACGACGTCGGCATTCTGCAGCGCGTGGCTGCGCGCCGCACCGACCGACAGCGGATGGTTATCGGGCATCACACCCTTGCCCATCGGCGAGGCGAGGAACGGCAGCTTGGTGCGCTCGATGAAGGCACGGACCTCGTCCTCGGCGCGCGAGTAGGCCATGCCTTTGCCGATGATGACGAGCGGCCGCTCCGCCTCCCTGAGGACGTTCAACGCTCGTTCGACATCATCCGGCATCGCCTGGGTGCGCGGCGGGTCCGGGCAGCGCGCCGGCTCGTCTACCCTCGACTCGTCGATCTTTTCGGTGATGATGTCGTCCGGCAAGTCGAGATAGGTCGCGCCGGGCCGGCCGTAGATTGAGTTCCTGACCGCCATCTCGACATAGAACGGGATGCGGTGGACGTGCTCGACCGCGTGAGCGAACTTGCAGAACGGTGTCGCGATCAGCACCTGGCGCTCCTCTTGGAACGCACCCATGCCGTTGCGCCACGACTCCGAAGCGCCGCCGATGAGGATCATCGGCCAGCCATTCTGCTGCGCGTTGGCGAGGCCGGCGAGAGCGTGGACGACTCCGGGGCCTGACACGACGAGGCAAGCGCCGGGGCGCCCGGTCAGATAACCAACTGCCTGCGCCGCATACGAGGCGGACTGCTCATTGCGCATCCCGACGTAGGTGATCCCTTCCTTCTGCGCGGCCAAGGCAATCGGGCCCACCGGAAACCCGACGATCCCGAACATGAACTTGACGCCCTGCCGTTTGAGGCTTCTCGCCACTAAGGTTGCGCCGTCGACTTCGCTCATGAGTTCTCTCCTGTCAGAGTGGGGTCGCCCTCCTTCCCCCTTGGTGCCGAGCTAAGATCGCGCCCTCCGGAGCAAGAGTCAAGCCACGAGCACGTGCGCAAGGCGCTCACTGCCTTCGAGATGCTACGCGTGCCGCGCGACATGGAGCTGCGGGACTTAAACGCCTGTTCGAGTCGCGTCGCTTTCACTGAAGCCCGAAACGATCCCAGGCTCTTGCCATGGATGTTCGAGGGGATGACGATCCCAACGAAGGCCGATGATTTGTTGCGGCACCGGTGGATCTCGGCGATGGCGGCATGGACTTCGTTCATCGGCGGCACGATGACCGCCTTCAAGCGGTCCGGGTAGGCGGCACAGAGGTCGGCGACCCAGTTGTTGTACGCGCGACAGAGCGCGGCCTGGAACTTGGAGTCCCAGAGGGCCGGCGCCACCGCCATCAGGCTCGGGAACAGGACCGCAATGTCAATCGGTCCGTCGGTGTCCATATCCTTTTATGCGGGTGTGGGGATCGCTCGCCCCCGTGAGTCGATCGGCACCCGACCCGACCAGCCAGCCATCGGGGTTCCCGCAGTCATACCCCGGGCCCCTCTGGTTCAACATGTTGTCGATGAGCATCCGGGGTGTCCCCCAACTGTCCTCGATGAGCTTCGGTCGCCGATGCTTGTACTCGGGCGCGAGGTACGTTTCCCACGTGTCGACGGGTTCCGCGACGTGCCCATCCGCGTCCACCACGGCGACGGTCCGTTTGCTCATTGCCAGGTCCTCCCCTCCGACGTTCTGCTCGACGTGACGGCTGTCCGCGTGCCCGGCGGACGTGTGGTCGTGCCGACCCGAAATCTCAGGCGCCACCCTGGGCGCCGCGCAGGGCGCGCGTGCCGTGGACGCGGAGCCAGTGGCGCGCGATCTCGTCGCGCCGCGCGATCCACGCTGAGCCCGTGTCCCGGACGTGCGCAAGCACGCGCTGGAGCCCGCCGATCCGTGCGGGCCGCCCGATGGTCCGGAGGTGGAGCCCGATCGTCATCATCTTCGGCGTCGTCTGGCCTTCCGCCCACAGCCAGTCGAAGGCGTCGATGACGTACTCGGCGAAGTCCCGGGCGCGCACGAAGCCCGCCTCCGGGCGCTGAAAGCGCATGTCGTTGGTGTCCAGGCTGTAGGGCAGGACGACATGCTGGCGGTCGCCCGCGTCCACCAGGTACGGCAGGTCATCGTCGTAGGCGTCGCTGTCGTAGAGGAAGCCGCCCTCCTCGATGAGGAGACGCCGGGTGTTCAGCGTGTGGGGACAGCGCGTGTGCCACCCGACGGGACGTACGCCGCACGCGTCGGCGGTGGTCTTGACCGCCCGGTGGATCCACTCGCGCTCCTCGGCCTCGCTCATCGCCTTGGGGCTGAGCCAGCGATAGCCGTGACTGGAGATCTCGAAGCCGCGGCCCACCGCGTCGCGCCCGAGCCAGGGCGAGAGCGCCAGCGCCTCCGCGCAGGCGTTGAGCGTGCATGTCGCCCCATAGCGCTCGAGCACGTGCACGATCCGCCAGTAGCCGGCCCGCGTGCCGTAGTCAAAGTGCGACTCCCCGGTGGGGTTAGGGCCGCCGGCGACCACGTCGATCATGTCGTACACGTGCTCGTTCACGGCGTCGCCGCGGCTCACCGTCTGCTCGGAGCCCTCCTCAACGTTGACAACGAGCGATACGGCCACGCGGGCGCCATCCGGCCACTGGGCGTGAGGCGGGTTCGGTCCGTAGTCGACGAAGTTGCGATGCGACGGAACGGGGAAGGACTTCATGAACGTCTCCTCCCGGTACTAGCGGTTCAGCATCTTGTTGGGCAGGTAGGTGACCAGATCGGGGAACATCGCGATGAGCGCCGTCCCGACGAGCAAGAGGAAGAAAAACGGCAGGGCTGCCCGCGACACGTAGAGGAGGCTGCGGCCAGTGTACATCTGCATCACGAACATCGGGAAGCCCACAGGCGGCGTCAGCTCGGCCACCTGGACCATCAGTACTATGTAGATCCCGAACCAGACCGGGTCGATGCCCGCCTGCCGGATCATCGGCTGCACGACGGCCGAGGTGAGCACGACCATCGAGATGCCGTCGAGGGCGAAGCCGAGGACCACGTAGACGACTGTGAGCGCGCCGAGGAGCCCCCAGGCGGAGAGCTGGAAGGAGGCGATCCACTGCGCGAGCACGCGGGGGATGCCCGTGTAGCCCATCGCCATGGACATGAAGGCGGCGCCGGCCAGGATGAAGGCGATCATGCACGACGTCCGGGTGGCGCCGACCAGGCTGTCGACAAAGTTCGACCACGTGAGCGACCTGTAGAGCAACGACAGGAGCAACGCTCCGACGACGCCGACGGTGGCGGCCTCGGTCGGGGTGACCGTGCCGGAGTAGATGGAGCCGATCACAAGAGCGATGAGACTGACCACGGGGATCAGGCGACGGGAGGCATAGAGCCGCTCGGCGTGCGTCATCCGGATGTCGCTGGGCGGCGTCTTGTCCGGGTAACGCCATGCCCACGCGACCACGTAGCCCATGAACAGCACCACCATGAGGATGCCGGGGATGACGCCGGCGATGAACAGGCGGGCGATGGAGACCTCCGCGATGAACCCGTACACGATCATCATGATCGAGGGTGGGATGAGGATGCCGAGCGTCCCGGACGCCGCCAGGCTGCCGATGATCATGCGCTCGTCGTAACCCCGCCGTTTCAGCTCTGGCAGCGAGATCTTAGCGATGGTCGCGCACGTCGCCGACGTCGAACCGGACACGGCCGCGAAGATCCCGCAGCCGAGCACGTTGACGTGCATGAGCCGCCCCGGGATGCGCGTGAGCCATGGCGCCAGGCCGCTGAAGATGTCGTCGGAGAGCCGCGTGCGAAAGAGGATCTCCGCCATCCAGATGAAGAGCGGCAGGGCCGTGAGCGCCCAGTTGCCGCTCGAGCCCCAGATCGTGGTCGCCATCACCTTGCCCGCCGGCGCCGCCGTGAAGACGAGCATGCCGAGCAGACCCACGCCGAGGAGCGACAGCGCCACCCACACGCCCGTCGTGAGCAGCACAAGCATGACGACGAGCAGGACGAGCGAGACGACCGTGATGTCCATCGCGGCGCTCAGCGTTCGCCGCCCGGCGCGCCGGCCGGTGGGCGCGCCTCCTCCTCGAGCGTCTCCAGGTCGTCGGGGTAGCTCGGCGTGCCGCACCGGAGAACCCGGACGAACTCGTCCACGAAGGCGACGGTGAGAACGACGATCCCCAAGGCCATGACGGACTGCGGAATCCACAACGGCAGCGGGAGCTGGCCGATCGACTTCTCCCCAAAGCGATAGGCGTCCCACGCCATCTCCACGACGTGCCAGGCGAAGTACCCGGTGACGACGGCGCCGAAGCCGAGCCACCACAGCTCGACGGCCCGGCGGCGCAGCGGGGGCGCGCGCCGGACCAGCA
>QHSZ01000189.1 GCA_003220595.1 Candidatus Rokuibacteriota bacterium | reverse complement strand
GCCAGCTCCAGCGAGAACCCGACGTTCTGCTCGGCGAGCAGGATCGTGAGGCCCTCGCGCTTGAGCCGTGCGACCTGCTCCCGCAAGTGGTCGACGACGAGCGGCGCCAGGCCTTCCGAGGGCTCGTCGAGCAGGAGCAGCTCCGGGTTGCCCATCAGCGTGCGCGCGATCGTGAGCATCTGCTGCTCACCGCCCGACAGGTAGCCGCCGTTGCGGCGCGCCAGCCCACCGAGCTGCGGGAAGAGCTCGAGCACGCGCTCGATCGACCATTGTAACGGGGGCCGCGAGGCCGGCGTGAATCGTGGGTGGCCTGAGTCAGGCGCGCGTCGCTCATTTTGCCGCGGGCCCGCCTCGGGTGCGGGGGGCCCGGCGGCACTCCGTCGTGCGCGGCTCGCCACGTCGAGATTCTCCCAGACGGTCAGGTCGGCGAAGATCCGGCGGTCTTCGGGTACGAAGCCGATCCCCGCCCGCGCCACGCGATACGCCGGCCAACCCGTGATGTCCGTACCCTTCCACACGATCCGGCCTGCGCTCGGCGGCGTCAGCCCGATGATGGACCGCATCGTCGTGGTCTTGCCGACGCCGTTACGTCCGAGGAGGCAGACGCATTCGCCGGCGCCGACCTCGAGGGAGACGCCGAAGAGGACGCGGGAGAGCCCGTACGCGGTGTGGAGGTCGCGGACCTCGAGGACCATGGAGGCGGCGCTCACCGCCGGTCCCCCAGGTACACGCGCCGCACCTCGGGATCCCGGCGCACCTCAGCCGGGGTGCCGCCGGCGATCACGTGGCCCTGGTGGAGCACCGTGATCCACTGGGCGATCGAGAAGACCACGTCCATGTCGTGCTCCGTGAAGAGGAGCGTGAGGCCGCGCTCGCCGGCGATGCGGCTGATCAGCCGGATCGTGTCACGCGTCTCCACCGCCGACATGCCGGCGGTCGGCTCATCGAGCAGGAGCAGCCGGGGCTCGCTCGCGAGCGCGATGCCGAGCTCGAGCTGCTTCTGCGCCCCGTGCGAGAGAAACCCGCTCATCTCGCCGGACCGGTCGAGCAGGCCGAGCGAGTCGAGGAGGGCCCGGGTCTCGTCCTGATACAGCCGGTCGACCGGGGTGAAGAGGTCGCGGCCTCGGTGCCGGTGCGAGATGAACGCCGCCTGGACGTTCTGGAACACCGTGAGCCTCGGGAAGATGTTCGTGCGCTGGAAGGACCGTCCCATGCCGAGGCGGCAGACGTCGTGAGGCGCCAGGCCCGTGATGTCGCGCCCCTCGAAGAGGACGCGACCGGCGTCCGGGCGGACATGGCCGGTGATCAGGTTGAAGAGCGTCGTCTTGCCCGCGCCGTTCGGCCCGATGATCGCCGTGACCCGGCCGGCCGCGACCGTCAGGCTGACGCCGCCGACGGCCGCGAAGCCGCCGAACGCCTTGTGCAGGTCGCGAACCTCAAGCACCGCGGAGGCGCCGCCGTGCGCGCTGCCAGAGCGCGATGGCCGCACCGGCGAGGCCGCCGGGGAAGCCGAACAGCAGGACGACGAGGATCGTGCCGAGCACGAGCGGCCAGTACTCGGTGTAGGAGACGATCTGCTGGTTGAGGAGGATCAGCGCGAGCGCGCCGATGCCCGGGCCGAAGAACGTGCCCATCCCGCCGAGCAGCGTCATGATCAGCACCTCGGAAGACTTGGTCCAGTAGGCGAAGTCGGGGAAGACGCCGCGGTTGAAGATGCCGAAGAGCCCGCCGGCGAGCCCGGCGAACACGCCCGCGAGCACGAAGGCGGCGAGCTCGTATCGGCGGACGTTGACCCCGATGAACTCGGCCCGCTCCGGGTTCTCGCGGATCGTGGTGAGGATGCGCCCGAAGGGCGAGCCCACGATACGGCGGAGCACCCAGAGGCAGAGCGCCACCAGCACGAGCGTGAGGAAATAGTAGTACTCCGCGGTCCGCCAGCCGGCGACGGCCGGCACCGCCGCGCCCAGGCGCTCCAGCCAGCCGAAGTCCGGGTACGGGATCTCGGGCATCCCCTGCTCACCACCCGTCACCTCGTTCCACTTGAAGCAGATCGCCCAGACGATCTGGGCGAAGGCGAGCGTCAGCATCGCGAAGTAGATGCGCGTGAGCCGCACGCAGAAGAAGCCGAAGACCAGCGCGAACGCCCCGGCGAGCCCGCCGGCCGCGGGGAAGGCGAGGAGGAAGGACACGCCGGCCTTCTTCATCAGGAGGCCGGTGGTGTAGGCCCCGATCCCGAAGTACGCGGCGTGGCCGAAGGAGACGAGACCGGTATAGCCCACGAGGAGGTTCAGGCTGGTCGCGAAGAGCGCCCAGATGACGACGTCGTTGGCGACGAACGTGTAGAAGCGCGAGCCGAGCGCCGGGACGCAGAAGGCCGCCGCGAGCGCGACGGCGGGTGCCCAGCGGGCGAGCGCGGTCATGGGCGTCATTGGAACGAGGTCCCCGAGGCCGGCGCGCATCGAGGGTGGCCTGCCGCAGGCGCGCGGGGCGTCATTGGAGCGGGCGCCCCAGGAGGCCCCAGGGGCGCACGATGAGGACCGCCGCCATGAGGGCGAAGACCGCGAAGATCGAAAACCGTGGAAAGAAGAGAATGCCGAACGAGAGCACCTGCCCGTAGATCAGGGCGCCCAGGAACGTCCCCCAGAACGACCCGAGGCCGCCGATCACGACGACCACGAACGCCTCCACGATGATCTCGGTGTCCATGCCAGGGACGGTGGCGCGCATCGGCGCGATCAGCGCGCCGCCGAGCCCGCCCAGGAACGAGCCCAGCATGAACACGAGCGTGTACAGGCGGTCGACGTTGACGCCGAGCGCACCCAGGGTCTCGCGATCGAGGGCGGCCGCCCGGATCACGCGACCGGCGCGCGTCTTCTGGAGCACGAACCAGAAGGCGAGCGCGATCGACGGGCCCAGGAGCAGGATGAGGAGGTTGTAGTGGGGGACGATCGCGCCGAAGAGCGAGAGGGACCCAGTGAGCTCCGGCGGGCGGCTGACCGATTTCTGCTGCGTACCCCAGACGATCTTCGCCACGTCGCTGAGGATCAGCACGAGCGCATAGGTGAACAAGAGCTGGTAGAGCTCCTCCTTGCCGTAGAGATGGCGGAACAGGAGGCGCTCGACGAGTCCGCCGAGGACGGCGATCGCGAGGGCCGCGCCGAGGGCGGCGATCCAGAATCGCCCGGGCCCCGGCCCCAGCCACTGGACGAGCTGGTAGGCGGAGTAGGCGCCCAGCATGTAGAAGGTCCCGTGGGCGAAGTTCAGCACGCGCAGGACGCCGAAGATGAGCGAGAGCCCCGACGCGATCAGGAAGAGAAACATGGCGGCCGTCAGGCCGGAAAGGCTCTGCGCGAAGACGAACGACGGATCGGGCATGAGGCACAGCGCGGGCCGGCAGGAGGGCGCCCGGGGGCGCTCGCGGTCCGTGGGGGTCCGAGCCCAGCGAGTGCCCCGGGCGCCCTCCTGCCGGACGGGCGCGTTAGTCCATGAACGGCGACGGGTCCACGTACACCGCCGGCTTCATGATCGCGAACGGGTACTTCGGGTCCCTGGCGGTCTTGCCGTAGAGCTGACCGCGGTTGGCCTGATGGTCCTTCTCGCGGATCGTCAGCCTGCCGACGGGCGTCTCGACGGCGAGGCCGAGGAGCGCGTGGGCGACCTTGTCCGAGTCGGTGCTGTTGGCCTTCTTGATCGCCTCGACCAGAAACTGCATGCCGATGTAGCCCTGGATGGCCCAGGAGGACGGGTACTCGTCCTTGAGATATTTCGACAGGCGAGCCACGTAGTCCCGATGGGCCGCCGTCTCGCCCCAGTAGAAGGCGTCGTAGGAGTTGCCCCAGATCCCCACCGGATAATCGGGGCCCATCGACTTGGTCGTCTCCGGCGTCGCGGCTTCGCCGACGCCGATGAAGTTGTATTTGATCGCGTCGAAGACGCCGAGGGCCTTGGCCTGCTTCGAGTACGTCACGAAGAATCCGCCCCAGATCGACGAGAAGATCGCCTCGGGCTTCTTGGCCATCTGGGCGTTGATGAACGGGTTGTAGTCCTGCTCGCCCAGCTTGGGCCACTGCTGGTCCACCACCTGGGCGCCGGGCTTGATCTTCTTCAGGTGCTCGACGAACGCTTTCGTGACGTCCTGGCCGTAGGCGTAGTCGAAGCTCATCGTGGCGATCCGGGTCACCGGCCACTTGGCGACGATCTCGGCCGCGCTCCGCCCCTCCATCGTGGTCGTCGCGGCGACGCGGAAGACGTACGGATGAAGCTTGTCGGCGGCGGTGAGCTGATCCGTCTTCGGGATCGGCGCGATGAAGACGATCTTGTTCTCCTTGGCGACGACGGAGACTGCCGGACCCTCGGCGGACGTGAGCGTGCCGACGAGGAAGTCGACGTTGTCCTTGAGGATGAGCTCGCGGGCGACGCGCACCGCCTCGTTCGCATCCGCCTTGGAATCGCGCACGAGGAGCTCGATCTTGCGCCCGAGCACGCCGCCCTTCGCGTTCAGCTCCTCGACGAACATCTGCGCCCCCTTTGCGGCCGGGTCGCCGAAGAGGGCCGGCGGGCCGGACAGCGGCATCGGCATGCCGACCTTGATGGGCTTCTGGGCCTCGGCCGCGAGCGGCACGAGCAGGACCACCGTGAGGAGCGCGACCAGCATCGTACGGCGCCGCATGCGGACCTCCTTTGTCGCGTGAGCGAACGGGGTTGTCAGAAGACCGGGCGTCCCGGCACCTTCGTGCGCGTCCGGTACAGCGACGTCGACGCGGTGATGAAGAGCGACCGGTAGTCGTCGCCGCCCCAGGCGAAATTCGCCGTGCGCTCCGGCACGTCGATGATCTCGAGCAGGCGGGCGTCGGGGTCGAAGACGTGGATGCCGCCCGGGCCACAGCAGTAGACGTTGCCGGCGGCGTCGAGCTTCATCCCGTCGGGCGCCCCGGGCTTGTCGCCTCTCGTCTCGGCCCAGAGGCGCCCATTCGTGAGCGCGCCGGTGGCGCCGACGTCGAACACGCGGATGTGCTTGCGCGCGGTGTCGTTGACGAAGAGGCGGGTCTCGTCCAGCGAGAAGCAGAGGCCGTTCGGGCGATCGAAGTCGTCGATGAGCAGCTGGCACGACTTCGGATCGGGGCCGACCCGGTAGACGCCCTGGAACGGCAGCTCCTGCGGCCGCTCGACGCCGTAGAACGTAGCGCGCCCGTACGGCGGGTCGCTGAAGTAGATCCCACCGTCGCTCCGGCACACGACATCGTTCGGACTGTTCAGCTGCTTGCCGAGGTAGTGGGTGGCGATCGGTACGATCCGTCCGTCGCTCTCGGTGCGGGTCACCTGGCTCGTCGCGTGCTCGCAGGCGACGAGACGCCCCTGGCGGTCGTACGCCAGGCCGTTGGACATGTTGCACGGCTTGCGGAACGTCGAGATCCCGTCCTTCGCCGACCAGCGTCGCATGTGGTCGCCTGGCATGTCGCTGAAGAGCAGGAACTTGCCCGTCGGGTGCCAGAGGGGACCCTCGGTGAAGAGGAACCCGGTCCCGAGCTGCTCGAACTCGTAGCTCACTTCTTGACGGGTTGCCCGGGCTTCCCCGCGGCGTACCAGTCAGAGGGCGGCACCTCCTCGAACACGACCCACACCGCCTCGCGCGGCAGCTTGCACACGTCCGAGATCGTGTCCGTCACGCGTCGCGCGATCTCCTCCTTGCGTTCGTTGCCGTGGCCCTCGTAGAGGCGGATGTTGACGAATGGCATGGTCGCGGCCCTCCGTGTGTGCGCGCCGGGAAAAACTGCGGCACACCGTACCACGGCGGGCGCCCGGGGGACAAGGCCCCCGCGTCAGCGCTGGTCGGGCGCGGTCCACGACGGCGGCGTGAGGCGCCGCTTGCCGTCGCTCGCGAGCCTCACCGCCGGGTCGCCGGGGTCGAGCGTGCGGTCCCAGAGCTTGCAGGTGACCTGCTTGTGGCGCTGGTCGAGCCCCTCGCAGTAGTTCGTGAACTCGCAGCGTCGCACGAGCGCGCCGTGGCCCAGGCGGATCTTCCGGAACCAGTCAGGGTCGGCGAGCGTCTGACGCGCCGCCGCGACGCAGTCCGCCTCGCCGCGCTCGAGGATCCCCTCGGCCTGCTCGAAGGTCGAGATGCCGCCGCTCGTGACGACGAGCGTCGCGTGACCGGCCTCGCGCACGGCGCGGCGGATCGCCGCGGCGAGCGGCACGTTGCGGCCGAACGGGCCCCGCGCGTCCGAGAGCACCGTGGGCATGCACTCGGCGCCCGACTCGCCCGTGTACGGGTACACGGCCTCGCCGAGCTTCGGCTGCTTGGCGTCCTCGAAGCGCCCGCCCTTCGAGACCGACAGATAGTCGGCGCCGCCCGCGGCGAAGCGCGTCCCGAACCACACGGCGTCCTCGACCCGGCTTCCGCCCGCGATCACCTCGTCGCCGAGGTAGCGGATGCCGACGACGTAGCCAGGGCCGACGCGCGCGCGCACGGCGGCCAGCACCTCGAGCGGCAGGCGGACGCGGTGCTCGAGCGGGCCGCCGTAGCCGTCGGTGCGGGTGTTCAGGCGCGAGAGGAACGAGGCCATCGTGTAGGCGTGGGCGTAGTGGAGCTCGACGCCGTCGAAGCCGGCGGCCTGCGCCCGGCGCGCGGCGTCGGCGAAGAGGCCCGGGAGGACCCGCGGCAGCTCGCGGATGTGCAGCAGGTGCGTGTCCCAGACCCGCTCGCGGTAGCCGTAGTCGAGCGCCTCGAGCTCGCGGTCGTTCAGCACGGTCTCGAGCGTGGCGCGATCCGCGGCCGCGAGGAACTCGCGCACCGCGGCCTCCGACGCCGTCCGCCACCGCGTGTCGTCGAGCCAGAGGGCGAGCTGCACCCGGAGCGCGTCGGTCACCTCGAGGTAACGGCCGAAGAACGCCTCGGGCCGCGGACGGCGACGCACCGTGAGGAAATCGATGATCTGGATGAAGAGCCGCGTCCGGCCCTGGCTCCTGGCGCGCACGACCTCCACGAGCTCGCGGAGCCCCGGGAGGAACCGGTCGTCGCCGATCCTGAGGAGGGGGCCGCTCGGAATATCGCGGATGCCCGTGGCTTCGACGACGAGCACACCCGGCTGGCCCTCGGCGAAGCGCCCGTACCAGTCGAGCACGTCCTGCGTGACGAGGCCGTCCTCGGTCGCGCGCCACGGCACCATCGCCGGCACCCAGGTGCGCTCGTGGACGACGAGGCGGCCGAGCCCGACCGGCGAGAACCAGCGCGCGCGCGCCGCCGCCTC
>QHSZ01000188.1 GCA_003220595.1 Candidatus Rokuibacteriota bacterium | reverse complement strand
CTGGCACGCCGATCGTCCAGCACTGGTCGGCGGCGACCGGCGCTGGACCTACGCGGAGCTGGACGCCGCGTGCTCGGTGCTCGCAGGGTGTCTGGCGCGCCTGGGTCTGCGACCGGGCGATCGCCTCGGGCTCCACCTGCCGAACTCGGCCGAGTTCGTGCTGGCCTACTACGCGGCCCAGAAGCTCGGCGTGGTGCCGCTCTCGCTGAACGTCACCTACGCTGCGGAGGAGATCGCCTACATCGCGGGCGACGCGACGCCGGCGGCGATCGTCACCGCGGCGGCGGTGGCGGGCAGCCTGCCCGCGCGCGACCGCCTGCCGTCGGTCCGCCACGTGATCCACGCCGAGGACTTCGCCGCGCTCCCGGGCGAGGAGCCGCGCTGCGCGCTCGACCTCGATGGGGAGGAGACGGCGGCGATCCTCTACACCTCGGCGACGACCGGGCGATCCAAGGGCGTGATGCTGAGCCACGCCAACGTCGTCTCGAACGCGCATGCCACCGTCCGCCACCTGCGGATGACGCCGGAGGACCGCGGCCTCTGCGCGGTGCCGATGTTCCACTGCTTCGGCCAGAACTTCATCATGAACGCGCTGGTCAGGGCGGGCGGGCTGCTCGTGCTCCACCCGCGCTTCGTCCCCGACGCGTTTCTAGACGCGATCGCGGGGCACCGCATCACGCTCTTCTACGGCGTGCCGACGATGTACATCCTGTTCCTCTCGCTCTCGAAGACGCTCGACTTCGCCTCGATCCGGCTCTTCTTCTCGGCGGCGGCGCCGCTGCCGGCGGACGTCGAGCGCCGCTGGCTCGAGCGCTACGGGCGGCCCATCACGCAGGGCTACGGCCTCACCGAGTGCTCGCCCTTCGCCGCCTGGAACCACGACGTCACGGTGCGCCCGGGCTCGGTCGGGACGCCGATCGAGAACGTCGAGATGCGGGTCGTGGACGGCGAGGGGCGCCCGGTGAGCGACGGGCAGCTCGGCGAGATCCTCATCAAGGGCCCCAACGTCATGAAGGGCTACTTCGGCAACGCGGAGGCCACGGCACAGTCGCTCCGGAACGGCTGGCTCCACTCGGGCGACGTCGGCTATCGCGACGCCGACGGCTACTACTTCCTCGTGGACCGCGTGAAGGACATGATCAACGTCGCCGGCTTCAAGGTCTTCCCGCGCGAGGTCGAGGAGGTCCTCTTCCGCCACGAGGCGGTGAGGGAAGCGGCGGTCGTCGGTGTGCCCGACCCGGTGCGGGGTGAGGCGGTGAAGGCCTTCGTCGTCCTGCAGGAGGGCCGGACGGTGAGCGCCGACACGCTCCAGAAGCTCTGCCGTGACGCAGTCGCCGCCTACAAGGTCCCCGAGCGCATCGAGTTCATCGACGCGCTGCCGAAGAACCCGACGGGCAAGATTCTCAAGAAAGAGCTACGCCAGCGGGCTTGAGCTAGAATGAGCCCTGGAGGTGCGGCCATGCGTTCTCACGCCCTGTTGACGCTCTGCGGAGTGGCGCTCGTGTCCCTGCTCGTGGTGGACGCCGGAAGCGCCTGGGCCCGCGCGACGGGCGGCGGTAGCCGCGGCTCGCGCTCGTACTCGTCGCCCGCGCGCCCCGCGCCCTCGCCGACGGCGCCGGCGACGCCTACGAGCCCCTCCATGAACCAGCCGCAGCGGCCCGGGCTCTTCGGCGGTCTGATGGGCGGCCTCGCCGGGTTCGCCCTGGGGGGCCTCCTCGGCTCGATGCTCTTCGGCGGCGGGTTCGGCGGCGGCATCGGCCTCCTCGAGATCCTGCTGGTCGGCGCCGGCGCCTTCTTCCTGCTGCGCATGCTTCGTGCGCGCCAGAGCGTGCCCCAGCCCGCCTACGCGGGTGGCGGGGCGAGCGCCTACACGGGCCAGGGTGGCTCGAGCGGCGCGGTCGTCGAGGCGCCGTCGGCGCCGTCCGACGTCGAGCGCGGCGTCGCCTTCATCCGCCAGATGGATCCGGGCTTCGATCCGGCGGCGTTCGCCCAGTGGGCCCAGCGCGCGTTCAGCGACGTCCAGGACGCGATCGCGCGCCGGGATCTCGCCACCGTGGCCGACCGGCTCACGCCGCAGGAGTTCGCGCGCCTGCAGGGCCAGTGCGACCAGCTCCGGGGCGCGCGCCAGACGAATCGCGTCGAGCAGATCCGGTGGAGGCGCGCCGAGGTCAGCGAGGCGTGGCAGGAGAGCGGCCAGGACTGGGTGACGGTCTACCTCGCCGCCTCGCTCGTGGACTACACCGTGGACGACACGACCGGCGCGCTCGTGGACGGCTCGAAGACGCCTCAGGACATCGAGGAGTACTGGACCTTCACGCGCCTCGTGGGCCCGAAGCCCTGGCGCCTCTCGGCCATCCAGGCCGCGTAACTCCGCCGGAGGGTGCGCGGTGAAGCGCACCTTCACGTGGCTCGTCGTCGTCGCGGCGGCGCTCGCCCTCCTGGTGATCGCCGCCGCCCTCGCGCTGCCGCTCGTGGTCGACACGCCGCGCGTCCAGGCGCTGATCGTCTCCACCGCGTCGCAGGCGCTCGGCCGGCCCGTCAAGTTCACCTCGGTTTCCGTGTCGGTGCTCCCGGCGCCGGCCGTCAAGCTGCACAACCTCGAGGTCGCCGAGGACCCGAAGTTCGACTCGGCGCCCTTCCTCAAGCTCGAGACGGGACGGCTCGCGCTGAAGCTCGGCGGGCTCCTCGCGGGCCGCGTCGAGTTCGGCGACCTCACGCTCCAGCGACCGGCCATCACGCTGATCCGGAACCCCGAGGGCGTCCTGAACATCGCGAGCCTCGGAGCCGCGGCGGAGCCGAAGAAGAGCCCGGGGCGCGGCGGGCAGCCGAGCGGCGGCGCGGGCGGCGCCGGCGCGGCCGCGCTGCCGGGACGCGTGAGGATCGAGAAGGGCACGGTCACCTACGTCGTCCGCGGCAAGGCGGGCGCGCTCTCGCGCTACCGGGTGGAGGACCTCGACCTCACACTCGGCGGGAGCGGCGGCACGCTCACGGTCGAGGGTGCCGCGCGCGTGAAGCCAGGCGACCTCGGCGTCACGCTCGCCGACGGCCGGATCGCGCTGAACGCCGGGCGGAGTCTCCTCGAGGCGCCCGTGAGCGCGCGCGTCGGCGTCGACGGTCGTGACGTGGCCGAGCTGGTCGCCGCGAGCGTCGGCCCGACGCCGGCGATCGGCGGGCCCGTCAAGGGCACGTTCAACGTGACCGGCACGCTCGGCGCGCCGAAGGCGGCGGGCACGCTCGAGCTGGCGAGCGCGCGCCTGACGGAGGAGGTCGCCGCCTGCCCCGAGCCCCGGCGCCGGACGCTCACGCTGACCGCGCTGAAGCTCGGCGGCACGTCATGGGACGGGGGCCGGCTCACGAGCCGCCCGGTGACCGCGAGCCTCGCGGGCGGGAAGGTCAGCCTGAACCTCGGCGCCACGCTCGACGGCGGCGTGCGGGTCGAGCTGGCGGACCTCTCGATCAAGGGGCTGCCGCTCGAGCGCGTGCTGGTGGATTTTCTGTGCCAGGGCTACGCGGTCTCGGGCCCGCTCGACTTCGACGGCGCCCTCGCCTTCACCGCGAGCGACCCCTGGGGCACGCTCTCCGGGCCGGGCCGGCTGCGGGTCGGCCCCGGGCGCGTCGTCGGCGCGCGGGCGCTCTCGCTCATCGGCAACGTCGTCCAGGTCGGCGGCGCCGTCTCCTCGCTGCTGAACGCCGACATCCCGTCGTCGCTCTTCACCTCGCCGCTCGACTTCGACTCGATCACCGGCACCTACGTGATCAGCAAGGGCGTCGTGACGACGCGCGACCTCCTCTACACGAGTCGCGTCATGAAGGTGGCCGTCGCCGGCGAGTACGCGCTCGCGAGCGGCCGGATGGCCCTCGACATGGTCGTGAACCACGGCCGTGGGGAGGTGACGGCGAGGGTCACGGGCACGGCGGCGTCGCCGTCGGTCCGCGTCGATCCCTCCGCCCTCGTCCGCGACCTGGACAGGAAGAAGGTCGAGAGCGGGTTGAAGGACCTCCTCAAGCGGTTCCGCTGAAGCGCCCGCCCCCGAGCTTGCCCGCCTCGACGAGGCCGACGAAGAAGGCGTAGAGCTGCTCCCACTCGCGGGCACGGGCCTCGCCGTGCCGCGCCACCGTGTCCGCGCGCAGCGCGCGGAACGTCTCCTGCCGGCGCCGGAGGATCCGCCGCCACTCGTCGGACAGGTCCTCGGCCTCGATCGCGGTGAAGCCCGCGCGGCCGAGCAGCGCGTGGTAGGACGGAAGCGACTGCAGGGTGGTCGCCGCCATCCACTCGCGGAGGCGGTCCCGCTCCCGCTCGGCGAGGCGCGGGTGCGCGATCCAGTCGGTGAAGGCGAGGCGGCCGCCGGGGACGAGCGCGCGGCGGCAGCCCTCGAGCACGGCGCGCTTGTCGGCGATGTGGAGGAGCGCCTCCTGGCTCACGCAGGCGTCGAAGGCGTCGTCGGCGAAGGGGAGCGCCGCCGCGTCGCCCCGGACGACACGGACGCGCGCCCCGAGCCCCACCAGGCGCGAGAGCCGGGCGGCGCCGGCGGCCCGCGTCGCGTGGAGCTCGAGCGCCACGACCCGGCAGCCGCGGCGGCTCGCCAGGAAGCGGGCCGGGCCGGCCAGGCCCGCGCAGACGTCGAGGACCCGGCTCTGCGCGGTGATCCCGGCCCGCCGCGCCAGCGCGTCCACCGCGGCGAGGCCGCCGTAGTGGTCCTGGTCGAACTCGAAGAGCTCGTCCGGGGTGAGGCGGGAGAGATCACCGCCGCGCCGCCGCGCGAGGGCCGCGAGCACCTGCGCTTCGCTGATCGGGTGGTGGTCGTAGAAGTCGTTGACGCGCATGGCCGCGGCTTGAAGCGCCCGGCCACGTATGATAAAAGCAAACCGTTCTCACCACACCTCGGCGAGGGAAGCCCCATGAGCAGCGAAGGCAAGGGCGGTCTCGAGGACGTCGTCGTCTCGACGTCGGACATCTGTTTCATCGACGGGCGCGAGGGCCGGCTCGTCTATCGGGGCTTCGACGTCAACGACCTCGTTGAGCACTCGACCTTCGAGGAGGTCGCCTACCTCCTCTGGCACGGCGGGCTGCCGAGCCGCAAGGAGATGGACGCCCACCTGAAGGCGCTCTCGGCCGCCCGCAAGCTGCCGCCGAAGCTCCTCGACATCCTCCGCGCGCTCCCGAAGAAGACGACGCCGATGGAGGTGCTGCGCACGGGCGTGTCCGCGCTCTCCGCCTTCGACCCCGACGCCGCCGACAACTCGCGCGAGGCGACCGCGCGCAAGGCCCTGCGGCTCACCGCGCAGATGCCGACGCTCGTCGCCGCCTGGGAGCGGATCCGCCGGGGCAAGGCCCTCGTGGCGCCGAACCCGAAACTCTCGCTCGCCGCCAACTTCCTCTACATGCTGCGCGGCACGAAGCCCCACCCGCTCGAGGAGAAGACCTTCGACGTCGCGCTCATCCTGCACGCCGACCACGAGTTCAACGCCTCCACGTTCGCCGCGCGCGTGACCGCCGCCACGCTGTCCGACCTGCACTCGGCGATCGTCTCGGCCATCGGCGCCCTGAAGGGCCCGCTCCACGGCGGCGCCAACGAGCAGGTCATGCTGATGGTCGAGCAGATCGGGGCGCCGGCGAAGGCCGAGGCGTGGATCCGGAAGGCGCTCGCCGACAAGGTGCGCGTGATGGGCTTCGGCCACCGCGTCTACCGTGTGGCGGACCCGCGGGCCAGGCACCTGCGGAGGCTCGCGACGGAGCTCGGGCAGAAGGCGGGCAACACGAGCTACGTCGAGATCCTGGACACCGTGGCGCGCGTCGTCACCGAGGGCAAGCACATCTTCCCGAACGTGGACCTCTACTCCGGCGCCGCGTACAAGTCCATGGGGATCCCGACCGACCAGTTCACGCCGATCTTCGCGCTGAGCCGCGTCGCCGGCTGGGCCGCCCACGTCATGGAGCAGCACGCCAACAACCGCCTGATCCGGCCGCGCGCGCAGTACACCGGGCCGACGCACGTCACGTACGTCCCGATCGACCGCCGCTAGGCCGCCGCGGGACGGCCCCCCGGCCGTGGGCGCGCGGGTCACGATCGCGATGTCGGTGTTCAATCAGCTGGCGCTCACGCGCGCGTGCCTCGAGAGCCTGCGGGCCACGACGGAGCCGTTCCGCCTCGTCGTCATCGACAACGGCTCCACGGACGACACGGCGCGCGTGTTCGAGCGCTTCGAGTATCCGTACCCGCTCCGCTTCGAGCGCAACGGCGAGAACCGCCCCGTGATCGCCACGCTGAACCGCGCCTGGCGGCTGGCGGAGACCGACTACGTCTGCGTCCTCCACAACGACACCGAGCTGGTCGAGCCGGAGTGGCTCGCGCGGCTCGTCGCCGCCCTCGCCGAGCCCGGCGCGGGGCTCGCCGGGCTCTACGGCGTCAAGCGCCTGCGGCGGAGCGGGCGCTACGTCGGCCGGACGATCGTGCACAGCCTCGCCGAGGGGCCGACCGTCCGTCCGCCGTGGGAGGAGGTGGCGGTCGTGGACTCGGTCTGCATGTGCCTGCCGCGCGCGCTCCTGGAGGAGGTCGGCGGCTTCGACGAGGGCTACGGCTTCTACCACGGCCTCGACCGCGACCTCTCGTTCGCCGTGCGCGAGCGCGGCCGGCGCTGCCTCGTCGTGCGCGCGCCCTTCGTCCACCACGGCGGCGGCACGCGGGCGCGCGAGTTCTCTGCGCAGCCCGAGCGCGAGCGGCGCGACGTCGCCGCCCGGCGCGAGGTGCTGGCGCGGTTCCGGACGAAGTGGAGTCACCGCCTGCCCTGCGACGTCCGCTCGCGGCGGGAGCGGGTGACGGCGTGGCTCCGGGCCAAGCTCGCATGACGGCGCTCCGCGTCGGTATCGTCGGGGCCCGCTTCGCCGCCGACCTGCACGCGGTGAATTACCGCCCGCTGGTCCCCGCGCGCGTCGAACTGTCGGCGGTGTGCGCGCGGACCCGGGCGGACGCGGAGCGGTTCGCGAAGCACCACGGGATCCCGCGCACCTTCGGCGACTACCAAGCGCTCGTCGCCTCGCCCGACGTCGACGTCGTGGACATCTGCTCGACGACCGACACCCACCACGAGATCGCCGTCGCCGCGGCGCGCGCGGGCAAGCACGTGATCGTCGAGAAGCCGCTGACGGGCGCGTTCTGCGACGGGAGCGAGCCGCGCGAGGCCATGCTGGCGCAGGCGCTCCGCAACGCCGACGCGGTCCTGGACGCCGTCGCGAAGGCCGGCGTGACGCTCTGCTACGCGGAGGACTTCGTCTACGCGCCGCCCATCGCGAAGCTCCGGCGCCTGCTCGACGCCTCCGGCGGCGCGATCCTCGAGCTGCGCGCCGAGGAGAGCCACTCGGGCTCGCACGCCGCGTACGCGGCCACGTGGAAGCGCTCGGGCGGCGGGTCGCTCCTCCGCATGGGCTCCCACCCGGTCGGCGTCGTGCTCCAGCTGAAGCACCACGAAGGCATGAAGCGGCACGGCCGGCCGATCCGGGCGCGGGCCGTCACGGCCGAGGTCGCCCAGCTCACGAAGCTCCCGGCCGTGGGCGACCGCAAGCTCTACATGGGGACGCGCGCCGTGGACGTCGAGGACTGGGCGGTCGCCGTCCTCACCTTCGAGGACGGGACCAAGGCGACGGTGCACTCGAACGACGTCACGCTCGGCGGCGTCCGCAACGTCGTCACGGCCTATCTCACGAACGGCGTCGTCCAGGCGAACATCAACCCGAACAACGCCGTCACCGCCTACGCGCCCGACGGCGCCGTGTGGGGCGACGAGTACATCACCGAGAAGGTCGAGACCAAGGGCGGCTGGCAGTTCCCGAGCCCCGAGGAGGACTGGATGCGCGGCTACCCGCAGGAGCTCGCGGACTTCGTCGACGCGATCCAGGGGCGGCGCGAGCCGCTGGCGGGCGCGCTCCTCGCGCGCGAGGTGGTCGAGGTGATCTACGCGGGGTATCTCTCGGCCGCGACGGGCCGCCGCGTCGAGTTGCCGCGCGCATGATCCCGTTCGCGAAGGGCCACGGCCTCGGCAACGACTACGTCGTCATGGCGCAGGCCGATCTGAAGACGCCGCTCTCGCCGAAGGCCATCCAGCGGATCTGTGACCGGAACTGGGGCGTCGGCGGCGACGGCATCCTGCTCATGGTCCCCACCGGGCGCGCCGACTTCGGCGTGCGGATCTTCAACCCCGACGGGAGCGAGGCCGAGAAGTCGGGCAACGGCCTGCGCATCTTCGCCAAGTACCTCTGGGACCACGGCCACGCGAAGACGCCGACCTTCACGGTGGACACGAAGGGCGGCGTCGTCGAGTGCCAGTGCCGCGTCCGGGACGGGCGCGTCGACTTCGTGAGCGTCGAGATGGGGCGGGCGACGTTCCGGGCGCCCGATATCCCGATGAACGGCCCCGACCGCGATGTCGTGGGGGTGCCGCTCCAGCTCGGCGACGGCACGGCGCTCACGGTGACGGCGGTGTCGGTGGGGAACCCGCACTGCGTGACCTTCGTCGAGCGGCTCGACGAGGCCGCGGCCCGGCGGCTCGGCCCGCTGCTGGAGCACCACCCCGCGTTCCCGAACCGCACGAACGTCCAGTTCGCGCGCGTCGTCGGGCGCGACGCCGTGGATATTCTCATCTGGGAGCGCGGCGCCGGCTTCACGCTGGCGTCGGGCTCCTCCTCGTGCGGCGCCGCGGCGGCGGCCGTCAGGAACGGGCGCTGCGATCCCGGGCGCGTGCGCGTGCGGATGCCCGGCGGCGAGCTGGTCGTCGAGGTGCGCCCCGACTGGTCGCTCCTGCTCGAGGGGCCCGTCGAGGAGGTCTACACCGGGACGCTCACGGCGGAGTTCGCGGCGTCGCTGTGAAGCGCCTCTGCGTGTTCTGCGGCTCGTCGGAGGGCGCACGCCCCGCGTACGCGGCGGCGGCGCGCGCGCTCGGCGTTGAGCTGGTCAAGCGCGGCCTCGGCCTCGTGTACGGCGGCGGCTCGGTCGGCCTCATGGGCGTCCTCGCCGACGCGGTGCTTGGCGGCGGTGGCGAGGTGATCGGCGTCATCCCCGGGCCGCTCGCCACGCCCGAGCTCGCCCACACGGGGCTCGACGAGCTGCGCGTCGTCGGGAGCATGCACGAGCGCAAGGCGACCATGGCCGCGCTCGCCGATGGGTTCGTCGCGCTGCCGGGCGGGCTCGGCACCTTCGAAGAGACGCTCGAGGTGCTCACCTGGGCCCAGCTCGGCATCCACACGAAGCCCGTGGGCGTGCTCGACGTCGAGGGATACTGGGAGGGGCTCCGGCGCCTGCTCGCCCACGCGGTCGACGAGCGGTTCGTGCGGCCGGAGTACGCGGCCCTCCTGCTCTGGGGCGCAACGCCCGGCGAGCTGCTCGACCGCCTCGCCGCGTGGCGTCCGCCGACGGGCGCCCGCGCCTGGCTCCGCCCCGAGCAGACGTGACGCCCATGCTCGCCGCGTGGTGCTGGGACCTCCTCGAGCCGTACCTCAGGCGCAACCTCGTCAACCGGGGCGTCGAGCGCCCGACGCGCCGGCAGATCCTCGAGGAGTTCGCCCGCGTCTGGCCGGAGCTCACCGCGACGATCGGCGTCCAGGAGCCGCACGCGGGGACGATCCGCTTCAAGTGGCTGGTGCGCCTCGCCGCGGCGGAGATGGAGCCGTTCCTCGAGGACCCCGCGCGGTTCATCCTGGCGCGCTACGGCGGCGGGAAGTTCAAGATGAACCTGCACCACGGAATGCACTTCGTGAGCACGAAGAACTTCAAGCCCGAGGGGGAGCCGCGCTGGGCCGACGCGCCGGAGCTCTCCCTGGACTGACGGAGAGACCACCATGCCGAGCGAGGAGACGCGCCGCGTGCTGAAGGTGTTTGGCGTCGCCGTGACGAATCTCGAGGATGCCATCGACCGGAAGGCGCCGCTCGAGGAGATCATGAAGTGGGACCGCGAGGTGGCCGAGCGGACCCGCGAGATGCTCGCGCTGGTCGACCACATCCGGAGCCGCCGCATCGCGTGACGACGCTGGTCGACGCCTCGGGGGTCGCGCTCGCTTTCCCGCACCCGCCACGGCGGATCGTCTCGCTGATCCCGAGCACGACCGAGACGCTGTGCGCCCTCGGCCGGGCCGACGCGCTCGTGGGCGTGACCGTGTACTGCCGCGAGCCCGCCGAGGTCACGCGCACGAAGACGCGGATCGGCCCTCGCCCCCGACCTGGTCATCGCCAACATCGAGGAGAACGTCCGCGAGCACATCGAGGCCTTGCGGGCGTGGGCGATTCCCGTCTGGGTGACCTACCCGCGCACCGTCGCCGACGGCCTCCGGCTGATCCGCGAGCTCGGGGAGCTGACGGGGGCGCCTGAGCGCGCGGCGGCGATCCTGGCGGAGCTCGAGCCCCTGTCCGAGCGTGTCCGCGCGGCGAGCGCCGCGCGCCCGGCGGTGGACGTCTTCTACGCGATCTGGCGGGGGCCGTACATGACCGTGAATGCCGACACGTACATCAATGATGTGCTGACGGTCTGCGGGGGTCGGAACGTCTTCGCCGACCGACCCGAGCGCTACCCGACGGTGACGCTCGCCGAAATCGCCGCGCGGCGGCCGCGCGTCATCCTGCTACCCGACGAGCCGTTCCGGTTCCGCCAGACGCACGTGGCGGACTTTGCACCCTATAGTGACGTCCCCGCGGTGAGGGAGGGCCGGATCCACCTGGTGGACGGCAAGCCCTACGCCTGGCACGGCCCGCGCGTCGGCGAGGCGCTGCGCACGCTGCCGGCGCTCCTCACCTCACGGCGCTGAGACCTCGACCTTGATCCACTCGGCGGGGCCGCTTCCGACGCCGCGCGGGTGTTCTGCCGGCTTCACCTCGACCATGGCGCCCGGCCGCAGGTCGGCGAACGTCCCCTCCACGTTCGGCTGCTGAAGCTTGCTCCGGTCCAACCAGATCTTCGTGCGTTCCGTGACCTTGACGTTCAGCTGGCCCGTGGGGTCGGCGATCGCGCAGGTCTGCTCCTGCGCGTTGACCGATTGAAGCTTCCCGATGACGGTGTGCTTCCCCGACAGTCCCGGCGACTGCCCGATCGGAACGTACTGCTCGGTCATCTCCTGAGCGGCCGGCGCCGATGGGCTGCTACCCAGGACGGCGCTCATCCCGACCAGCGCGACGACGAATCTCCAGGCGGTCATGCGTCCTCCCTCGTTCTTCATTCGACGAGGAGTGCCCGTGCCTTCTTCTGCTCCCCGATGGCCTCCTTCGTGTGCCTGCGTCCGAAGAATACACTGCGGACGGCCTTGTCCGCCAGCCGTCGCGCTTCCTGGAGCGGGGCGACAGCCTCGGCGTGCAGGCCCCCGCCCTTGAGCACGCGAATGCTGTCGTCCGTCTCGCGCACCGCGCGTGCGAGGAGCCGCCCCCGCTCCTCGAACGGCACCTCGAGGCTCGCCTCCAGCAACTCGATGCTTTGCCGGATGTTCTCGAGCGTGTTGATGACGCGCAGGAAGGCGGCGATGGCCACGATCTGCGTCCCATCGAGTTCGATGCCCGCGCCCTGGGGGTCCGCTTGTGCGACCGCTCCTTCGATGGTCTCGATGGCGTTGTTGTGGAAGAACGGCCCGCTGTCCGCCGCCTCCACCAGCGGTGGAACGTTGAACGTCCCGTCGCCCGGCGTGTGGAACCCGTCATCGGGGGGGACCTTCTGGGTCGTCAGCCGCGCGGGCTGATCGGGCAGGTCCTCGACGCCGGTGTTGAAGTTGGCGTTCCCGAGGCTGGCCGCACCGAAGTTCGCCGTCGCCCCGGCATTCACATGGCAGAGGTTGCATTTGCCGAGCTTGTTATCGAGGAAGATCTCCTGGCCCCGCTTGGGCACCGTGCCCTTGAGCCGCAGAGGCAGTACCAGATCCTGCTGCCGCCCCAGGGACAGCTGGAACGCCTCGAGGGCGTCGAGCTCATCGCTGGTCGGGAGACGGAAGTCCTTGCCGGGGACCCGATTCAGGGTCTTGGTGAAGTGCTGGATGACGGCGCCGGTCGCGAAGGACCGGAGCGATCCATCG
>QHSZ01000187.1 GCA_003220595.1 Candidatus Rokuibacteriota bacterium | reverse complement strand
TCCTCGATCGGCTCGACGCCCGGCATGCGGGCGAGGCGCGAGTGGGCAAAGTCGCGGCCGCCCACGAGGTACTCGACGCACGTCACGCCCTCCTCCGAGCGCGCGATCAGGATCGGGCCGAGCGGCGACGGGAAGATGCGGTAGACGAGCGCGCGGCGGCGGAGGTCCGCCAGCCGCGTCTCGAGGCGCTCGCGCACGGACGGCTCGACGGGCGAGGGCGCCTCGCGCCAGATCCCGACGGCGCGGTCGATCGCGCGATAGCTGGCGAACTCCCCGCGGCACGACGCGCAGGTGCGCGTGTGCGCCTCCACGCGGGCCGCGGTCGTGGTGTCCGCCTCGCTGGTCGCCGCGGCGATGAGCGCCGGTTCGATCTCGAGGCAGGTCGTGGGCTTTCGAGTCATCGGTCGTCACTCCCCAGCGGCAGCCCATAGCCGTTCAGGCTGCGGCGAATCTTGCGCAGCGCCTGAAAGACGTGCGCGCGCGCGCTGTCCACGGAGCAGTCGAGGCTCCGCGCGATCGCGTCATAGTCGAGCTCGTGGACCTTGCGGAGGGTGAAGGCCAGGCGCTGCTTGAGCGGCAGCCCGGCAACGACGGTCTCGAGCCGGACCCGCGCCTCGTTGAAGAGGGTCTGTCCCTCGGGTCCGTCCGCGTCGGCGACGCTGCCCTCCGCGTGCACGGTGGCGTACGCGTGGCGCCGCCGGGACTCGGTCCGGAAGTGGTTCCGCGCCACGTTCGTCGCGATCGCGAAGAGCCAGGCGCGCGCGTTGGCGTCGGGGGTGAGCGTCCGGTGGGCCCGGTAGGCGCGGAGAAAGGTCTCCTGCGCGAGATCCTCGGCCTCGCTCGCCCGGAACGTAGTCCGGAGGAGATACCGGTAGATCTCGGGGTGGTGCCTCGTCACCAGGGCGTCGAACCCAGTCGAGTCCATCCACCCCATTAGGACACCGGATGGGGGCCGGTGTGAAACCTATCTCAGGGGACGGCGGGGCGGCCGGGGGCCAGCGCCGAAAAGGCCAGGGCGAGCGCGATCGTCCCCCCCGTCCCCAGGATGACGAGCCAGGACCAGGCGAACTCGAGGACGTGCGTCTCGGACAGGACGAGGAGGACCAGGTTCACCAGCGCCATGAGGACCATCGCCAGCACGTTCGCCCGGTCGGCGACGCGCCGGCGGCTCAGGAGCCCCAGCAAGAACACGCCCAGCAGCGAGCCGAAGGTCACGCCCGCGATCTTGAACGCGAGCCAGAGGATCTTGTCGAAGGCCGAGAAGAAGTAGGCGATCGCGCCGAGGATCAGGCCGAAGACCACCACGCTGACGCGCGACACGAGCAGATAGTGACCCTCCGCCCGGCCGCGGACCAGGAGCGGCCGGTAGATGTCGGTCACGAACGAGGCCGAGAGCGAGCCGAGCGGTGAGTCGATCGACGCGAGCACGATGGCCGAGAGCATGAGGCCCCGCAGGACCGCCGGCATCCCCTGGCGGACGAAGTGCGGCAGGATCTCGTCCGGGCGCGACACCGGGAGCTGCGGGTGCTGCGCGTAAAAGGTGTAGAGCGCCGCGCCCAGGCTCAGATAGATGGCGAGCGTCGCGAGGGTCCCGAGAGGCGTGAGCGAGAGCGTCCACTGGCTCTCCCGCCGCGTCTCGACGGTCAGGAGCCGCTGCATCAGGTCGTGATCGGTGCCGAACGCCGCCATGGACCCGACGAGGCCGTTCAGGACGGCGACCCAGACAATATTCGGATCGGTCAGCATCCGGCGCCAGAAGTCCGGGGCGCCTGGCGCCGGTCCCCAGTTGACCACGTTCAGCCGGCCGGCCTCTCCGGCCACGCGGAGAATCGCGGCGGCGCCCCCATCAATCTGGGTCACCAGGAAGACCAGGGTGACGAGCCCCGCGCCCAGGAACATCAGGGCCTGGAAGACGTTCGTCCACACCACGGCGCTGACGCCGCCCGTCGCGATGTAGCAGATCGAGACCACGATGAAGAGCGCGAGCGTCGGCCCGATCGGCCAGCCCATCAGAATGGAGACCGCCAGCGCCGCCACCATGAGCCGCACACCCGAGCCCAGCAAGCGCGTGACGAAGAAGAAGAGCGACGCCGTCACCTGGCTCGCCTGACCAAACCGGTGGGCGAGGAACTGGTAGATCGTCGTCACGTCGTAGTGGTAGAAGGCCGGGATGAAGAGGAACGCGACGGCCCACTTGGCGAGGGTCGAGCCGACGAAGAACTGGACGTACTCCCAGTTCTCACTGTACGCGGTGGCGGGCACCGAGATGATGGTGACCGCGCTGATCTCGGTGGCGAGAAAGCTGAGGCATACGGCCCAGGCCGGCACCCGGCGGCGCGCCAGGAAGAAGTCCACGGTGTCGCGCTGCCGCCGCGAGAGCCCGAACCCGATCCCGAGCAGAACGACGAAGGAGCCGGCCAGAACGACGTAGTCAGGCCAGGTCAGCACATGTCATTCTAATGCCGTGGGTGGCCCGAGTCAGATGCCGGCCGGCTGCGTTCCGAATGGCGCTTCTCACTCGAAGGTACTCCCGGGGGGTCCGGCCGGAGAGGTGGATCTCAGCGCGAGAGCCCCGGACGGGCGCGCCGTCCGAGGCTCTCCCGGTGAGGGCTACGGCTTGCGGCGCTCGGCGACGGCGGTGTCGAAGTTCTTCTTGCGGAGGCGGTCGACCAGCGAGCCGTAGGACTCGGCCTGGATCACCCGATCGAACTGGCTCCGATAGGTCGAGACGAAGCTCACGCCGTCGATCAGCATGTCGTAGACCTGCCAGCGGCCGTCACGGACGTGCATGCGGTAGTCGAGCGCGGTCTCGCTGCGCCGCTGCGTCACGACTCTCGAGCGCACCGTGGCGAAGCTTCCGTCCAGGGCCTCGCCGGTGAAGGTGATCTTCTCGCCCGCGTACGCCTCGATCCGGTTCATGTACGAGCGCTCGAGCAGGTCGCTGAACAGCGCGACGAACTCGGCCTGCTCGTCCGGCGTGCGCGGCGCCCAGTGGCGCGACAGGGCGCGCCGCGAGATCTCGTCGAAGTCGAACAGGTCTCGGGCGAGCCGGCGAACCTCGCCCCGACGATCGGCCACGGGCTTACCGTTGAGCTCACCGTCCTGGATCACGCCCGTCACCCGGACGAGGGCCGATTCCACCGTCTCCCGCGGTCCCATGGCCGGCGACGCCACGGCCGCCCCAGCAACCATCAGCCACGCCGCCAATGCCTTACCCATGGACCTCGTCCTCCCGCCGCCCTTAGGCAGCATCTGTCGTGCCACGGCTGGCCAGGCCTAAAACTTTGCAATATCGAGCGATACCTCGGCCCCATAATGGACAGAGTGGCAAGGCCGTCCGCGAATCGACACGAGCGCCGTCGCCCACGGGCAGTCACTTTCCCGTGGGCCAAGTCGAGGCGCCGAATACCGGAAAATGGACACCCTCGACCTAAGGCGACGGTAGGGCTGCCGGGCTGAGCCCTCAATAGGACGAAGGCCTGAATTCTGCCACGGCAATCCCCTGACATGGCCGCTCAGATCATTACCGGTTCAACCGTCAAGAAGGGCGATCGACCCCTGTGCGTGGGCGTGGACGTGGGCGGCACCTGGATTCGGGTCTCCGCCTCGGGGGGCTGGCGGCCCGCGACGACGACGGTGACGCGGGCCGACCGGGATCTGCGTCGCCTCGCGCCCCTCCTGCGCGCGATCTGGCGCCGCCGTGGCTGGCGCCCTGACCGCGTGGCCGCGCTCGTCGTCGCCTCGCGCGCGATCTGGACGGCGCCGGAGTGCCGCGCCCTCGCGCGACGCCTGACGGGACTCGCGCAGCGCGTACGCGTGGTCGCCGACGCCCAAGCGGCGCTGCTCGGAGCGCTCGGTGATCGCCCCGGCTTGCTCGTGCTGGCCGGCACCGGCTCGATCGTGATCGGCTACGACGGGGGCCGCCGCTGGGCGCGCGCCGGCGGGCTCGGTCCCCTCCTCGGCGACGAGGGCTCGGCGTTCTGGCTCGGCCGCGAGTGGCTCCGCATCCGCGCGGCCCAGGGCGGCCTGCGCACCGTCCTGGGCGCGGCCCACGCGCCCGACGCGGTCGCGCGGGTGGCGGCGTGGTCGCCTCGAGTCCTCAGGCGAGCGCGTCACGGCGACGGCGCCGCCCGCGCGATCGCCCGCGCGGGCGAGGCGGCCCTCGCGGCCCAGGCCCGCGCGGTCGCCCGGCAGCTCGGCTTGCGCCCGCCCGTGGCCATGAGCTGGGCGGGAAGCGTCCTGGACGACGCCTGGTTCCGGGCGGGGCTGGCCCGCGCCGTCCGGCGCGCGGGCCTCACGGCGCGCTGGCTCCCGCCCGCCGCCCCACCCGTCACCGCCGCGAGGCGACTCGCCGAAGGGCTGGGAGAAAAGGCCTGACGGTGGCCGCGCCGCGCCGTCTCGTGGTCACGGTGTGCCCGCGTGAGCCGGGCATCGCTGTCCTACCCGTCGAGCGCGGGGGGCGCGCGACGCGGCTCGATGCGACGGCGGTCCTCGAGAGTCTCCAGGCGCTGGTCGAGACGAGGCGGCTCGAGGACTGCGTCCGTCTCCGCGAGGGCTGCGCCGGCGGCTGCACCCAGGACGGCCCGAACGTGAGCGTCGAGATTTTTCCCCCGCTGCGGGCCGGCGAGCGGCCAGACCACGTCGCCATCGGCTGGAAGACCTACGTGTACTCGCTCCCGACCCTCGGCTGCCTCGCGACGATCCTCGAGGAGAACCTGGGGCCCGCCGGCCGGCGGACGCGCCTCCACCGCTAACCGCGCGCGGGGCTCAGCGCCCGCGCCCGCGGCGCGACAGGACCGCCCAGGCGACCGGGCCCGAGAGCGCGCCGACCAAGCCGGCGATCGTGTCGCGGAGGCCGGCGGTCGCGATCGCGCCGAGCATGAAGAGCGTGGGGAAGACAACGACCAGGATGGCGCCCGTGGAGCCGCCGGGCACGCGCCAGGGGCGGGGCATGTCGGGCGCCGTCGCGCGCAGCCAGAGGAAGGCCGCGAGCTCGATGAAGAGGCTCAGCGAGTAGAGCCACATGTCGAGGACGATCAGCTCCTTGAACGAGAACGCGGCGAAGGCCGCGTAGACCGCCGCCGAGACGACCACGGCCGCCCACGGCGTGCCGAAGCGCGGGTGGACGCGCCCGAGCCACGCGGGCATCGCGCGGTCGAGCGCCAGCACGTACGGCAGGCGCGAGTTCGTGAGCAGGAGCGACAGGAAGAGCCCGGCCGTGCTCAGGACGGCGCCCATCGTCACCGCGTGGGCGAGCCACTCGCCGCCGACCGCGCGGGCCACCACCGGCAGCGCGCCAGTCGTCCACGCGCTCCACTCGACGGCGCCTGACGCCAGGGCGGCGCCGATCGGCAGCACGTAGAAGGCCGTGAGGACGGGCAGCGTGAAGAGCGCGGCCAGCCGGAAGCTGCGCTCGGGCGCCCGCGTCTCGCCGAGGACGGTGGCTGGCATGTCCCAGCCCGAGAAGTTCCACATGACGAGGGCGAGGCCCAGCCCCAGCGTCTCGAGCGCCTGGCCCTCCGGCGCGAGCGGCACCCAGGGCGCCACACGGACGGCGCCGAAGCCGGCGACGGTGAGCGCGGCGACCGGGAGGAGCGCGAGGACGGCGAGCGCAACGGCCGAGTGTCCCGTCGGCCGTACGCCGAGCACGTTCAGCGCCGTGAGCACGGCGATGAACCCGAGGACCAAGAGCCAGCGCTCGGCGCGGGTCATGTCCGGGTGCCAGAAGCGCACGTACTCGACGAAGAGCGCTGGATAAACGGCGACGTCCACGAAGCTGTCGATCCAGCTCCACCACCCGACCTGGAAGGCCCAGAACCGCCCGAAGGCGCGCCGGGTCCACGCCACGTACCCGCCTTCCTCGGGCATCGCCCCCGCGAGCTCGGACATGGCGAGCGCGACGGGAAGGCTCCAGAGGAGCGGCGTGAGCAGCAGGAGGATCAGCGTCATTCCGGGACCGAAGGACGGCACGACGTCCTCGATCCCGTAGGGCCCGCCCGAGACGTTGAAGAAGAAGATCGCGGCGAGCGGAAGGATGCCGAGCTGGCGCTTCAGCCCGTCGCCCAGATCAGGTTCCCTGCGCCGCGGAGATGAGGCGGGGCAGCTCCTTCGCCCATTCCTCGATCGGGCGGGCGGCGTCCACGACGATCTCGAGCTTGCCGCTCGGCAGCTTCCGCACCCGCCCCGGCGTCGCGGGCCCGAGC
>QHSZ01000186.1 GCA_003220595.1 Candidatus Rokuibacteriota bacterium | reverse complement strand
AAGGCTGGCGCGCCGTGCCCGGCGCGGGCGTGGACGCCGCCCTGGCGCACTACGCTTCCGTGGGCGCAGATGAGCTATCCGCGTGATCTGATCGGCTACGGCGCCGAGGCGCCCGATCCCAAGTGGCCGGGTGGCGCTCGCCTCGCTCTCCAGATCGTCATGAACTACGAGGAGGGCGGCGAGCGCTCGATCCTCCACGGTGACGACGTCGCCGAGGCGTTCCTCCAGGAGGTCGTCGGCATGCAGCCGCTCAAGGGCGTGCGCAACATGCAGGTGGAGTCGATGTACGAGTACGGCACCCGCGTGGGGTTCTGGCGGCTCATGCGGCTCTTCGCCGAACGCGAGATCAAGATCAGCGTGTTCGCCGTCGGCATGGCGCTCGAGCGCCACCCGGAGGCGGCCGCGGCGCTCGTCGAGGCCGGCCACGAGGTGGTGAGCCACGGCTGGCGCTGGATCGACTACCAGTTCGTCGGCGAAGACGAGGAGCGCGAGCACATCCGTCTGGCGATTGAGAGCCTGACGAAAGCCACCGGCAGCCGGCCGCTCGGCTGGTACACCGGACGGCTCAGCCCCAATACCCGCCGCCTCGTCGTCGAGGCGGGCGGGTTCCTGTACGACTCGGACGCCTACAACGACGATCTCCCGTACTGGGTCCGCGTGGCCGGCAAGCCGCACCTCGTCATTCCCTACACGCTCGACAACAACGACATGAAGTTCGGCATGCCGCAGGGCTTCAACACCGGCGACGACTTCTTCACTTACCTGCGCGACGCCTTCGACGTGCTCTACGCGGAAGGCGCGACCGCGCCGAAGATGATGTCGGTCGGCCTCCACATGCGTCTCGCCGGCCGGCCCGGCCGGTTCGCCGCGCTCACCCGCTTCCTCGATCACGTGCAGCGACACCGCGACGTGTGGATCTGCCGCCGCCTCGACATCGCGCACCACTGGATCCGGCACCATCCGTTTCCGCCGTCGCCTTGACAACGGTGACGGCCGTTCCTATCCTGCCAGGCGCGCCTCGGAGGAAAGGGACATGATGCTCGCTCGATCCGTCACGTGCTGTCTCGTCGCCGCGCTGGCGGGGCTCGCGCTCATGCCCGAGACGGTGTCCGCGCAAAAACGCGGCGGCACCCTCGTCATGCTCGTCCAGCCGGAGCCCCCGACCCTCGCCTCCTACATCAGCACGTCGGGGCCGATCGGCCAGGTCGCCACGAAGGTGTACGAGGGCCTCCTCGAGTACGACTTCAGCTTGAAGCCGCTCCCGGGGCTCGCCGAGTCGTGGACGGTGAGCCCGGACGGCAAGACGATCACCTTCAGGCTCCAGAAGGGCGTGAAGTTCAGCGACGGCAAGCCGTTCACGAGCGGCGACGTGAAGTTCTCCGTGCTCGAAGTCCTGAAGAAGCTTCATCCGCGAGGCGCCATCACGTTCCGCGACGTCACCGACATCGACACGCCCGACGAGCACACCGCGGTCTTCAGGCTCGCGAAGCCGGCGCCCTATCTGATGATGGCGCTCTCCGGCTACGAGTCGCCGATGCTCCCGAAGCACCTGCTCGAGGGCAGCGACGTCAAGACGAACAAGCTCGGCAACAGCCCCGTGGGCACGGGCCCCTACACGTTCGTCGAGTGGCAGCGCGGGCAGTACATGCGCTTCGACCGCAACCCCTCCTACTGGAAGAAGCCGGCGCCCTATCTGATGATGGCGCTCTCCGGCTACGAGTCGCCGATGCTCCCGAAGCACCTGCTCGAGGGCAGCGACGTCAAGACGAACAAGCTCGGCAACAGCCCCGTGGGCACGGGCCCCTACACGTTCGTCGAGTGGCAGCGCGGGCAGTACATGCGCTTCGACCGCAACCCCTCCTACTGGAAGAAGGGGCGGCCCTATCTGGACCGCATCGTCGCGCGCTTCGTCGCGGACTCCGCGACGCGCACCGCGGCGATCGAGAAGGGCGAGGCGCACGTGGGCGGCTTCGGCGCCATCCCCTACAGCGACGTCAAGGCGCTCGCCAAGCTCCCGCACATCGAGACGACGACGCGCGGGTACGAGATGCAGTCCCCCATCGTCCAGCTCGACTTCAACACGCAGCGGCCGCCCTTCGACAATCAGAAGGTCCGCCAGGCGATCTCGTACGCGATCAACCGCAAGTTCGTCATCGACAACATCTGGTTCAGCTTCGGCAAGCCGGCCACGGGGCCCATCAGCTCGAACTTCGCGGTGGCTGGCCTCTACACGCCCGACGTCCAGAGCTACAACGTGCCGAACGGCATCCAGATCGCCAACACGCTGCTCGACGAGGCGGGGCTCCGGCGCGGCGCCAACGGCACCCGCGTCGAGATCGTCCACGACATCACGCCGTACGGCGAGGAGTGGCAGCGCTACGGCGAGTACGTGCAGCAGGTGCTGGCGGAGCTCGGGATCAAGGCGACCCTGCGACACGAGGACGTGCCGACGTGGCTTCGCCGTATCTATACCGACTACGACTTCCAGCTCACCAACAACTGGATCCAGACGCTCGCCGACCCGGTGATCGGCGTCCACCGGCTCTATCATTCGAAGTCGATCCGCCCCGGGGTCGTCTTCGTGAACGGGTCGCGGTGGTCGTCGCCCCGGACCGATGAGCTGATGGACCTGGCGACGGTCGAGCCGAACCCCGGCAAGCGCGCGGGCTTCTACAAAGAGCTGCAACAGCTGCTGGTCCAGGCGGCGCCCCTCGTGTGGGTCCACGAGCTGCACTTTGTCACCGTGCACAACAAGCAGTTCAAGGACCTCATCGTGAGCCCGCTGGGCCTGTACGCCCCCTTCGATCGGGTCTACCTCGACAAGTGAAACGGGCGCGGGTGGCGCTGCCGCGCGTCGGCGGTGCGCCCGGCTATGTCGTCCGGCGCCTGCTCCAGGCGGTGCCGGTGATCCTCGCCATCGTCGCGCTCAACTTCCTCCTGCTCCACCTGGCACCCGGCGACGCCGCACAGGTCCTCGCCGGCGAGGCGGGCTCGGCCTCGCCCGAGTACATGGCGCAGCTCCGCGAGCGATTCGGTCTCGACCAGCCGCTCTGGCTCAGTCTCCTCGTGTACATGAAGAACGTGCTCTCCCTCGACCTCGGCTTCTCGTTCCGCCACAACATGCCCGTGCTGGACCTCATCCTCCAGCGCCTGGGGCCGACGATCCTGCTCATGGGCGTGACGCTCGTCCTCTCCGTCGGCGCGGGCATGGCCCTCGGCCTCCTCGCCGCGTCACGGGTGGACGGCTGGCTCGACACCTTCATCTCGATCCTCGCGCTGATCTCCTACGCCACCCCGCTCTTCTGGATCGGCCTCATGCTGATCGTCGTCTTCTCGATCAAGCTCGACTGGCTCCCGACGAGCGGGATGGAGACGGTGGCCGCCTTCCACGAGGGCTGGGCCCGTGTCGCCGACATCGCCCGCCATCTCGTCCTGCCCGCCGTCACCCTGTCGCTCTTCTACATGGCGCTCTACGCGCGCCTCATGCGGGCGGCCGTGCTCGAGCAGGCGGGGATGGACTACGTGGCGACGGCGCGCGCCAAGGGGTTGAGCGAAACGCGGATCACGCTCACCCACGTCCTGCGCAACGCGATCCTGCCCGTCATCACCATGGCGGGCGTGCAGATGGGCGCGCTCCTCGGCGGCTCGATCGTGGTGGAGACGGTATTCGCGTGGCCGGGCCTGGGCCTGCTCGCCTACCAGTCCCTGTTCGCGCGCGACCTGAATCTCCTGATGGGAATCTTCTTTCTGTCCGCCTCGCTCGTCGTGGTCGCCAACCTGGCCGTCGATCTCCTCTACACCGTCCTCGATCCCAGGATCCAGGCGGCATGATCGACGTGGCGCGCCGCTTTCTCAGGAGCCGCTCGGCGATGCTCGGGCTCTCGATCCTGTCGGTCGTGATCGTCGTCGCGGCGGCGGCGCCCGTGGTCTTCCCGGGCAGTCCCTTCCGCCGGGTCGACCAGCCCCTCCTGCCGCCCTTCGGGGCGTACCTCTTCGGCACGGACGTCCTCGGGCGCGACGTCGCGGCGGGCATCGCGCACGGCGCGCGCACGTCGCTGATGATCGGCGTCCTCGCGACCGCGGTCGCCGTGGCCGTGGGCACGGTCGTCGGCGGCGTCGCTGGCTTTTACGGCGGCCGGCCCGACGACGTGCTCATGCGGATGACGGAGTTCTTCCAGACCATCCCGACCTTTCTCTTCGCGATCCTGCTCGTCGCGATCCTCACGCCCTCGACCAAGAGCATCGTCATCGCCATCGCCGTCGTCAGCTGGCCCGCCGTCGCACGCCTCGTCCGCGGCGAGTTCCTGGCCATGCGCGGACGCGAGTTCGTCGTCGCCTGCGTCTGCCTCGGCATGAGCGACCGCCGCGTGATCTTCCGCCACATTCTCCCGAACTGCCTGTCACCGATCGTCGTGACCGGCTCCCTGATCGTGGCGACGGCGATCCTCGTCGAGTCCGCGCTCTCGTTCCTGGGGCTCGGGGATCCGAACACGATGAGCTGGGGCTTCATGATCGGGGCGGGGCGGACGTTTCTGCGCACCGCGTGGTGGCTCTGCACGGTTCCGGGCGTCGCCATCCTGCTCACCGTGGTCGCCATCAACCTCCTCGGTGAGGGCCTCAACGACACCCTGAACCCGCGTCTGCGCAACCGGTGACGCGCCTTCCGGGTCCCGAGCCTCCTTTCGCCCGATTTGACACTCTCAACGCTCAGGCCTAAAATTCCGCCAGTAACGGCCCGTACGAGCGCGGCGGCAGGCCGTCCTCGGGAAAGAGAGGCGATGCAGCCCGATCAGGAGCAGCTGGATCGCATCGGCAGGGCTCTCGCTACCCAGCCGGATCCTCTTCAGGCTCTCGCTCTTCTGCTGACCGAGGCGCGACGTCTGACGCGCGCGGAAGCCGGCACGATTTTTCTCCACAAGGGCGACAAGCTGCACTTCGCCGTGGTCCAAAACGACGTCTTGGTGCGACAGTTCGGCGAGGACGAGCTTCGGCGGCGCTTCGCTGATCCCCCCCTGAGCCTCGCCGGTCCCAGTATCGCGGGCTATGTCGCACTCACCCGCGCAAGCCTGCGAATCCCCGACGTGTACGAGATTCCGCCGGACCGCCCGTACGCGTTCGGCCGCCAGCGGGATGTCGAGAGCCGCTATCGAACGTGTTCAATGCTGGCCCTGCCCATCCAGGACGCTCGAGGCGGGGTGTTCGGCGTCCTGCAGCTCATCAATGCGCTGAATGACGCCGGCCAGATCGTGGCCTTCGACAGCTCGAGCGAAGACATCGCAGCCGCGTTGCTCACGCGTCTGGCGCGTTCGATGCTGCCCGCGGGCTCGCCATGAGGTCAAGAACCGGGCAACAGCTGGCTCGCGGTCGCTGATGTCAAAATCGCCCTAGACGCCCGTTGGCGGCCTGCCGCAAAAACAGGACGCTGCCCGACCTCGTGGAGTTCTCTATGTTCGACGGTGTTGTCCTCCAGGAGCATCGTCGTCGCCATCGCCGTCGTCAGCTGGCCCGTGGTCGCGCGTCTGCGCAATCGATGACGGCGTCGCCCCGCTACACGCCTCCTTCTCGCATGGACGCCGCCCGCGGCAGCGAACGCGGCGCCGGCCACCGGAGCTTCCGGAGCGTGCCCACGATGCCGTCGGGGAAGAAGAACACGGTCACGATGAAGAACGCGCCGACGATCAGGAGCCACAGCACCTCGAGGAAGTCGCTGATGATCGCCTTGAGCAGGTTGACCAGCACCGCGCCGACGAACGCCCCCACGAGCGTGCCGCGGCCGCCGACCGCGACCCAGACGATGACGTCGGTGGAGAAGTTCAGGCCGAAGAGCGGCGGCGAGACGAAGCCCGAGAAGTGAGCATAGAGGGCGCCGCTCAGTCCCGCGAGCCCCGCCGAGATCATGGACATGATCGTCGTGAGGTACGCCGTGTCGTAGCCGAAGAACTCCGTGCGTTCCGGGTTGTCCTTGATCGCCGCCATGACGAGCCCGAAGGGTGAGCGCACGACGTGGCGGCAGAACAGGTAGCAGAGCACCGACACGGAGAGGAGGAGGTAGTACACCTCCACCTCTGAGTCGAGCTCCCAACCGAGGCCGGGCCAGACGCGCAGCACAAAACCTGGAACGCCCAGGAGGCCGTTCATCCCTCCGAGCCAGTACCAGTCGCTGACGATGAGCTGGAAGATCATCGTCACGACGAGCGTGATGATCGTGAAGTAGACGCCGGTGACGTGGCTGTAAAACAGAAAGTACCCGAGCGCCCCGGCGAGCCCGGCAGGGGCCAGCACCGAGAGCGCATACCCGAGGTAGCTCGGATCGAACCCCCGCACCTCCCGGGCGAGCAGCGCGACCAGGTAACCGCCGAGGCCGAAGTAGGCGGCGTGCCCGAAGTTCAGGACGCCCGCGTAGCCCCACATGAGGTCCAGGCTCATGGCGAAGATCCCGAAGATCAGGGCCTGGCTCAGCAGCTCGGTGTAGTACTTGCCCGCGATCAGGGGCAGGCCGAGCGTGATCAGGGCGCCGGCCGCGAGGACGGGGAGACCCCGCGTGGCTCTCATCCGCCGAAGAGCCCGCGCGGTCGAAACCGGATGATCACGATGGCGATCAGCAGCACGGCCGCTTGCGCGGTCGTGGCCGAGATCAGGTAGGAGAGGAACGTCTCCAGCTCGCCCACGACGAGCGCGCCGCCCAGGACGCCGGCGAGCTGCCCGATCCCGCCCAGGATCACCACGAAGAACGAGCGGGCCAGGAAGTTCACGCCCGCCTCCGGGGAGATCGTGATCTCCGGCGTCATCAAGGCACCGGCCAGGCCCGCCAGCGCCGACCCGAACGCGAAGGTGCCGAGGTAGACGCGCGAGGTGTTGATGGCGAGCGCTGCGGCCATCTCGACGTCTTGCGTGATCGCGCGGATCTTCAAGCCGAAGTCGGTGCGGTAGAAGACGTAAAACGTGATCACGATCACGGCCAGGCACACCGCCATGAGGAAGACGCGGTAGATCGGGTAGGTGAAACCGAAGACCTTGAGATCGCCCAGCAGCGGGTGCGGGGACGCGCGATACCCCACGCCGAACACGATGCGCACGAGCTGGCGGATCACGATGCTCAGGCCCCAGGTCGCAAGCAGGGTCTCCAGCGGGCGCTTGTAGAGAAAGCGGATCAGGCCCACCTCGACCAAGGCGCCGAAGAGGCCGACGACGAGCGGCGCCAACGCGATGCCCCACCACGCGCTCAACCCGAGTGCATCGGCCGCGATGACCGTGTACGCGCCCAGGATGAAGAACTCGCCGTGGGCGAGGTTGATCACGCCCATCACGCCGAAGATGATCGCGAGGCCGATCGAGATCAGGATCAGCACGCTCACGAGCGTCGCGCCGTTGAGGAACTGCGTCAGCAACGATCCGAGCTCTAGCACACTCGTCGTCCGAGTGGCCCGGCGGAGGCAGCGCGCCGCCTCCGCCACGAGCCACGCTCGAGGTTACTGGAAACAGTTCACTTGCGGAGGCGTCACGCCGAAGTTCTTGATGATCCGGAACTCACCCTTCTCGTTGTAGGCTTCAGCGATGATCGAGTTCAGCGCTGCGTGGCGGTTCTCGGCCATCGAGATGTCCCCCTGCGGCGCCTTGTACCGGACCCCGGGGAACGCCTTCGTCAGCTTGCTCCAGTCCCCGCTGCCGGCCTTGGCGAGCGCCAGGGCCGCCACGTGCACGGCGTTGTACGTGCCTTCGGAGATGCTGTCGACGAGCTTCTCGTTCGGGAACATCCGGCGGAAGCCCTCGACGAACTCCTTGTTACGCGGCGTATCGATGCTCATGAAGTAGGACTGCGAGGAGACGATGCCGATCCCGGCCTCGCCGAGCCCCGCCGCCTCCTTCTCCGCGACGCCGGAGGTGCAGATGCGGGTCGTCTTCTTCAGCCCGAAGTTGTGGAACTGCTTGAGAAACGTGACGCTATCGCTGCCGATCAGCAAGCTGTACATCACGGCCGGCTTCGCGCTCGCGATGCGGTTAACCAGCGAGCTGAAGTCGGGCGTGTTCCAGGGGAAGTACTCCTCGCCGAGGATGGAGCCGCCGCGCTTCTCCACGAGCGCCCGGACGACCTTCGACGTCTCCTTGGGCCAGATGTAGTCGGAGCCCGCGATGTAGAAGGTCTTCCCGGCGTTCTCCATGATCCACGGGACGAAGCGCTCGACCTGCTGGTTGGGAATCGCTCCCGTGACGAAGACGCCGTCGTGGCAGTAGCCGCCCTCGTAGTACGTCGGGTAGACGTAGACCTTCTTCTCCTTGGTGGTGACCGAGCCGACCGCATTCCGCATCGCGCTCGAGATCGAGCCGACGATGACGTCCACCTGGTCGCGCTTGATCAGCTTTCGCGCCTTCTCGATGCCGACCTTCGGATCGGTCTCGTCATCCTCGATGAGGAACTCCAGCTTGCGGCCCTCGATGCCGCCGCGGTCGTTGATCTCCTTCTGCGCGAACTGCGCGCAGTGCAGCATCGTCTCGCCGAAGATCGCGTGGACCCCGGTGAGCGAGACGAGCATGCCCATCTTCATCGGCTGTGTCGCCGCCCGGAGCACCGCCGGATGTCCGAACGTCGAGACCCCCGCCGCCCCTATCCCGTATCCGACGCGTTTGAGCGCTTCTCGCCTCGTCATCGTGTCAGCCACGTCATCCTCCCTTGCCCTACGCTCGGTCGCGGTTCGTCGCTGCCCTACTCACACCGCCAGGTATTGCCGGATCACCTCCTCGTCCGCCAGCTCGCGCGTATCACCGCTCAAGACGATGGCGCCGTTCTCCATCACGTAATAGCGGTCCGCCAGCGCACGGGCGAAGTCGAGATTCTGCTCGACGAGCAGGACCGCGACCCCCTGCTCGCGGCACACGCGAGCGATGATGCCCCGGATGGCCTCCACCAGGCTCGGCTGGAGACCCTCCGACGGCTCGTCGAGGATGAGAAGCTCGGGATCCCCCACGAGCCCGCGCGCGATCGCCAGCATCTGTTGCTCGCCACCGCTCAGGGTACCGCCGTGCTGGGCGAGCCGCTCCCCGAGCACCGGGAAATGGGCGACGACCTCCGAACGCACCACCTTCTCCGCGGAGCGCTGTAACCGCGCGCCGAGCCGGAGGTTCTCGGCGACCGTGAGGCGGGGAAAGATGTGCTTCCCCTGGGGGACGTAGCCGATCCCGAGCGCGGCGATCTCGTACGTCGGGAGCCCCGTGATGTCCCTGGCCTTGAAGTCCACGCGGCCCGACCGCGCCGGCGTCAAGCCCATGATGGAGCGAAGCAGCGTGGTCTTCCCGGCGCCGTTCCGACCCAGGATCGCGACGATCTCCCGTGGCCCGACCTCGAAGCTGACGCCCCTGAGGATCTGCGTCTGGCCGTACGCGGTGTCGAGCTGCTCGACGTGGAGCACGCTGGGGCCCTTCACGGTGGCTAGCGCTTTCCCAGATAGATATCGCGGACGAGCCGGTTGGTCTCGATCTCGCCGACGTCACCCTCGGCGGCGATCTGTCCCTTGTGCAGGACCGTGACCTTGTGGGCGATCGCGCGAATGAACTGCATGTCGTGACCGATCACGAGGATCGTGAGCTGTCGCGCCGACAGGTCGCGGATCAGCCGTACGGTCTTCTTCGTCTCCTCCGAGGTCATGCCGGCCGTCGGCTCGTCCAGGAGCAACAGCCTCGGCGCGCTGGCCAGCACCATGCCGATCTCGAGCCACTGCTTCTCGCCGTGCGAGAGGTATGCGGCCGCCATCGCTCGCTTGTCGCTGAGACTCACGTCGTGGAGCACGGCGCCGATGCGGTTGCCGACCTCGGCAGCGACACGTGTGCCGAACAGCGCCGCCGTCGGCAGCAGATGCTGGACGGCCACGGCGACGTTCTGGTAGACCGTCAGGCTCTCGTACACATTCGGCACCTGGAACTTGCGCCCGATGCCTCTCCGAGTGATTTCGTGCACCGGCAGGTGCGAGATCGACTCGCCCATGAAGTGGACCTCGCCGGCCGTGGGCTTCTCCTTGCCCGTGATGAGGTTGAAGAGCGTCGTCTTGCCGGCTCCGTTCGGTCCGACGAGGCAACGCAGCTCGCCCGCGCCCACACTGAAGTCGAGGTTGTTGGTCGCGGTGAGGCCCCCGAACCGCTTGGTGAGCGACTTGGTCTCGAGGATCGGGGACATGTCTCGGCGCCGCGCTCCTCTCGCGTCGGCCCCGGGGCCGGGAGCACATCCTAAGTCTTTGAGACCGAGCCGGTCAAGGAGCCGCCAGGGCTCGACGCCCGCTGGCCCGCCCTCGCTCACTGCGATAACATTCCTGCGCAGAGGAGACGACTCATGACGGTCGATCGGTTGGCGCATGCGGCGCTCCTGATCGTGGACATGCAGAACGACTTCGTCAGGGTTGGAGCGCCGCTCGAGGTGCCCCAGGCCCGCGAGACCATCACGGTCCACCGCGAGCTCATCGCCTTCTGCCGCGAGCGCGACATTCCGGTGCTCTACACCAAATTCGTCGCGGGCCCGGGCCGTACGCTCATCTGGGAGTGGTCGCCCGTGCTGGCGCCGCCAATTTGCTGCTGCTGGAAGGAACATCTCCGGTACTACGACGACGTCGGGAAGGAGCTCGATGGCTCCGATATCATCTCGGAAATTTACCCTGAGCCGGCGGACCCGATCGTCGAGAAATTCGGTTACGGGTCCTTCCACAACACCAACCTCGACGATCTCCTCAGGGCCCGGCACGTGGAATCACTCTTCGTCACCGGAACGGTCACTCAGATCTGCGTGGAGGAGACCGCCCGCGAAGCGTTCAAGCGGGGCTACAAGACGACCATCGTGTCCGACGCGGTCTCGTCCTATCTGCCCGACCTGCATGCCGCGGTGCTCAAGAACTTCGGCCTCAAGTTCGGCTGGGTGTCGACGGCCAAGGAGCTGATGGCGCTTGTGAGGGGGCACTGAGTCGAGGGCCGGTGAGGCGCCGGCCACTTTTCTTTCCTCTCGCGCGGCCAGGTGCCGCGCTCCTGCCGTCCGCTGACCCGCACGGCGGTGACCCCTCACACCTCGAGCTGCTCCCGGCGAACGGCGTCGTTGGCGGCAAGCTCGGTCGGGGAGCCTTCGAACACGATGCGCCCGTGGCCCATCACGTAGACGCGATGGGAGATCTTCAGCGCGATGGTCAGCTTCTGCTCGACGAGCAGGATCGACACGCCCCGTCGCGCGATCTCGCCCAGGAGCCGCCCGACCTCCGTCACAAGCATGGGCGCCAGTCCCTCCGTCGGCTCGTCGATGATGACGAGATCCGGATCGCCCATGAGCGTCCGGCCCATGGTCAGCATCTGCTGCTCGCCGCCCGAGAGGATGCCCGCCGCGTTGTGCTGTCGTTCCTTGAGCGTCGGAAACAGGGCGAACAGGTCGTCGAAGGTCCATCGGCCAAACGTGTTCGCGCGCTTGAGGCCGAGCTCCAGATTCTGTCGGAGGGTCAGCGTGGGAAAGATCTGCCGGTCCTCCGGAACATAGCCGATGCCGGCGTGGGCGATGAGATCTGTCCTCAGGCCCGCGATGTTACGGCCCTTGAAGAGGATCTCCCCCTGCGGCGGCACGAGCCCCATGATGGCCTTGCAGGTGGTGCTGCGTCCGACCCCGTTTCGGCCGAGCAGGCTGACGATCTCGCCGTTGCCTACTGTGAGGCTGACACCGTGCAGGATGTGACTCTTCCCGTAGAAGGCGTGGAGCTCGCGCACCGCGAGCATCAGGACGCTCCGGTGCCGAGATACGCCTCTTGCACGGCGCGGTTCGCACGGATGGCGGCGGGCACGTCGGAGGCGATGACCTGACCGTACACCAGCACCGTCACGACGTCGGCGATGTCGAAAACCACGCTCATGTCGTGCTCGACCATGACGAGCGTCTTGCTCTCGGTCACTCGCCGGATGAGCGCGACGGCGTGATTCGCCTCGGTCCGGTTCATGCCTGCCGTGGGCTCGTCGAGGAGGATGGTGTCCGCCCCGCTAGCGATGGTGATGCCGATCTCCAGGGCGCGCTGCTCCGCATAGGAAAGGAGGCCGGCCGGAACGTCGCGACGCGCCTGGAGGTTCACGTCCTCGAGCAGGCGCTCGGCCGCCTCGTTGAGCTGCCGTTCCGCGCCCAGCAGATGCCAGAATGAGTACCGGTAGCCTCTCGACCATAGCAGCCCGCAGCGTACGTTCTCGTACACCGTCATGCGTGGGAAGATCGACGTGATCTGAAAGCTCCGCGACAGCCCCCGCCGATTGATGTCGTGCGGCGCAAGGCCGTCGATGGGCCTGCCATCGAGCTCGATTGTACCGCTCGTGACAGGAAACCGACCGCTGATGAGGTTGAACAGCGTGGTCTTGCCGGCGCCGTTGGGCCCGATGATGGCGTGCCGCTCGCCCCGGCGAATGTCCAGGCTGACGCCGAGGATGATCGGGGTCGCCCCGAAGCTCTTGCGCACGTTCTTGAGGCGGATGGCGACGTCGCTCATGCGCGGGCTCCCGCCGTCTTGAGCTCCTCGATCAGCCCTTCCCAGACTGCGCGGAACGCGCGGCCCCCACGCCAGAGCCACAGCCCGCCACCCACCAGCAGCAGAGCGGCGATGACCCACGGCTCGCGGGTCTGTGGATCGATGGTGAGCTGCGAGAGCTTGAAGGTCTTGCCCTGCGCCGCGCCGATGGTGAGGAAGGAGCAGAGCTCGACCGTCAGCACGAACCCCGTCGCCACGAGCACACCGGGGAGGAGGATGTGGGGGTAGGACACGGCCAAGCGGCGCAGGCGCCCCGTTCGCCAGAGCGGCTCGTGCATGAGGATCAGCCCCGCGATGCCGCCGGGCGCGAAGGTGACCATCAGCGTGAACAGGGCACCCGCGTAGACGAGCCAGGAATTCGACAGGAGGCTCACCCAGCTCTGCAGGAGCACCACGAGGATCGCCCCGAGTGCGGGCCCGCCGAAGACAGCGACGCCGCCGATGAACGTCATCAACAGCGCGTTGGCCGACATCGGCGCCGCCACCGCGTCGTACGTCACGATCTCATAGGTGAGGGCGTACAACCCGCCCGCGATGCCGGCGAAGAAGCCGGAGAGCGAGAACTGGAAGAACCGCACCATGCGCGGGTCGTAGCCGACGAACTGCGCGCGCTCGAAGTTGTCGCGGCAGGCGTTGGCCATGCGCCCTAGCGGCGTCCGCGTCAGCAGCAGCATCAACGCACTGGCGATGAGCGTCCACACGATGATCAGGTAGTAGACCTGAATCGACTGGCCGTAGGTGAGGCCGAAGAGGCTGGTGCCCACCATGCGGTTGGTGCTGACGCCGCCCTCGCCGCCAAAGAACGTGAGGAACATCAGCGCGCAGGCCGTGACCAGCTCGTCGATCCCCAATGTGATCATCGCGAAGGCGGTGGCCCTCTGCTTTGTCGCCACGTACCCCAGCGCGATTGCGAAGCCAAGCCCGCCCAGCCCGCCGATGAGCGGCACCGCCTCCACGGGCAGCCAGAGCCCGCGGGCCTTGATTGTGTTAAGCGCGTGTGCGGTGCAGTACCCGCCGAGGCCGAAGAATACGGCGTGGCCGAAGGAGAGGAGTCCGGCCTGCCCCATCTGCATGTTGTAGCTGAGCGCGAAGATGATCATCATC
>QHSZ01000058.1 GCA_003220595.1 Candidatus Rokuibacteriota bacterium | reverse complement strand
TGCGACCCCTGTTCACGAGCTTCATCAGCATCATCCTGCTCCTGTCCCTGGTCCCGATGATCACGATGCGCCTGTTCGCCGAGGAGCGGCGGTCGGGGACCATCGAGCTGCTCCTGACCTACCCGGTGCGTGACGGCGGCGTGCTCGTCGCTAAGTTCCTGGCGGCCCTGGCGCTCTACGGCGGGATGCTGGTCCTCACGCTGCTGTACCCGGCCATGCTCCGGTACTTCACGCCGCTCGAGTGGGGGCCGCTCCTCACGATGTACCTCGGGCTCGTGCTGATGGGCGCCACGTTCCTGTCGATCGGGCTGTTCTTTTCCTCGGTGACCGAGAACCAGATCGTCGCGTCGCTGGCCACGTTCGCGATGCTGCTCCTGCTCTGGTCGGTCGGGTTCGCCGCGGACTCGGTCGGCGGGGCCACGGGGAAGATCCTCCAGCACCTCTCGGTGGTCGACCGCTTCGACAGCTTCTCGAAGGGCCTGCTGGACACCAAGGACGTGATCTACTTCGTCAACGTGACGCTGCTCGCGCTCTTCCTGACCCTGCGCGCCCTCGAGGCGCGGCGGTGGAAGGGATGATCCGCAAGATCCTGGACTGGGCGGGCTACGCGGGCGTCGCGGTGCTGGCCGCCGGCGTGGTCCTGCCCTACGCGCGGCCCGACCTCGCGCACTACCGCGGCTTTCTCTACGCGGGCGCCCTGCTCGTCCTGGCGTCGCTGCTCGCGCGGATCGAGGACTACCGCGCGTTCTTCGGCGCCCGTACGACGCGCTACGGCCTCAACGCCGCGGTCATGATCCTGCTCGTCCTGGGCGTGACGACGATCGTGCAGGCGCTCTCCTACCAGCACAGCTGGCGCTGGGACCTCACCGAGACCAAGCGCTTCAGCCTCTCGCCCCAGACCGTGCAGCTCCTCTCGGGCCTCAAGACCGACGTGAGCGCGGTGGCGTTCTTCCGCACGGACCAGCCGGGCAAGCGCCTGGCCGAGGACCTCCTCAAGCAGTACGCGCGCTACGCGAACGGGCGCTTCACCTGGCGGGTCCTGGATCCTGACCGCGACCCCGCCCTGGCGAAGCGCTACGCGATCGAGACCTACGGAACGACCGTCCTCGAGGCCGGCGCCAAGTCGGAGAAGGTGCTCGACGCCGACGAGGAGAAGCTCACGAACGCGCTCGTGAAGGTCACGCGCGCGGGCAAGCGCGTCGTCTACGCGGTGCAGGGGCACGGCGAGCCCGAGGTGGCGAACACCGACCGGGGCGGATTCAGCGAGGCCAAGACCGCGCTGGAGCGGACGAACTACGAGGTGAAGCCGCTCGTGCTGGTGCGCGAGGGCAAGGTCCCCGCCGACGCGGCGGTCGTCATCGTGGCTGGCCCGCGCACCGATCTGCTGAAGCCCGAGCTCGACGCGCTCGACGCCTACGTGGCCCAGGGCGGCAAGGTGCTGGTCATGGTCAACCCCTTCCAGGGGGAGGCGCTCCGGAAGCACCTCGAGAAGTACGGGTTCGCGCTTGGCAACGACCTCGTCGTCGAGGCGAACCCCATCGGCCGGCTGCTGGGCTTCGAGCCGTACGTCCTCGTCGTCCAGCATTACGAGCGCCATCCGATCACGCGCGACCTCGGCGGCATCATGACGGTCTTCCCGATGACCCGCTCGGTCGGGCGGACGAAGGTGCCTCCGAAGGACTTCACCTACGACGCGCTCGCGCAGACGAGCGCGCAGAGCTGGGGCGAGACGAACCGGGCGGAGCTCGACCGTGGCGTCGTGAAGCCCGACCCCGAGGACCCGAAGGGGCCGCTCACGGTCGCGGCCGTCGCCACCAAGGACAAGGCCAGGCTCGTGGTCTTCGGCACGGCCACGCTCGCCGCCAACCAGGGCCTCAACCTCCAGGGCAACCGGGACCTTTTCCTCAACACGGTGAGCTGGCTCGCCGAGGAGGAGGACCAGATCTCGATCCGCCCGAAGGAGACCCGGCAGACGCCCGTCTTCCTCAACGCCAACCAGGCGCAGGCCGTCTTCCTGCTGCCCGTCGTCGTCCTGCCGGGGCTCGTGCTCGTTGGCGGCGTCGTCGCCGTCGTCCGCCGCCGCGCCGCGAAGTAGCGCCGCCATGCGCTGGCAGACGACCGCGCTGCTCGCCGCCGTCCTGGTCGCCCTCGGCGCCTTCTACTACGTCTACGAGGTCCGGGGCGGCCCCGAGCGCGCCAAGACCGCAGCACAGAAGGGGCGGCTCTGGCCGGCCGAGGCGTCGGACGTCACCGAGGTCGAGCTGCGCCGCGGCCGCGAGACGCTCAGGCTCCGGCGCGAGGGCGACGGGTGGCAGATCGTCGAGCCCGTGAAGGCGCGCGGCGACCGCAGCCGGATCGACGAGACGCTCGTCACGCTCACCAGCGCGCGGGTCGACCGGGAGATCGCCTCGGCCCCGACGCAGGTGGCGGAGTTCGGCCTCGACAAGCCCGGCGCCGAGGTGACGCTCTCGCTCAAGGACGGCCGGCGGCTCGCTCTCACCCTCGGGGCGAAGAGCCCGACGGGCGCCTGGGTCTACGCGCGCGAGGCGCAGAAGCCCGCCGTCGTCGCCCTCTCGGAGAGCGTGCTTCGCGACGCGACGCGCCCGCTCGCGGACTTCCGCGACCGCACGGTGCTCGCGTACGACCAGAAGGGCGTGTCGGGCTTCGAGATCAAGACGCGCGACGAGACGCTCGCCGTCGAGCGGGTCGACGGCGCGTGGAGGCTCACCCGGCCTCTCGCGGTCTCCGCCGACGCCGAGACGATCGGCGATTTCCTCGACAAGCTCCAGCAGCAGAAGGTGAAGGACTTCGTCGCCGAGGCGCCGAAGTCGCTCGTGCCCTACGGGCTTGACCGGCCCGTGCGGGTCGCGATCCACACGGGGCGCGACAAGGAGCGCGCGACGAAGGAGCTGCTCTTCGGCGCCGTGGACGCGGTGAAGCAGATCGTCTACGCGATGCGCCCGGGCGAGCCGTCCGTGCTGAGCCTGCCGGAGCGGGCGTGGGCGCTCCTCCCGAAGAACGTCGGGGCGCTGCGGAACAAGGTCCTCGTCGAGGTGGAGCGCGAGAAGGTGACGCGCATCGAGCTCGAGAGCCCGAAGGGCGCGGTCACGCTCAGCCGCGAGGGCGACCGCTGGCGGGTCGCCGCGCCCGAGGCGCTCCCCGCCGATCAGGTCGAGGCGGGCGCCATCCTGTTCAAGCTGCGCGAGCTCCGCGCGCAGGCGTTCCTGAGCGACGACGCGGCGGGGATCGCGCGCTACCTCGCCAAGCCGACCGTGCGCATCACGCTGACCGAGCGCGACGCGCCGGCGCCGACGACCCTCCTGCTGGCGCCGTCGCCCGAGAAGCGCGGTGGCCAGCCGAGCGCCTACGCGGCGGTGGCGGGCAAGGGGCCCGTGGTCCTCGTGGAGGGCAAGGCGCTCGACGAGCTCGCACGCTCGCTCACCGACCTCCGCGACCGGACGCTGCTGCCCGGCCTCGAGCCGAAGGACGTGAAGCGCCTCCGGCTGTCCGCCGCCGGCGCCACGGTCGTGCTCGAGCGGAGCGGGGAGGTCGACTGGAAATTCGTCGAGGGCGCCACGGGGACCGCGAAGGGCTCGAGCGTCGAGAACCTGCTCTACGCGCTCCGCGGCCTCAAGTGGAAGGCGCTCGCCGCGCCGGGGAGCGAGGCGGCGGCGACGTACGGCCTCGCCCCGCCGGCCTTCGAGGCGACGCTCCTCCGGGGCGACGGCACCGAGATCGGGGCGGTGCTCGTGGGCAAGCGCGACGGTGACGTGATCTACGCGAAGCTCAAGGCGCTGCCCGCGGTCTACGCGGTGGACCCGACGCAGCTCGGCCCGCTGCCGAAGCTCCCCGACGAGCTCAAGGGCTAGACGAGCAGGCCGATCTCGCGGTACCGCGGCTCGATGCGCGGGGAAATCAGCGCGAGCCGCTGCAGGCGCGGCATCAGGTTCTCGTGGAACAGGAAGCTGTTGAAGGCCTTCGTCGTCTGGGAGTGGGCGACCGTGTCACGCCAGATCTTGTCGCCGTCCCAGCCGAGCTCGTTCCAGACGTGCTTGATGGACTGGAAGCCCGTCCGCTCGTCGCGCGCGTACATGAGGTCGCACACCCGGAACGTGAAGTCCTCGAGGTACTCGCGCTTCGCGGCCTCCATGTCGGGGATGGCCCGGCGGAGGGCGAAGTACCCGAAGTTCACGTGGCGCCCCTCGTCCTGCAGCACGTAGTCGAGGAGCTGGCCCAGGGTCGCGTCGCCCGTCTGCTTGCGCATGAGGTTGAAGGCGGCGATCGCGAGGCCCTCGACGATCATCTGCATGCCGAGGAGCTTCAGCTCCCAGAGGTTCGTCGCGAGGATCTCGTCGAGGACGGCCTTCAGCAGCGGGTCCACCGGGTAGATCTTGTGGAGCCGCTTGACGTAGCGCTCGAAGACCTCCACGTGCCGGCCCTCGTCCACGACCTGCGTGGCGGCGTAGAGCTTGGCGTCGAGCTCGGGGATGCCGTTGACGAGCTGGCCGCAGACGACGAGCGCGCCCTGCTCGCCGTGGAGGAACTGCGAGAGGCGCCAGGCGGAGACGCGGACCTCGACCTCCCGCTGCTCCTCAGGCGTGAGCCGGCTGAAGAAGTGGGTGCCGGCGAAGGCGACCTGGACGTTCAGGACCGGTCCTTCCTTGCCGATGGGCCGGCCCCAGTCGATGGCCGTCGAGCCGTTCCACTGGTTCTTCTTCGCGGTCTCGTAGAGCGTCTCGAGCTCTTCGTGCGTCGGCTCGTAGTCGTAGTCCCACAGCGTCTCGAGCTGGTAGGTCACCCGCGCCGCGGCCTTCGCGTGGGCCGTCGTCATGCATCACCTCACACTGAACGTCGGTTCAGTGGGGGCATTCTAGCGCAGGGTGGGCCCCTGGAGTACGATGGAAAACGTGAGCGACGCCACGGTCTACCTGCGGCAGATGGAGCTCGGGCCGATGCAGAACTTCGTCTACCTCGTCGGCGACCCCGCCGCCCGCGAGTGCGTCGTGGTGGACCCGGCCTGGGAGATCGACACGATCGTCGAGACCGCCGAGCGCGACGGCATGCGCCTCGTCGGCGCGCTCGTGACCCACACCCACCAGGACCACGTCGGCGGAAGCCTCGAGTCCTGGGGGATGCCGGGACGCATCCCCGGCGTCGAGGATCTGCTCGAGCGCGTCCCGCTGAAGGTCTACGTCCACAAGGCGGAGCGCGAGTTCCTCCGGGGCTTCGGCTCCGACCTGGTCCAGGTGGACAACCACGACACGCTCGACATCGGCCAGCTCACGCTGACCTTCATGCACACGCCCGGCCACACGCCGGGCTCCCAGTGCTTCCTCGTGGGCGATCGCCTCGTCTCCGGCGACACGTTGTTCATCGGCTCGTGCGGGCGGACCGATCTGCCGGGGAGCGACCCCTCCGACATGTACTACTCGCTCACGCAGCGGCTCGCGGCGCTTCCCGACGACACGATCCTGCTCCCGGGCCACAACTACGGCGGCCCGTCCTCGACGATCGGCGACGAGAAGCGCCAGAACCCCTTCATGCGCTTCGCGGCGCTCGGCGACTTCCTGCAGGTCATGGGCGGAGGCCGAAGCCGCCTCCCGTAGGCCTGGGGGACCCCGGTCCGTTCTGCCCCAGCCCATGCCCGCCGGGCACAGCTTCTGACCACGCGCTCCGCCCACCGCGCCGTCAGATCAGGGAATTATAGGTCGGTACGTGCCTTGCACATATCCGGCGCGGCGAGCCATGTGGATCGCGGGTGACCGGCTCCAAGTGATCGACTCGGCGCTCGACGGCGGCCGGCGGGACGACGTCGAGCAGCTGCTCGCGGACATCTTCCGCTCCGGCAGGGGGGAGGGCGCGGTCCCGACCACCTGTCCGACGTGCCGCCGGGACCTCGTCCGGAACCCGCTGCCGGGGGTGGGGCTCCACGTGAGCGCCTGTCCGGACCGGCACGGCGCGTGGATGACGAGCGACGTCATCGAGACGCTCCATCGGTTTGTCGCCGAGCACACCACGCTCGCCGCGACGAAGCGCCACCAGCTCCGAGTGCTCAACCGGCTCCTCGCCGTCCTCGCCGTGACCGTCCTCGGGGCGATCGTGTTCACCTATCCCGAGCGCGTCGTCGTCACGGCCGTGGAAACGGTCTCCCGTTATTACGATTGGCGCGTCAGCGAATCGTACTGGCCGTCGCGCGGGCTCGTGTACACGTGGTGGCAGATCCCGACCAAGACGAGCTCGATCGACGTCCACGACGAGCTGCAGTACTTCCACCGGCTGGTCACGCTGCTGGACGACGGCATCACCAACCGCCTGAACATCGACGGCGTGCTGAAGACTCGCCGCGCGCCGGCCGAGTACGCGGCGCTGTACGAGATCTATCGCGGGAAGCAGCTCGACGTGCTGGCCCGCATGCGGCGCATCGACGTCCCCGACACGCTCAAGCCCATCCACGCTCGGATGCTTGTCGCGACCGAGGCGCAGATTCGCTTCTACCGGAGCTTTCTGGACGCGAAGCTCGAGGACCCGTCCGCCGACCTGGCCCGGATGCTGGGTGATCCGGCGCTCCGGAGCGCGAGCGGGGAGCTGCACGTCGTGTGGGACGAGGTCAGGCGCCTCTATCCCGGCCTCGACGCCGAGACGGGCGCGGCCATCGAGTCCCACCTCTGCGGCTTCGACGTCATCTAGCTGAACATGGGGGCCACGAGATGGCCCCCAAGCCCCCCGGGTGGCTCGGGAGGCCCCGGCGGAGCCGTGGCGCCCCTCGACAACCCGACAGGCTCCTAGGCGGCGAGCGCTCGCGGCTCAGCCCACGCTGCGCACGCGACCGGTGACCGACGGGGCGCAGGTCGCGAACGAGACGACGGCCCCAGTCACCTCGTCCACCCGAGAGACGCGGCCACGCGTCACCCGCTTCCAGCGGGCCAGGGGAAAGCCCGGCGGCCGCAGCACCGCCCCGGGCGCCACGCAGTTCACCCTGATGCGGTGGGGCCGAAGCGCCGCGGCGAGGCTTCGGGTGAGCGCGGGGAGCGCTGCCTTCGACAGCGTGTAGGGGATGTAGCTCGGCCACGCGCGGTGGGCGCCCGCGTCGCCGATGTTGACGATCCACCCGCCGCGGCCGCGCATCACGCGCGCGGCGGCCTGGGAGCAGAAGAACGCGGCGCGTAGGTTGAGGTCGAGGTGGCGGTCGAAGGCCGCCTCCGTCGTGGTCGCGAAGGGCGTGCGCTCGAAGCGCGCCGCGTTGTTGACGAGCACGTCCAGACCGCCGAGCGCCCGCCGCGTCTGCGCGACGAGCCGCCGCGCCGCGGCGGGGTCGGCGAGGTCGGCGCGGAAGGCGACGCCGCGCGCGCCGAGCGCCCGCAGACGGCGCACGACGACCCGCGCCGCGCGCGCGGACCGATGGTAGGCGATCGCGACGTCGAACCCCGCGCGGCCCAGGGCGAGCGCGACCGCGCGTCCGACGCGCACGGCGCCACCCGTAACGAGCGCCCGGGGGCGGTCCGATGTTATGCTCGACCGAGTCATGATTTCGCGCCTGCGGACCTGGTTCAAAGCACGGTTCATCGCAGGCTTCTTCTTCACGGTTCCGGTCTTTCTGACGGCTTGGCTCCTGTGGATCTTCTGGAACCGCATCGACGACGTCTTCGCCCCGATGTACGAGAAGATCCTCGGCCGGCCCGTGCCGGGGCTCGGCTTTCTCACGGCGGTGGCGATCATTCTGCTCATGGGCACGATCGCGCGGAACGTCGTCGGCCGCCGCGTGCTCGCCTGGGGCGACACGCTCCTACTGCGGGTGCCGATCTATCGACGCCTCTACCCGTCGGTCAAGATGCTGATCGACTCCTTCTCGCCCGAGCGTCGGAGCGCCTTCCGGGCGGTCGTCCTCGTCCAGCACCCACGCGCGGGTGAGTACGCCTTCGGCTTCGTCACGAGCCAGCTCCTGCTCGAGACGCCCGACGGCAAGCGCGAGATGGTGACGGTCTTCGTGCCGTCGAACAACCTCTACCTCGGCGACGTCGTGATGGTCCCCCGCGACGACGTGATGGCCACCGGGCTCACGGTCGAGGAGGGCATCCGGATCATCCTCTCGGCAGGCAACGCCACGCCCGCGCGCCTACCGCGCGTCTAGTTGAACATGGGGGCCGCGAGATGGCCCCCAAGCCCCCAGGGTGGCTCGGGACGCCCCGGCGGAGCCGTGGCGCCCCTCGATAGGCCGACAGGTTCCTAACCCGCGCCGGGCGCGACGTGGCGCCGCGCCCAGGCGCCCACCGCCTCGCCCAGCGGATAGAGCTTGCCGAAGAAGAAGTGGTCGGCGCCGTTGATCACGGCCGGCGTCACCCAGGAAAAGCGCGCGGTGAAGCGTTCGAAGTCGGCGAGCGGGCAGTAGGGGTCGGCGGTGCCGCACACCGCGAGCGTCGGCGCGCGCTTGCCCTCGACGGCGCCGAAGTCATACGCGCCGAGCGGCGGCGCGACGAGCGCGAGCGCGGCGACCCGCGCGTCGCGGCTCCCGACGAGGGCCGCGATCCACGCCCCGAACGAGTAGCCGACGATCGCGAGGCGCGACGTCCCCGCGGCCTTCGCGACCGCGTCGAGCGCGGTCTGCGCGTCCTCCTGCTCACCGACGCCAGCCCCGTGTGTGCCGCTCGAGGCGCCCACGCCGCGGAAGTTGAACCGCAGGGTGGCGAGCCCGAGCGCCGCGCACACGTCCTGGACGCGCACAACTACCGGGTTCTCCATGTCGCCACCGTACAACGGATGGGGGTGACAGATCACGACGCCCGCGGGGGCGCCCGGCGGGACGGCGAGCCGGGCCTCGAGGACGACGTCCCCGCCGACCGGGAGACTCAGAGGCTCTTCGGGTATCATGCCGGCCATGAGAATACGGGCAGGGGGCCGCCCCGTCCAACATCCGTGCTGACCTGTTTCCGGACGCGCCGCCGCATCGGCGCCTATCTCGACGGCGCCCTGGAGGCAGACGCAGCGGCGTCCGCAGCGCGCCATCTGGCCGAGTGCGCCTCCTGCCGGCGCGAGGCCGAGGGCCTCCAGCGCATGAAGGCCCTCCTGCAGCGGGCGCTGAGCCCGGAAACCGTTCCCGCCCCGCCTGACTGGACCGCCTTCTGGCCTGGCATCCTCCGGGGGATCGAGGCCGGACGGCGTGCGCCCGCGGCGAGGCCCCACGCGGGCTGGCGCCGCGCGCGCTGGGCGCTCGGCGGCGCGCTCGTCGCCGCGCTCGTGATCGGGGTGACGCTCTCGCAGTGGCTGGAGCCGCGGCAGGAGCAGACGCAGACGGCAGCCCCGCCGGTCCTCGAAAGGCCGGTGCTCGTCAGCACCACGGCGGGCGAGAGCCCGGTCCCCCTCGGCACCACCGTCGAGGACCCGGTCCTCATCAGCTCCGCCGACACCGAACACCCCGACGGCAGCGTCATGATCTACCACACACCCGAGCGGGACATGTCGGTCGTGTGGGTCTTCGGCGTGAACGAGTAGCCGCGCGGCGGGCTACTTCTTCAGCGCGGCGAGCCGCTCCCGGGCGAGCGGCGCTTCCTCGGCCTGCGGGAAATTGTCCACGAGGTACTGCAGCCGCTGCTGCGCCGTCTGCGGCTGCTTCAGCTCGATGAGCGCGAGCGCTTCCTTGTACACCGCGGTCGGCACCTTCTCACCGCGCGGGTAATTCGCCAGCACCTTCCTGAACTCGAGCACGGCCTGGTTCAGGGACTCGGTCGCCTTGTCCTGGTCACTCGACCCGTAGCCGCGCGCGAGGCTCAGGTACGCCTCGCCGATCCAGTACTGCGCGTTGCCGGCGAGGTCGTGGTCGGGATAGCGCCGCAGGAACTCGCGGAACCCGGCGATCGCGAGCGAGTAGCTGCCCTTGCTGATGTCGATGTACGCGGCCTGGTAGACGTCCTGGGGCTGGAGCGCGCCTGTCGTGGGCCGTGCCGGCGGCGGGGCCGCCGACGGCGCGCCGGGCACGGGGACGGGGACGGGCACGGGCACGGGGCGCGCGGGTGCCGCGGCCTGACCCTGGCGGCGCAGCGTGTCGACGCTCGCCGCGAGCTCGTCCACCCGGGACTTGAGCGTGGCGAGGCTCGTCGCGAGCCCGTCGAGCCGGTCCGCCAGCGTCTTCGCGCGTTGCTCCGCCTCGCCCCCCGGCTCGCGCCCGCCGCGGCCGAGCTGCGTCGCGAGGTTGTCCACGTCGGCCTTCGCGCGCTGGGCCGTCTGCTGGGTCTGGGAGAGATCCGTGCGGAGCTGGAGGAGATCCTGCTGCGTCGCGACGCCGGTGACCTCGGCGGCGCTCTCGCAGCCCGCCGCCAGGACAAAGACGAGGAGGAGGACGCGGGTCCTCCTCCGGCCGGTGACGGGGCTCAGCGGGGCTTGACGAGGAAGTGCGCGCGCCGGTTCTTGGCCCAGCAAGCTTCGCTATGCTCCGTGCACTGCGGGCGCTCTTCGCCGTAGCTGATGATCGTGATGCGGCTCGCCTGCACACCCTGCGACACGAGGTAGTTCATCGCGGACTTGGCCCGCCGCTCGCCGAGCGCCAGGTTGTACTCGTTGGTGCCGCGCTCGTCGCAGTGGCCCTCGATGAGGACCAGGAGGTTCAGGTTGGTCTTCAGCCATGACGCGTTGGAGTCGAGGACCTTCGCGTCCTCGGGCCGGATCTCGTACTTGTCGAAGTCGAAGAACGCGTCGCGCAGTGCCGCGATCGCCATGAACTCGGCCGGCGCCGGCCGCGCGGCCGCGGGACGCGACTCGCTGCCGCCACCCGGGGCGGCGGGTGCGGGAGCGGCGGGGCCGCCGCTGGGCGAAGTGGGCTCCGGGGGCGCGGCGACGGCAGGCGGCGTGGTTGGCGCTGGCGCTGAGACCGAGGTCGTGGCGGGCTGCTTCGCGCAGGCGGCGATGACCAGGGCCGACAGCACGAGCGACATCGTCAAAGTCAAACCACGCGTGACCATGACGCCTCCTTTGAGCTCGTTGATAACGCGTTCAGACGCTGAAAAGCATCCTATCACGGCAGCCGCGGGGACCAAGAAGGACTTGTGTGCTCGCCGGGCGTTTGGGTGATCTGCACGGGCGCCGCGCCGTCGAGCGTCATCGCGAACACCTGCCATCGCCCGAGCCGGTTCGACTGGAACGCGAGGAGACGTCCGTTCGGCGCCCACGTCGGACCCTGGTTGTCGCCGGGCCCAGCGGTGAGGCGGCGAGGGTCCGAGCCGTCCGGGTTGACCGCCCAGAGATCGTGCGTGCCCTGGCGCTGCGTGTAGACGATCGCGTCCCCCTTGGGCGACCAGCGCGGCTGCGTGTGGAAGCCGCCCGACGTGAGCTGGCGCACGTTGGAGCCGTCGAGATCCATCACGAAGATGTGGGGCGCGCCGGTCCGGTCCGAGACGAACGCGATCTGCTGCCCCGTCGGCGACCAGGTGGGCTCGGTGTCGATGCCGGCGTGGCGCGTGAGCCGGCGCAGCGTCGCCGAGGCCACCGTGAGGACATAGATCTCCGGGTTGCCGTCCTTCGACAGGGTGAGCGCGAGCGAGCGCCCGTCCGGGCTCCAGGCGGGCGACGAGTTGATGCCGATGAAGGCCGCGAGCGTCTGCATGGGGCGGCGCTCGAAGGGGAAGAGGCGATAGAGGTCGGGGTAGCCCTGCATGAAGGACGTGATCGCCAGCGAGCGGCCGTCGGGACTCCACACCGGCGAGAGGTTGATCGAGCCGTTGCGCGTCACCGCCGCGGGGCTCGCGCCGTCGTAGTCCGACATCCAGACCTCTTTCGCGCCCGCCGGCCCCTGGACGTACGCGAGCTTCGTGTCGGCGATGCCGGGCTCGCCCGTGAACTGGAGCACGATCTCGTCGGCGATCTTGTGCGCGAGGCGCCGCGCCTGGGCGGCCGGCAGCTCGAACTTCTTCGTCGCGATGATCCGCTGCTCGGGCGCCGTGAGATCGTAGAGCCGCATCTCCGTCTCGAGGCGCTCGCCGCGCAGGGCCAGGAGGCCGTGGACGCCCGCGTGGGCGCCCGCCGAGGCGAACTCCGCCCACGACCGGCGGAGCGCGTCGGGGTTGTTCGCAGGGATCGAGCCCGTCCCGGCGACGACGCTGAAGAGCCCGGAGAACGTGAGGTCGTTGCCGGTGATCGACGCCAGCTGCTTCGCGAGACCGCCGGGGTCGGCGCCCGCGAGCACGGTGAACTCCGGCACCGCGATGTTGAGCTTCTTGCTGCCGCTGCCCTTGATGTTGATGTAGACGTCGACGCCCTGCGCGCGGGGCGCGGGCGTGCGCGGCCACGACGCGGCCACCGCCGCGAGCGTGAGGATGGCGATCAGGCGCCCGACACTCGTTCGTCTCACGTCGTTACCTCGTCGCCGTGGGGTCGTGGGCGAACTGCAGCCCGACGGTCAGCACGGCTTTTGTGAAGTCGGTGGGGAGCGGCGGGAATGGGTTCGCCTCGGTCACCGCGCGAACCGCCGCCTGGTCGTAATAAGGGTTGCCGGAGGTCTTGTCCACGCGGACGCCGCGCAGCCCTCCGTCGCGGGCGATCTCGAAGACGACCGCGGGCTGCTGACCCGCCAGCGCGTAGCCGTCCCAGCGCTCCTTGATCTTCCGATGGATCGCCGCGATGTACCACGCGTACGGGAAATCCGAGACATTCAGCGTGAGCGCGCCGACGCCCTGCGAGGCGCCGGTGGGCTGGCCCACTGGCGGCGGCGGCGCGCTGCTCGGCCGGGGCGGCGCGGCCGGCGCGGGCGAGGGCGCCGGTTGCGGCAGCGGTGTGCTCGCGAGGCGCGGCAGATCGCGGTCGTCCGGGCGCGGGAGACTCGGCGCGCGCTGCGGCGGCAGGCTCGGGTCGGGCAGGCCGAGCGCGTCCCGTGACCGGTCACGCGCGGGGAGCTCGCGCGGCAGCTCGCGCGGCGCCTCGCGCTGCGGCAGCTCCGCCGGGCTCGGCCGCGGGGCGGGCGCCGGCAGGTCCGCCGGCACCGGCCGCGGCGGAAGCGCCGCGACGGCCTGCGGCTGGCCGACGGCGGCGACGAGCGGGACGAGGTTCACGTAGACGGTCTTCGTCTGGCTGTCGCCCCACACCGAATTACCCCAGAGCGCCGCGGCGACGAACGCCCCGTGGAAGGCGACGGAGATCACGGTGGGGCGGAGTGGAAGCCGGAGCTTCCGGAGAGCCGGCCCGAAGTGCAGACGCCCGCGTCGTCTCACTGGCGGCGCCGCCGTGCCCGCGTCAGCGCTCCCGCGTCGGCTCGGTGACCATGCCGAGCCGCTCGATCCCCGCCCGGCGCACGTGATCCATCGTCTCGATCACGGCGCCGTACGCGAGCCCCGCGTCCGCCTTGAGGTAGAGCGTCTTGTCCTTGCGGGTGGCGAATGCGCCGCGGATCGCCTGCTCGAGACCGCCGGCCGCGACACGCTTGTCGTTCAGGAAGAGCGAGCGATCCTTCGTGACGGTGAGGACCAGGCGCTCCTCGACCGCGGTCGGCTTCGCCGCCGCCTTCGGCAGGTTGACGTCGATGCCGCGGTACATCATGGGCGCGGTCAGCATGAAGATGAGCAGGAGGACGAGCACGACGTCCACGAGCGGGATGATGTTGATCTCGGCGAGGTTCGTCCCGATGCGCCGCGGGTTCGAGGAGGTGTCGACGTTGAACGCCATGGGCTCAGCGGGTCACTTTCGGCTCGGGCCGGGACAGCAGATTGAGGAGGTCGAGGGTGAAGCCGTCCATCTCGGTCGCCCAGTGCTTCACGCGATTGACGAAATAGTTGTAGCCGATCACGGCCGGGATCGCGGCCCCGAGGCCCGCGGCGGTCGCGATGAGCGCCTCGGAGATGCCCGGCGCCACGACCGCGAGGCTCGCCGAGCCCTGCTGGCCGATGCCGTGGAAGGCCGCGATGACGCCCCAGACGGTGCCGAAGAGGCCGATGAAGGGCGTCGCGCTCGCCGTCGTGGCGAGGAAGGGCAGGTAGTGCTCGAGCTGCGCGACCTCGTGGGCCGCCGCGCGCCGGAGCGCGCGGTTCACCGCCTCGAGCCGCTCGGCCGGAAGCCCGTCGTCGACGTCGTCGAGCATGCGGTCGGGGCCCTCCGTCATCCCGGCCATCTCCTGGTAGGCGGCCGCGTAAAGCTGGGCGAGCGGGCTCTCGCGGAGCTTGCGCGCCGCGCTCTGGATGGCCGAGGGGCGGCGCCCCTCGCGGAACGCGCGGAGGAACTCGACCGTCTGGCGCCGCACGCGGCGGAGCTGCCACGCCTTCTCCACGATGAGGGCCCAGCTCGTGATCGAGAAGACGAGCAGGATCGCGAGGACGATCTTGGCGATGGGGCCCGAATTCCAGACGAGCGCGAGAATGCCGGTGTTCAGGGTGTCGGCGCTAGCCACAGACGCTCCTTTGGTTTGCGTTCCTCATACCGAGCCATTATAACCATGGACGTGGCCCGCGCCGTCGTTCTGCTTGTCGTCCTGGCCTCGATCCTCGCCGGCGCGTCGCGGGGCGCGGCCCAGGACGCCCGGGCCGCGGTCGAGGCGTTCATGGCCCGGCTCGCGCAGGTCAACGTCCAGGACCTGGTCATCGTCCAGAACCTCACCCTGTACCACCCGGACGGCCGCCTTCCCCAGTCGACGGGCGAGCAGCGCGTGCTGTTCAAGCTGCCCCTGCGCCAGCGGCTCGAGCAGACCGTCGAGGGTCAGCGCGAGATCCAGCTCACCGTCGGCGACCGCGTCTGGATCCGGCGGGCCGACGGCCAGGTGTACGAGCGGCCCGCGCTCGACCGGCGCGACCGCACGTACCTGCTCGTCCCCGGGAAGCGGAGCGCCGCCGACCTGCTGGCCGGCTGGCGCGCCGTCGGCGTGCGCGTCGACGTGAGCCACGCGACGCGCGTGGGCGGCCGGCCGCTCACCGTGATCGGCGCGCAGTCGGGCGAGCGCGACGTCCCGATGGTCTGGCTCGACACCGAGTACGGCGTCGTCCGCATCGTCACGCGCGAGACGCTGCCGACGGGGACCGCGCTGCTCGACACGGCGTTCTCGGAGCACCGCCCCCTCATCGGCGGCTTCTACTTCCCGCACCGGCAGGAGGTCTTCGTGAACGGCAAGCTCCTGATGCTGATCACGGTCCGCTCGGTCCGGGCGAACACCAGCCTCGCCGACGCGCTCTTCGATCCCGAGGCGCTCCGCCGCGAGCCCTGACGGCGGTGCGAGGTGAGGCCGCTCGGCGGACGAGCCGAGCGGTGAAATGGGTCGAGGATGTGAGGCTAGCGGGAGACGAAGCGGCTCCCCGCGATCCAGTACCGAAGGCGCAGGTCGACCGAGCGCGTGATGCCCACGCGCGGCCCCGAGGCGATGCGGAAGTCGCGGGGCCGGTCCGGCGGCTCGATCGTCAGGCGCCCGGCGGTGAGGTCGGCGCGGTTGTCGCGCGCGGTGATCGCGAGGGCGCGCGTGAGGTTGCCCGGGCCGCTCGCCAGGCGCCTCGCGTCCTGCGCGACGCCGCGACGGCGCGCCATCGCGCCGAGGCCCGCGACGGGCTCGAGCGCGCGGATCAGCACGCAGCCGGGGCGCCCCGCGCGCCCCGCGATCGCGTTGAGGCAGTGGTGCATGCCGTAGTTCAGGTAGACGTACGCGTAGCCGCCGGCGCCGTAGAAGAGCGCGCGGCTGCCCGGCCTGAAGGCGGCGTGCGACGCCGCGTCCTCCGGACCGAGGTACGCCTCCGTCTCGACGATGCGCCCGGCGGTGAGCGTCGGGCCGCGGCGCGCGACGAGGACGCAGCCCAGGAGGTCGCGCGCAACCGCGCGCGCCGGGCGCAGGTAGAAGCGGCGCGGCAACGGCATGCGGCGGGGCGCTACGTCGTGCCGAGACGCTCCCGGACGAGGCGCCGGAGCGCGTCGGCGTCGAAGGCCGTGCCGCTTCGGCTCGGCGGCTCGGCCTCGGTCTTGAGCCCCGTCTCGCTCAGGACGACGCAGATCGTCTGCGCGGGGTCGAGCCGCTTCTCGGCGAGCAGGCGGATCAGCACGGCGAGGGTCGCGACGCCCGTGGGCCCGGCCCAGATGCCCTCGGTGCGCGCGAGCCGACGCTGCGCCGCGAGGATCTCGTCGTCCTCGGCATCGCCCGCGAGGCTTCGCTGCTCGCGGAGGAGTCGCAGCACCCAGGCGCCCTTCTTCCCGGGATTCCCCGCGGCGAGCCCCTCGGCCACGGTGTAGCCGATCTTGAGCGGCACGATCGCGCCGCCGTCGCGGAAGGCCCGCACGACCGCGTTCGCCCGCGCCGCCTGGGCCGCGACCAGCAGCGGGGCCTTCGCGATCCAGCCGGCCTCGCGCATCTCGCGGAAGCCGCGCGCCGTCGCGATGAACGTCTCGCCGACCGCGACGGGCGCGACGACGACGTCGGGCGGGGCGAAGGCGGTCTGCTCGGCGAGCTCGTACGCGAGCGTCTTCTTGCCCTCTTGCTTGTAGGCGTTGCGCGAGGCCCCGCAGTCGAAGAAGAGCCGCTCCTCGACGAGCCCGTCCCAGAGCGGGATCAGGTCGTCGTAGACGCCCTTGTAGATGATGAGATCCGCGGTCGTGGCCGCCATGTGCAGGAGCTTCGGGGCCGAGGCGCGCTCGTAGGCGAAGATGAGCGAGCGCAGGCCCGCGCGCGCCGAGTAGGCGGCGATGGAGGAGCCCGCGTTGCCCGAGCTCACGACCGACGTCGCCGCGTAGCCGAACTGCAGCGCGGCGCCGACGGCGGTCGCCGACGAGCGGTCCTTCACCGTCCCCGTCGGGTTCGGCCCCTCGAACTTCGCGAGGAGCCGGCGCACGCCGAGCTCCTTCGCCAGGTGCGGGCACTCGAGGAGCGGCGTCTCGCCCTCGCCCAGGGTCACGCGGTGGGCGGGATCCGCGATCGGCAGGACCGGCGCGTAGCGCCAGAGCCCGCGCCCCGCGAGGATCGCGGGACCGGTCTTCGCGAGCCGCGGGATGTCGTAGCGAAGCTCGAGGAGGCCCCGGCAGCGCTCGCACTCGAGGCGGTACCCGAGCGCGTGGGCGGCGCCGCAGTCGATGCAGACCAGGCCCTGTGCGAGCGACTCGGCCTTCACGGGTGCCGCCCCGGCGCCGCGGCGCCCGACGGTCCGGCGAACCCCCCGAAGCGGTCGTTCACCGCCGCGAGCATCTCCTCGATCCGGTGACGCAGCGTGTGCTCGGCGAGCGCGCGCCGCCGGGCGTTCGCGCCGATCGCGCGCGCCTCGTCGGGATGGGCCAGGTAGAAGTCGAGCTGGCGCCGGAGCTCGCCGAGGTCGCGATAGGCGACGATCTCCTCGCCCGGTTTGAGGAGGTCGCGCAGGTCGTCCTTCAGGTCCACGACCTGGCAGGCGCCCGCCGCCGCGAGCTCGAAGGCCCGCGTGTTCACGCCGTTGATGTCGTTCATCGGGTGGTGGTGGTTCAGCGAGAGCGTGGACGCCGAGTAGACGCAGAGCTTCTCGTGCCCCCACACCGGCGGCCCCGCGCACCCGCGGATGCGGGGATCGTGGGAGGCCGACCAGCCGCGCCCCCAGACCTTGAGCGGATAGTCGAGCAGCTCGCACACGAACCGCTCGCGGTACGCGTAGCGATTGCCGACGAACGAGACGGGCGCGCCCCAGCGTCGCGCCTCCGGGTCGGTCGGCGCGACCGGATGATGGGCGGCGGGCACGCAGTACATCGGCAGGTAGTGGAGGTTCTTGAGCCCGACCTGCTGAAGGCTCTGCAGCGCGTAGCGCTCCTTGGTGAAGAAGACGTCGTACGCCTCGATCGCCTCGAACGGCATCATCCAGAGCGGGTTGTCGGGGAAGAAGTTCAGGAAGAGCGCGTCGAGCCGCGTCTTCACGCGCCGGATCAGCGCCGGCGTGATCGGCCCGCCCTTGATGACGAGCACGAGCGATGGGCGCCACGCGAGGCAGACGCGCTCGAGACGCCGGAGAATCCAGCTCTGGTAGGCGGATTTCGTGCCGCGGTTCTTGTAGAGCGGGTTGTTCCGCCGGTACTCGAAGGTGCGGACCTCGTGGCCGAGCGCCAGGAGCTCGTCGGCGAAGTCCATGCCCATGAGCCCGGGCTGCTCGAACGGGAGGACGATCAGCCAGCGCACGCGCCGTAGCGTAGCACAGCGACGGCGCTGTATTATGGGCGCGCCGTGGACTCCCGGACGCTCCGCCGCTGGGTCCCGTCGCTCGTGCTGTTCGGCACCCTGCTCGTGCTCTGGCAGGTCCTTCCGCCGCTCTTCCGCGTCCGCGAGTACCTGCTCCCCGGGCCCGTGGCCGTGGTCCGCGCCGCGCTGAATTTCTCGATCCCGTGGCACACGCACGTCTGGATCACGACCCTCGAGATCCTGGGCGGCTTCGCCCTCGCGGGCGCCGCCGGCGTCGTGCTCGGCGTCGCCATCGCCTGGTCGCAGACGGTCGCGCGGGCGCTGATGCCGTTCCTCGTCGTCGTCAACACGCTGCCGAAGGTGGCCGTCGCGCCGCTCTTCCTCCTCTGGCTCGGCTACGGCCTCGTGCCGAACGTCCTGATCGCGGCCCTCATCGGCTTCTTCCCGGTCGTCATCAACACCGCGGTCGGCCTCACGCAGGTCGACGAGGAGCTGCTCGACCTCGGGCGCGTCTTCGGCGCCCCGCAGTGGAAGGTCTTCGTGAAGATCCGGCTGCCGAACGCGCTGCCGTACGTGCTCTCCGCGCTCCGCATCACGGCGACCGCCGTGGTCGTGGGCGCGATCGTCGGCGAGTTCGTCGCCTCGCAGGCCGGCCTTGGCATGGTCATCGTGAATGCGCAGACGAATCTCAACACGCCCGTGGCGTTCGCCGCCCTCCTCTGGATCTCGGTCATCGGCCTCCTGCTGTACGGCGCGGTGGGCCTGGCCGCGCGCCGGTGGGCGCCGTGGGCGGACACGGTGTGAGGGAGGCCCCATGAAGCGCGCGAGGCTCGTGATCCTGGCGCTCGGGCTCGCCGCGGCCGCGGCCGGCGCGCCCGAGGCCCAGCAGGCCCAGAAGGTCGTGTTCGCGCTCAACTGGTTCGCGGTCGGCGATCACGCGGCGTACTGGGTGGCCCTCGAGAAGGGCTACTACAAGTCCCGCGGGCTCGACGTCGAGCTGCAGAACTCCAAGGGCTCGGGCGACTCGCTCGCCAAGGTGGACACCAACCGGGCCGACGTCGGCCTCGCGGATGCCGCCGTCGTCATCCCGCGCATCGCCCAGGGCGCCAGGGTGAAGATCGTGGGCGCGGTGTTCGACCACACGCCGCTCAACTTCTGGATGTGGACGTCGAGCGGGATCACGCGGCCCAAGGACCTCGAGGGCAAGACGCTCGCCGCGCCGCCGGGTGACGCCCAGCGCCAGCTCTTCCCCGCGTTCGCGAAGCTCCACGGCATCGACACGGCCAAGGTGAAGTGGCTCTCGATCGAGCCGGCGGCGAAGTTCGTCTCGCTCTCCGAGAAGCGCGCGGACGTGGTGGCCGACTACCTCACCGGCCTGCCGTTCTACGAGAAGGCGATCGGCAAGGAGAACCTCGCGAGCATGCCGTGGCACAAGCACGGCTTCGACATCTACTCCATGGCCGTCGTCGCCAGCGAGAAGACGCTCGCCGAGCGCCCGAAGGTGCTGCGGGAGTTCGTGGCCGCCTCCTACCTGGGCTGGCGCGACGTCATGGAGAGCCCGAAGGCCGCGCTCGAGATCTTCAAGAAGCGCGTGCCCGAGATCGACCTCGCGCTGATCGAGCCGAACCTGATGCTCGGCCTCGAGCTCATGAAGACCGAGCGGTACGCGAGGCACGGCATCGGCTGGGTGGACCGGGCCAAGATGTGCGCGACCGTGGAGCTGCTCAATACCTACATGCCCGACCTGCCGCGCAAGGTGGGCTGTGACGAGGTCTTCACCAACGAGTTCCTGACGAAGATCGAGCCGCCCAGGCGTTGATCGTCCTCGACGGCGTCGGCATGACGTACCCGGCGGCGTCCG
>QHSZ01000194.1 GCA_003220595.1 Candidatus Rokuibacteriota bacterium | reverse complement strand
CGATCGCGGCGCTGAGCCGCGCGGAGAAGGGACATCCGGCGCCGAAGATCGTCTTCGCCTCGACGCGCGCCACGATCCCGCTGGACAATCCCTTCTTTCGGTTCGGCCGCGCGATCGGACTCAACGTGCGCGTGCCGTTGTTCACGGACGGTGTTCCGGACTCGTCAGTCGGATTTCCGTTCCCGTCGCCGTTCGACACGATCCCGCAGGCGCTGGGCGCGGGCCTTCAGACGGAGGTCGCCGCGCTGCGCATCGGCAAGGGCGGGTTTCTGCTCCTACCGACCGAGCTCGATCCACAGCTCGGCGACGCGTATCGGCGGCTGATGAGAGGCGTGAAGCACTCCTTCATCGTCGGACTCGCGAGCGACAGCATCGGTTATCAGGTGCCCTTCGCCAAGTGGGACAACGGCTGTCACGCGTGCGCGCCCTTCATCATCGCCGGCGTGCCCGAGATGTGCCCGGTGCAGCCGATCGACTGCGACACCGTGTTTCTGAACAACGTCGGTCGCCAGGTCGATCCGGCGATCACGAGCGCCTTGGGGCGCGTGATCGAAGCGCTGGAATGAGCGACGCGCACCTGACTCAGGCCACTCACGGTGCACGCCGGCCTCGCGGACCCCGGTAAATGAGTCGCGCGCGCGGAATGTCAGCCGAGCAGATCCTCGACGGTGAGGACCAGATCGGCGAACGCCAGGGGTGCCTGCCGTTGCCCGCGCTCGAGCCTCACCACATCCTGATACCCGCGTAGCGTCGGCGCGCGGTAGATCTCCACGCGGTCCGCCGTCAAATCCAGGAGCCAGGCCTCCTGGATGGCCGCGCGCGCGTAGAGCGGCATTCTCACCCGGCGGTCCACGGCCAGGGTGGAGTCCGCCACCTCGATGAGAAGCACGACATCGGCCGCCAGCGGGTGCGCAGTCGTGTAGAAGTCCGCGCGCGGACGCAGCAGCGTGACATCCGGCTGGGGTTCGGAGTCTTCCGTCGGCAGCTCGATCGGGTTCTGGATCTGGACGACCGCGCGCTCGCCCAGCCGTGACGTCCAGAGACGGTTGAGGCGGTTCACGGTGCCGGCGTGGCGCGAGCCGATCGGCTCGCGCACGACGATCTCCCCGGCGATCAGCTCGATCCGGCTGTCCTCGGGGAGGATGCCGACCTCGCCCATCCGATGGTACTCCTCGACGGTGAATCGATAGCGCGTGAGGAGATCGCTCATGGGGAGCCTCCCGCCGGTCATTCTAGCGTGGGCGCCGAGGCTCGTCACCGTCGGCATTCCGATACACGGCGCCGCGCGCGGCGGGGGTATACTCGCGCCGAGGAATCCCCACGAGCCGGAAGGCGCGATGACCTTCATCTCCCACGTCGAGTGCACGATCTGCGGCCATCGCCACGACGCGAAGCGTCTGCTGACAGTCTGCGCGAAATGCGGGCAGATGCTCGCGGTGCGCTACGACCTCGAGCGCGTGAAGGCGCACGTCACCAAGGACACGCTCACGTCCCGGCCGCCGGGCATGTACCGCTTCCGCGAGCTCACCCCGCTCGACGATGGCGAGGCGCCCGTGACGCTCGGCGAGGGCGGCACGCCGGTGCTCGCGCTGCCCCGTCTGGCGGACCATCTCGGCATGCGGCGCCTCTGGGCGAAGGACGAGGGACAGAACCCGACGGGCACCTTCAAGGCCCGCGGTCTCGGCATGGCGATCACCCGTGGCAGGACGCTCGGCGCGCGAGGCTTCGTCATTCCCTCCGCGGGCAACGCGGGCGGCGCGGCGGCGGCCTACGCGGCGCGCTGCGGCCTGCCGTGCATCGTCATCGTGCCGCGCGGGACGCCCCCGGCCGCGATCGCCGAGGCGCTGATCGCGGGCGCCCACGTCTTCACGATCGATGGCTCGATCGCGACGGCGGGCCGCGTCGCCGCCAAGGCCGCGCCCGCGCTCGGCTGGTTCGACCTCTCGACGCTCAAGGAGCCGTACCGGCTCGAGGGCAAGAAGACGATCGGCCTCGAGCTCGCTGCCGACCTCGGCTGGCGGATGCCGGACGTCCTGCTCTACCCGACGGGCGGCGGCACCGGGCTCGTCGGGATCCCGAAGGCCTACGACGAGCTTCGGGCGATGGGCTGGCTCTCCGGCGAGCTGCCGCGCTTCTTCGCCGTCCAGGCCGAGGGCTGCGCGCCCGTCGTGAAGGCGTTCCGCGAGGGGGCCGAGACGACGACCGCGTGGGAGAACCCGACGACCGCCGCGGCGGGCCTGCGCGTCCCCTCCCCCTTCGCGGGGCGCCAGATGCTACGCGTGCTCCGCGACACGCGCGGGGGCGCGGTCGCCGTGAGCGAGCGCCAGATCGAGGAGGCGCACCGCCTGATCGCCCGGGTGGAGGGGATCTGGACCGCGCCCGAGTCCGCGGCGCTCGTGGCGGCGCTGGCCGTGCTGAAGGACCGCGGCGACCTGGCCCGCGACGCCGAGGTCCTGCTGGTCTTCACGGGCTCGGGGCTCAAGTACGCGCCACCGGCCCTGCCGGCGCCGACCCATCTCGAGGGCTCGGAGGAGGAGGTGCTCCTGCGGGTGCAGCGCGTCGTCCGGCCGTAGGTCCTGTGGTAGGATTGCCGGCACCTCGGGAGCCCGTCGGGAGGTGGCCGGTCATGACGATCGAAGTCGGCAAGATCCGCAACGTCGGCGTCGTCGGGCACGGCGGTGTCGGCAAGACGTCCCTCGTCGAAGCGCTCCTCTTCTCCGCCGGCGCCCTCACCCGTCTCGGGAAGGTGGACGACGGCTCGACCACGACCGACTTCGACCCCGACGAGATCAAGCGGAAGATCTCGATCAACACGTCCATCGCCTACTGTGACTGGAAGGGCCATCGCGTCAACGTCGTCGACACGCCCGGCTACGGCGATTTCATCGCCGACGCGCGCGCGGGCCTCCGCGTCGTCGAGGCGGCCGTCGTCGTCGTGGACGCCGTCGCCGGGGTCCAGGTGCAGACCGAGAAGGTGTGGAAGTTCGCGAACGACGAAAACCTCCCGCGCGTGGTCGTCGTGAACCGGCTCGACCGCGAGCGCGCCGACTTCTACCGGACGCTCGAGTCGCTCGCGCGCCGCCTCAAGGGGCGCCTGGTCGCGCTCCAGATCCCCGTCGGCGAGGAGGCGGGCTTCAGGGGCGCCGTGGACCTCGTCAAGATGAAGGCGGTCACGTACGCCGGCGGCAAGCCCGCCGAGGGCGAGATCCCGGGCGACCTCTCCGACCGCGCGAAGGAGTACCGCGAGAAGCTCGTCGAGGCGGCCGCCGAGACGGACGACGAGCTCCTGAGCAAGTATCTCGAGGAGGGCTCGCTCGGCGAGCCGGAGATGCTGAAGGCGCTCCGGGCCGGGATCGCCCAGGGGAAGCTCGTGCCCGTGGTCTGCGCGTCGGCCGCGAAGAACATGGGGAGCGCGTCGCTGCTCGACCTCATCGTCGAGGCGCTCCCGTCGCCGGTGGACCGCGGCGAGGTCGCGGGGACCGAGCTCAAGACGAAGCAGCCGGGCGCGCGCGCGCCGGAGCCCAAGGCCCCCGTGACGGCGCTCGTCTTCAAGACGCTCGCCGACCCGCACATCGGCAAGCTCTCGCTCTTCCGCGTCATGGGCGGCACGCTCCGGGCCGACTCGACGCTGCTGAACCCGTCGCGCGGGGCGAGGGAGCGCATGGGCCACGTCTCGTGGCTCATGGGCAAGACGCAGAAGAACGTCGAGGCGCTCGGCCCGGGCGAGATCGGCGTCGCCCAGAAGCTCAAGGAGACGCAGACGGGCGACACGCTCTGCGACGAGACCCAGGCCTTCGAGCTGCCGCGCATCGCGTTCCCCGAGGCGGCGATCTCGTTCGCGATCCAGCCGAAGACGCGGGGCGACGAGGACAAGATCTCGAACGCGCTCGCGCGCATCGCCGAGGAGGACCCGACCGTCCACTACCACTTCGACCCGGAGACGAAGCAGCTCCTCGTCGCCGGCGTCGGGAGCCTCCACGTCGAGATGGTCGTGGAGCGGATGAAGCGCAAGTACAACGTGGACGTGAACCTGCTGCCCCCGCGGATCCCGTACAAGGAGACGGTCAAGGGGCGCGCCGAGGGGCAGGGGAAATACAAGAAGCAGACGGGCGGCCGCGGCCAGTACGGCGACGTGTGGCTTCGCGTCGAGCCGCTCCCCCGGGGCAGCGGCTTCGAGTTTGTCGACGACATCTTCGGGGGCGCGGTGCCGCGGAACTACATCCCCTCGGCCGAGAAGGGCGTCCGCGACTGCATGAAGAAGGGAATCATCGCCGGCTACCCGGTCGTGGACCTCAAGGTCACGCTCTACGACGGCTCCTACCACGAGGTGGACTCGTCGGACATGGCGTTCCAGATCGCCGCCTCGCTGGGCCTCCAGAAGGTGTTCGTGGACGCCCACCCGATCCTGCTCGAGCCGATCATGAACGTCGAGGTGACGACGCCGGCCGACCACGCCGGCGACGTCATCGGCGACCTGAACTCGCGGCGCGGCCGGATCGTCGGGATGGAGCCCGCGGGCGAGACGGCCGCGGTGCGCGCCCAGGCGCCCATGGCCGAGATGCTGACCTACGAGCCCGCGCTCCGCTCGATGACGGGCGGCCGCGGCGGATACTCGATGGAGTTCTCGCACTACGAGGAGGTGCCGGCCTTCATCGCCGACAAGGTCGTCAAGGAAGCGAAGGCCGAGAAGGAAAAGGCCGAGAAGCGCTAGGCGCGCCGACGGCTCCCGACGTAGAATAGGGGCGCCGGGATGATCTTCCAGCAGATCCTGAACGAAGAGTCGGGGTGCCTCTCCTACCTGATCGGCTGTGGCCAGGCCGGGCGGGCGGTCATCGTCGATCCCGGCCGGGACCGCGTCCCCGAGTACCTCCGCCTCGCGCGCAAGAAGGGCCTCACGATCAGCCACATCGTCGAGACGCACACCCACGCCGACCACATCTCGGGCAACCGCGACCTCGCCGAAGCCGCGCGGGCGCCGATCCTGGTGCACCGCGCGGCGGCGGTCGCGTTCGCGCACGAGGCCGTGAGCGACGGCGACGAGATCCGGATCGGCAACGTGCGCCTCACGGTCGCGCACACGCCCGGCCACACGCCGGACTCGATCTGCCTCCTGGTGACCGACCTCTCGCGCGGTGAGGCGCCGTGGTTCGTCCTGACGGGTGACACACTGTTCGTGGGCTCGGTCGGGCGCCCCGACCTCGGCGGTGCGCGCGCGGCGGAGGACACGTGGGAGAGCCTCCAGCGCGTGCTCCTGCCGCTCGACGACAGCGTCGAGGTGTACCCCGCCCACGGCGCGGGCTCGGCGTGCGGGCGCGCGATGTCGGCGAAGTCGGGCTCGACGATCGGCTTCGAGCGGCGCTTCAACCCGGCGCTCCAGCTCCGGGACCGCGCCGCGTTCGTGGACTTTCTCATGCGGGACCTTCCGCCCAAGCCCCCCTCGTTCGAGAAGATCGTCGGCAAGAACCGGGGACTGATCCCGCTCGTGTCGGCGAAGCCGCGGCCGTACAGCGCGCGCGAGGCCTGGGAGGCCGTGCGGCGCGGCGAGGTCATCGTGGACCTGCGCGACCCCGGCGCGTACGGCGAGACGCACATCCCCGGCGCGCTCAACGTGTGGATCGAGAGCCCGCAGTTCGCCGAGCGCGTCGCGGGCATGATCCCCGCGGGCGTGCCGCTCCTGCTGCTCGCGCAGGGGCCGTCGGACCTCGAGCGCGCCGTCACGGCGCTCGCGCGTGTGGGTGTGGACGACGTCATGGGGTTCTTGCACTGGGGCATGATCGAGTGGCGGAGCGAGGGGTGCCCCGTCGAGTCCGTGCCGCAGATCTCCGTCCACGAGCTCCTCGAGTGGCTCGAGCAGGGGCGGGACCTCGCGGTGATCGACGTGCGCGAGCCCTTCGAGTGGCTCGAGGGCCACATCGAGGGTGCCCTGCACCTGCCGATGCTCGAAGCGGTCGCGCGCCGCGCCGAGGTGCCCGCCGACCGGCCGAAGGCGGTGCTCTGCGCGGGCGGCCTCCGCTCGAGCACGACGATCAGCGCGCTCAAGCGCCTCGGCATCCAGGGCTGGTACAACGTGACCGGCGGGATGGGCGCGTGGACGAAGTCGGGTTATCCCGTCGCGCGGAGCTGATGGCGCGGCCGCTCGCCCCGCAGTACACGGCGCTCTTCGGCCGTCCGTGGGCGGTGTGGGGCTCGGCGGTCCTCGTCGCCACCGTGAACGTCTTCCTCTTCGCCTTCGACCGCCCGTGGACGGCCTCGGACGGCCTGCGGAACTGGGGCGACTGGGCGCTCACCGGGGTGGGCCTCGTGCGCCGCCCGGATCTGCTGCCGCCGTGGCTCTACTCGGGCTCGCTGCTGAACCTCGGCGTGCTCGTCGGCGGCGCGCTCGCGGCCCTTCTCGCACGCGAGTTCGCGATCCGCGTCCCGGCGCGCGGTGAGCTCGCCAAGGGCGCGGCCGGCGGCGCCCTCATGGGCGTGGGCGCGGTGCTCGCCTTCGGCTGCAACATCGGCGGCTTCTTCTCCGCGACCAGCGCCCTCTCGCTCTCGGGGCTCGGGATGATGCTGGGACTCGGGGTGGGCGCCTTCCTCGGCCTGCGCTACCTCTTGTGGGAGACCCAGCACCGGCCGGCGTGGTCCGAGGCCGGCGGGCGCGTCTACCTCCAATCCGGCGCCGGGGCCGCGAGCCGCCAGCCGTGGGCGGGCGCGCTGGTCCTCCTCCTGGTGCTCGCGGCGCCGTTCCTCTATGCGCGCGCGGGCTACGGCACCCAGGGCGTGTTCCTGCTCTTCGGCGCCGCGTTCGGCGTGATCTTCCAGCGCTCGCGCTTCTGCCTGGTGCGTGCCTTTCGCGAGCCGTTCCTGACGGGCGACGCCGAGCACACGCGGGCCGTGGCGCTGGCGCTCGTCGTGTCGACGCTCGGCTTCTCGATTCTCAAGTTCGCCGACCTCAAGGACAGAACCGAGTGGGTGTTCCCAGCCGCCGGGCTCGGCGCGCTCGCGGGCGGTCTCGCCTTCGGCGTCGGCATGACCCTCGCGGGCGGGTGTGGGGCCGGCTCGATCTGGCGCGCGGGCGAGGGGCAGGTGAAGCTCTGGGCGACGGTCGCGTGCTTCGCGCTGGGTGCGTCGCTGGCGCGCCTCCTGGCCGGCCAGACGGGGCTCCTCCAGAAGCTCGGCGCCGCGGTCTTCCTGCCGTCGGCGCTTGGCTGGGGTGGCGCCATCGGATTGATCGTCGCCGTCGCGCTCGGCTGGGCTATGCTGGCGACCTGGAACGAGGAGACGCGCCGGTTCAGCGCGATCTGAGCCGCGTGGAGGCGCGAGATCGGCGGAGGGTGTGATGACACGAGTCACGCGCAGAGAGTTCCTCGCGACGTCGGGGACCGGGCTCGGGCTGCTCGCGACGGGCTGTGCGCCCGCGCTCAAGGGCGACTTCGCCCCGAAGACCGGGCGCCGCGTCGTCGTGATCGGCGGCGGCTGGGGCGGCGCCACGGCCGCGAAATACGTGCGCCTCGCGGATCCCTCGGTCGAGGTCGTCCTGCTCGAGCCCGGCCGTCGGTTCGTGTCCTGTCCGTTCAGCAACCTCGTGCTGAGCGGCGTCCGCACGATCGACAGCCTGACCTTCGGCTACGGGGGCCTCCGGAAGCACGGCGTGCGCGTGCTGCACGAGACGGCGACGGCGATCGAGCCCGACGCCAGGCGCGTGCGCGTCGGCGAGGGCTACCTCCAGTACGATCGGCTGATCGTCTCGCCCGGCGTCGAGTTCCAGACCGAGCAGGTGGAGGGGCTCGCCGAGGCGGGCGACCAGGTCCTCCACGCCTGGAAGGCGGGGCCGCAGACGGTAATGCTCGCCGAGCGGCTCCGGGCGATGCCCGAGGGCGGGGTATTCGTCCTGACGGTGCCGCCCGTCGCCTATCGGTGTCCGCCGGGCCCCTACGAGCGCGTGTGTCAGGTGGCCTGGTACCTGAAGAACGCCAAGCCCAGGGCGAAGCTGATCGTGCTCGACGCCAACCAGAACGTCGTCTCGAAGACCGCGCTGTTCCGCGCGGCGTGGCAGGCGTACCCGAACCTCGAGTACCGCGCGTCGAACAAGGTCGTGAAGGTGGACCCGGGGGTGCGCCAGGTCACGACCGAGTTCGGCGACACGGTGAAGTACGACGTGGTCAACCTGATCCCGCCCCAGCGCGCGGGCACGATCGCCGTCCAGGCCGACCTCGTCTCAGCCGACAAGCGGTGGTGCGAGGTCAACCACGTCACGTACGAGTCGGTGAAGCACCCGAACGTCCACGTCATCGGCGACTCGACGATCGGGCTGCCGGTGCCGAAGTCGGGAAACATCGCGAACGCGATGGGCAAGATCTCGGCGCTCGCCGTCGTGCGCCTCCTGAACGGCAAGGAGCCGCAGGCCCTCGCGCCCGGCAACACCTGCTACAGCTGGGTGAACGACAAGGAAGCCATCGCGGTGGTGAACGCGTACAAGATCGACGGCGGCAAGGTCGTCCAGATCGAGCAGAAGCTCACGCCCGGCCAGTCCGCGCAGTGGGGGCAGCACGCGCTCGGGTGGGCGGCCAGCATCTGGAACGACATGCTCGGCTGACACCTCCTGGAAAGGAAGAGCCGATGCGGACCACTCTCGCAGTGCTCGTCGTGCTCGCCGTCGCCTCCGGCGCCGCGGCGGGGCCGCTCGACGCGCCGGGCGCCGACAAGGCGGTTGTCTGCAGCGCCTGTCACGGCCCGGGCGGCCAGAGCCCGTCCAACGTGATGCCGATCCTCGCGGGCATGCCGTCGTGGTATCTGAAGAAGGCCGTCCAGGACTACGCGGCGGGCCGGCGCCCGTCGCCCGAGATGGAGCCCTACGCGAAGCAGGTCCTGCAGCTCGGCGTCGACGAGATCGCGGCGTACTTCTCCGGGCAGACGCGGCAGCCGGCGGCGGTCCGGCCCGATGCCGCGGCGGTCGAGCGCGGGCGCGCGGCGGCCGCCCAGTGCGTCGTCTGCCACGCCGCCTCCGGCAAGGGCGACCCGGGCAAGGGCATCCCCGACATCACCGGGCAGCCCCAGGGCTATCTGCAGAGCCAGATGCTCCTGTTCAAGGCAGACCGGCGGAGTCCAGGCGACGAGTCGCTCAAGGCGTTGAAGGCATTCTTCCGTCAGATCGCAGACGAGCAGATCGTCGACCTCGCCGCCTACTACTCGAGCCTGCGCTAGTGCCCGCGCGCCGGTGACCGTCGCGCTCGGTGGCACCCTGCTGGCGGTGGGGTTCTCCGGCGCGTTCGTGGCGGGACTGCTCGGCGTGGGGGGCGCCGTCGTGATGATCCCGCTGCTCCTCTATGTCCCGCCGCTCCTCGGCGTCGGCCGGCTCGACATCAAGGCGGTCGCCGGCGTCACGATGACGCAGGTGCTCGTCGCGGCGGCGGTCGGCATGCTCGCCCACCGGCGTTACGGCGCGGTGAACGCCGAGCTCGCCTGCGTGGGGGGCCTCGCGATGGCGGTCGGGTCCTTCATCGGCGCGCTCGCCTCGGCCCATGTGAGCGACCAGGCGCTCCTCCTCGTTTTCGCGCTCATGGTCACCGCGGCGGCGGGGCTCGTGTTCGTGGGCGCCGACGGCGACGCCCCGCGGCTCGCCGAGGGGCCCGTCAGGTTCAGCCGGACGCGCGCCGGCGTGGTCGCGGGCGTCGTCGGCCTCGCCGCGGGCCTGGTGGGCGCCGGCGGCGCGTTCCTGCTCGTGCCGCTGCTCCTCATCGTCGTCGGCGTCCCGATCCGCGTGACGATCGGCACCTCGCTCGCGATCACGGCGCTCGCGGCCTCGGCGGGCTTCGTCGGCAAGCTCGTCACCGCCCAGATCCCGCTCGCCCCGACGCTCGCGGTGGTCGCGGGCGCGATCCCGGGCGCGCAACTCGGCGCCGCGGTGAGCCAACGGATGCCACCCCTCTGGCTCCGCGTCGCGCTATTCGTGCTCGTCGCGCTGATCGCCGTCATGGTGTGGTCGGATCTCTTGAGTCGCTGAGGTCTCGGGAGGCCACGTGCGCTACGGCTTCGTGATCGACCAGCGCCGTTGCATCGGCTGCCACGCGTGTACCGTCGCGTGCAAGGAGGAGAACCAGGTGCCGCTCGGCGCCTTCGGTACTTCGCCGTCCTCCGCTGCAACCACTGCGACGCCGCGCCCTGCGTGACCATCTGCCCCACCGTCGCCCTCTACCGTCGCCCCGACGGCATCGTGGACTTCGACGGTGCGCGCTGCATCGGCTGCAAGTCGTGCATGCAGGCGTGTCCCTACGACGCGCTCTACATCGACCCGGACACGCGGACAGCGGCGAAGTGCAACTACTGCGCCCACCGCGTCGAGGTGGGGCTCGAGCCCGCGTGCGTGATCGTCTGCCCCGACCGAGTCTCGGATCGCCCGGCTCGTCGGCCGCGAACAGATCCAGGTGAGAAAGGCAGAGCAGGGGACGCGGCCCAAGGTCTTCTACGTCGGCGCGGACGCCGCGGCGCTGACACCCGAGCTCCAGGCGTCGGGCGAAGGCTACCTGTGGGCCGAGCGGCCAGCGGCCGAGGTGGATCTCGTGCGCATGGTCGCCGCGGCCGGGGCGAGGGACGACGACCGCGCGCTGACCCGCACCGTCTACGACGTCCCGCGAGAGCCGCGGCCGTGGGGCTGGAAGGTCGCAGGCTACCTCTGGACCAAGTCGGTGGCGGCCGGCGCGCTCCTCGTCGCGGCGCTCGGCGTCCTGTCGGGCGGGCAGCCGACGGGCTGGCTTCTGGGGCAGGCGGCGCCCCTGCTGGCGCTCGTCTTCGTGCTCGCGACGACCGCGCTCCTCGTTCTCGACCTGAAGCGCCCGGAGCGCTTCCTCTATGTCCTCTTCAAGCCGAACCTCCGCTCGTGGCTCGTCTGGGGCGCGTTCATCCTGCTCGCCTATGGCGCGGTGGCCGGGCTCTGGCTCCTCGCCGCACTCGCGGACGACGCGACGCTCGTGAGGATCCTGGCGCTTCCGGCGCTCCCGCTGGCGGCGGCCACGGCCGGGTACAGCGCGTTCCTGTTCGGTCAGGCCGAGGGGCGCGACTTCTGGCAGAGCCCGCTCCTGCTGCCCCAGCTCCTCGTCGGTGCGGAGGTCGCGGGCGCCGCGGCACTCCTCGTCGTCGCGTTCTTCGCGCGCGTGAACGTCGAGGAGCTCTGGTGGCTCGGCGTCACCATGGCGAGCGCGCTCGCGCTCCAGGCGATCGTGCTCGTCGCCGAGCTCTCTACCGGTCACGCCAACGCAGACGCCGCCCGCGCCGCGCGCCTCATCTCGCGGGGGCCCTGGCGGACGCCGTTCTGGGCCGGCGTCGTCGCCGCGGGCACCGTGCTCCCGATCGTCCTCGTCTGGCCCAACCCCTACTCGGCGGTCCTCGGCGCGCTGCTCGCGCTGGTCGGTCTTTGGATCTACGAGGACCTCTGGCTCAAGGCGGGCCAGGCCCTGCCGCTCTCATGAGCGAGCCGCTCCATCCCGCCGCCAGAGAGCTGGCGCCGCCCGCGGGCGGGCTCGCCAGCTACCCGCCCGTCGAGCGCTGGGAGGACTGGGAGGAATACGATTCCGCCGCCTGGCCGCGTAAGGTGAAGCGGCGCTACACGCTGATCCCGACGATCTGCTTCAACTGCGAGGCCGCGTGCGGCCTCCTCGCCTACGTGGACCAGACCTCGCTGCGCATCCAGAAGTTCGAGGGGAACCCAGCCCATCCCGGAAGCCGCGGCCGGAACTGCGCCAAGGGTCCCGCGACGCTCAACCAGGTGAACGACGCCGAGCGCATCCGCTACCCCGTGCGGCGTGAGGGGCCGCGGGGCGGCGGCCGGTGGCAACGCGTCACGTGGGACGAGGTCCTCGATGATCTCGCCGACCGGATCCGTCGGGCGCTGGTGGAAGGCCGTCCCAGCGAGATCATGTACCACCTCGGGCGACCCGGCCACGAGCTCGTCTACCTCCAGCGGGTCTTCCACGCCTGGGGCATCGACGGCCACAACAGCCACACGAACGTGTGCTCCTCGAGCGCGCGCGCGGGCTACGCCTTCTGGCACGGCATGGACCGGCCGTCGCCCGACCACGCGAACGCGCGGTTCATCCTGCTGCTCTCCTCGCACCTCGAGACCGGCCACTACTTCAACCCCCACGCCCAGCGCATCATCGAGGCCAAGGAGCGCGGCGCCCGGGTC
>QHSZ01000216.1 GCA_003220595.1 Candidatus Rokuibacteriota bacterium | reverse complement strand
GACCGAGGATTTCGCCGCCGACCTCTCAAGCCTGATGGACGCCCTCGGCCTAGCGCGCATGGCGCTGGCCGGCCACTCGATGGGCGGCCACAACGCCATGGGCTTCGCCGCGTGGCATCCGGAGCGCGTGAGCGCGGCCGTGATCATCGACTCGCGCCCCGCGCTGCCGCCGGAGCGGCTCGACCGCATGCGCGCCCGCGGCCGACGGCCGCCGTGGCTCCACCCGTCGGTCGAGCACGCGGTGCAGTCCTTTCGCCTCCTCCCGCCCGACACGACCGCCGACCCGGCCCTGCTCGCGCACCTGGCGCGCGAGGGCCTGGCGGCGCGCGACGGTGGCTTCAAGTACCGCTTCGACCCGGCGTGTTACGCCTCGCGGCAGCCCGTGGACAACTGGCCGCTGCTGCCGCGCATCACCGCGCCGACCCTCGTCGTGCGCGGCGAGCATTCGCCGGTCCTCCCGCGCGACATGGCCGAGCGTATGCTGGGCGCGCTCCCGCGGGCGTCGCTCGTCGAGATCCCGGGCGCCTACCACCACCTCGTGCTCGACGCCCCGGACGCCTTCAATCGCGCCCTCGACGATTTCCTGACCCGCGCACTCTGAGGGGCGCTAGCCGAGCCGCGGATCGAGGAGATCCCGCAGCCCGTCGCCCAGCAGGTTGGCCCCCAGGACCACGAGCGAGATCGTCATCCCGGGCGCGGTCGCGAGCCACCACGCGTTCGAGAGATAGTCGCGGCCCTCCGCGAGCATGAGCCCCCACGACGGCTGCGGCGCCTGGATCCCCATCCCGAGAAAGCTCAGCCCCGACTCGAGCAGGACCATCGTGGCGAACTGGCTCGAGCCGATCACGAGGATCGGGGCCAGGGTGTTGGGCAGGATGTGCCGGGCGACGATCCGGAGGTCGCTGGCGCCGAGGGTGTACGCGGCCTCCACGTACTCGAGGCGGCGGATCGTGAGCACGTTGGCGCGGACGGTCCGCGCGTAGAGCACCCACCCGCTCAGCGCGAGCACGCCCACGAGGGCGGCCGGGCTCGTGCCCACCACCGCGACGATCGCGATCGCGAGCATGATGACGGGCAGCGCGAGCTGGACGTCGGCCAGGCGCATGAAAAGCGCGTCGACGCGCTCGCCCCCGGAGCCCGCCACGAGGCCGACCACGATGCCCACCGCGGCCGCGATGAGGACCGAGACCGAGGCCAGGGCGAGCGAGATCCGGCCGCCGTGCAGCAGGCGCGCGAGGATGTCCCGGCCCAGGTTGTCGGTGCCGAGGACGTGCGCCGGCGTGCCCCCGAGCCCCCACGGCGGGGCGAGCCGCCGGCTGAACTGCGGTTTCACCGGGTCGGTGGGGGAGAGCACCGGGGCGAGCACGCTGGCGAGGACGGTGAGCGCGAGCAGGAGCCCGCCGATCACCGCCGGCGCGTTCAGGGGACGGCGGTGAGACGTCGGGGGCCCGGCCTCGAGTGAGCGGTCCGTCACGAATAGGTCCGTCACGAATAGCGGATCCGGGGATCGATGACGGTATAGAGCAGGTCCACCAGCAGATTGATCAGCACGAAGATGGTGGCCGAGAAGATCAGCACGGTCTGCACCACCGGGAAATCGCGAAAGAAGATCGCATCCACCACCAGCTTGCCCATGCCCGGCCACGCGAACACCGATTCGGTGATGACCGCGCCGCCGAGCAGGGTGCCGACCTGCAGCCCGAGCACGGTGAGCACCGGGACCGCCGCGTTCCGCAGCGCATGCCGGAGCACCACGGCGCGTTCGGCCAGGCCCTTGGCGCGGCCGGTGCGAATGTAGTCGCGCCCGAGGATCTCCAGCATGCTGGAGCGGGTGAGACGGGCGACGAGCGCGGTCGGGAAGGCGGCCAGGGTCACCGCGGGCAGGATGAGGTGCCGCCAGCTCTCGAAGCCGGAGGTGGGCAGCCAGCGGAGGGCGACCCCGAAGAGCAGGATCAGCATGATGCCGAGCCAGAAGTTCGGCAGCGACTGGCCGAGCACCGCGAAGAGCGTGCTCGCGACGTCGTAGCGCGTGCCCCGCCGCACCGCGGCCACGATGCCGAGCGAGACGCCGACCGCCCCCGTGAGGAACATGGCGGCCAGCGCGAGCTGGGCGGTCGCGGCCAGCCGCTCGGTGACGACCCGAAGGGCAGGCGCCCGGTACTGGAAGGACTGGCCGAAGTCGCCGCGGAACACGCTCCGGATGAAGATCGCGTACTGGACGTGGAGCGGCTCGCGCAGGCCAAGATGCCGGTTCAGCTCGTCGACCGCGGACTGGGGCGCGCCCTCGGGGAGCAACATCTTGGCGGGGTCACCCGGCAGGACGCGGAGCACGACGAACACGAGGACCGAGACGCCGAGGAGCGTCAGGGCCGCCTGGCCGAGCCGGCGGAGGGCGTACGCTCTCAGCCCCGCACCGGGCTACACGATCGCGACGTCACTCAGCAGGACGTAGTAGTCGCGGCGCGGCTCGAAGTTGCGCACGCGATCGCTGACCCCGTAGATCGCGACGCTGTAGTAGGGCCAGATCTCGGGCTCTTCGTCCCACAGGATGCGCTCGAGCTCCTCGTACTTGGCCTGGCGCACCTTGGGATCGGGCACGCGCCCCTCCGCGATGAGCTGCTCCACGCGCGGGTTGTTGTAGCGGGTGAGCTTCTCGGAGCCCGCCCGGGTGAACCACTGGCCGAAGTACCAGTCCGGATCGTGCGGCATGTGGGCCCAGCCCGAGAAGAACATGTCGTACGTCCCTGCGCTCCGGTGCTCCCGCGCCGTCGCGATCTCGAGATTCTTGATGTTGACCTTGATCCCCACCTCGCCCAGCATCGCCGCGACCGCCTGGGTGATCTCGAGCTGCTTCGGGTAGAGATCCTTCATGAGCACGAAGTCGATCGACACATTGGTGTAGCCGGCCTGCTTGAGGATTTGGCGCGCCCTTTCGGGATCGTAGGGCTTGGCGGGCAGGCTGGTGTGGCCGATCAGCCCGGGCGGGACGGGGCTGTCCACGGGCCGCCCGTAGCCCAGCAGCAGGTCCTTGATGATCACGTTCCGGTCGATGGCGAGCGAGATCGCCTGCCGGAGCCGCTGGTCCTTCACCGGCTCCTTGGCGAGCTGGAAGATCCAGCGCTGGGCCTCGACCGCGGGCACGTCGAACACCTTCACGCCGCGGCTGCTCTTGAGCGTCTCGACCAGGTCGGGGGTGACGCGGTCGACCACATGGATCTCGCCCGCGCGCAGGCCCGCCGCCCGCGTGGACAGCTCGGGGATGAAGCGGAACGTGACCTTCTCGACCCGGGGCACCCCGGGCTTCCAGTAGGTCGGGTTGGCCGCCAGCACGATGTGGTCGCCGTGGGTCCAGCTCGTGAAGCGGAACGGACCGGTGCCGATCGGCTTCTGGAAGAACGCCTCCTCGTTCTTCGCCGCGTGGGGCGGCAGCATGCCGAGCATGGTGAGATGCGCGGGCAGCGACCCGAACGGCCGGTTGGAGGTCACGACCACTGAATAGTCGCCGTCCTTCTCGACCGACTCGATGTCCTGATACACGAAGGACTTGATCAGCTTGGTATTGTCCTTCACGCGTCGGAGCGTGAAGAGCGCGCTGTCCGCGTTGAACGGCGTGCCGTCGTGGAAGGTGACGCCCTTCCGAAGCGTGAAGCGCCAGGTGGTGTTGTTGACCGCGCGCCAGGACTCGGCCAGCGCGGGCACGAACTTCGAATCGTTGGTGACGTCCACCAGCGGATCGAACATGTGCCGATGCACCGACGTGGAGGAGATCGAGTAGTGGTTGGCCGGATCGAGCGTCAGCATGCGCTCGGACAGCCCGGCCACCAGCTCGCCACTGCGCTTGCCCTGCGCGCGAGCGGCGCGCGGAAGGCCGGCGGCGACGAGCCCGGCCGCGCTCAGGGTCAGGAACCGCCGTCGGCCGACCGAGTGGGATGCTGCCGACCGCCTGCGCATGGGGGCACTCCTCCTGTGGGCTGGGTGTAAGTCATCGGCCGCCTCGCTGTCAAGGCGGCCCGCGAGCGAGTGTCGGCCCGCGAACGAACTACTCGGGCAGGCGCTCGACGCGGACGGCGCAGACCTTGTACTCGGGGATCTTCGACGAGGGGTCGAACGCCGCGTTCGTGAGGAAGTTCGCCGCCGACTCCTCGAGCTTCACGAACGGCACGAAGAGGGCGCCCGGCCGCACCGCCTCCGTCACGTGCGCCCGGCCCACGAGCTCGCCGCGCCGCGACTCGACCCGGAGGCGCGTGCCCGTCGCGAGGCCCAGGCGCCGCGCGTCGCTCGGGTGGATCGCCACCTCGAGGTGCGGCGCCAGCTCCATCAGCCCCTGGACGCGCCGGGTGAGCGTCCCGCCGTGCCAGTGGTAGAGGAGCCGGCCGGTGTTGAGGACGAACGGGAAGGCGGCGTCCGGCAGCTCGGCGGCCTCGGCCAGCTGGAGCGCCGGGACGAAGCGTGCGCGCCCCAGCGGGAACGAGTCGGCGTAGAGGAAGCGCGTGCCCGGGTGCTCCGGGGTCGGGCACGGCCACTGGAGCCCGCCCTCGCGATCGAGCCGCGCGTGCGACAGCCCGGCCAGGAAGGGCCAGAGGCTCGCCATCTCGTCGAAGATCTCGCGGGGCCCCGCGTAGTCGAACTGCCTGCCGATATCCACGCCGAGCTTTCGCGCCACGCGCCGCGCCAGCTCGCACGTGATCCACCAGTCGGGCCGCGCCTCGCCGGGCGGCGCGAGCGCGGCCCGGACGCGTTGCACGCGCCGCTCCGAGTTGGTGAACGTGCCCTCCTTCTCGGCGAAGGCCGCGGCGGGCAGGAAGACGTGGGCGCGCTCGGCCGTCTCGTGCATGAAGAGGTCCTGGACCACCAGGAAATCGAGCTGGCCCAGCGCCTTTTCGGCGTGGTGGAGGTCGGGCTCCGAGAGCAGCGGGTTCTCGCCGACGACGTACATGGCGCGCGTCTCGCCGCTGAGGCACCCCTCGACCATCTCCGTCACGACGCGCCCGGGGCGCCCGGGCGGCCGCGCGCCCCACGCCGCCTCGAAGCGCGCGAGCGTGGTGGGGTCGTAGTGCGCATAGCCCGGGAGGTTCGTCGGAATGCAGCCGGCGTCGCCGCAGCCCTGGACGTTGTTCTGGCCGCGGAGCGGCGAGATGCCGCTGCCCGCGAAGCCCATCTGGCCGGCGACGAGGGAAAGGTTGAGCAGCGCGTGGGCGTTGTGGATCCCGTTCGTGTGCTGGGTGATGCCCATGCCCCAGACCAGACATGAGCCGGCGAAGGCGGGCTTCGCGTACCAGCGCGCCGCGCGGGCGATGTCCTCGGCCGGGACGCCCGTGACGCGCGCGGCCTCGTCGAGGGTGAAGCGCGCGAGCGAGGCCCGCCAGGCGTCGAACCCCTCCGTGCGCGCCCGGATGAACTCCTCGTTCGCCAGGCCCTCGTCGAGGATCACGCGCGCCATCGCGTTGAAGAGCGCCACGTCGGTGCCGGGCCGCGGCTGGATCCAGAGATCAGCCTGGTCGCACAGCTCGATGCGCCGGGGATTCACGACCACGAGCCGCGCCCCCCGGCTGACGGCGCGGCGGAAGCGCACCGCGATCACCGGGTGGTTCGCGGAGGCGTCGGCGCCGACCACCAGGAGGCAGCCTGCTTCCTCGTAGTCCTGGTACGAGTTGGACGTCGCCCCCGAGCCCATCGAGACCAGCATGGCCTCGACGGACGGGGAGTGGCAGAGGCGGGTGCAGTGGTCCACGTCGTTCGTTTGCATGACGACGCGGCAGAACTTCTGGATGATGTAGCCGTCCTCGTTGGTGGCCTTGGCGCTCGCGAGGGCGCCGAAGCGCCCGCCGTGCTTCGCGAGCCCGGCGGCGGCCGCGTCGAGCGCCTCATCCCAGGACGCAGGCTCGAAGCGCCCGTCGCGACGGATCATCGGGCGCGTGATCCGGTCGCGCGAGTGCACGAAGCCCGTCGCGAAGCGTCCCTTGACGCAGAGCATGCCGAGGCTCGAGGGGTTCGACGGCACGTCGTCCGTCATGAGGGCGAGGCGGTCGTCCTCGCGGATACCGAGCTCGATCCCGCAGCCGACGCCGCAGTACGGGCACGTCGTCTCGACGCGCTGGACGACCTTCGCCGGCGTGTCCTTCGGGCGCAGGGCCCCCGTCGGGCACGTGGCCACGCACTGCCCGCACGAGGTGCAGACCGAGGACGCCATGGCACCGTCGCCGAAGACGCCGACGCGCGTCGCGTGGCCGCGGCCCAGGAGCGAGATCGCGCCGATCTGCTGGACCTCGTCGCACGCGACGGTGCAGCGGCCGCAGAGGATGCACGCCTCGCGGTCGAGGACGAAGAACGACTTGGTCGCGTCCACGTCCGAGCGATGG
>QHSZ01000215.1 GCA_003220595.1 Candidatus Rokuibacteriota bacterium | reverse complement strand
CGATCGTGCCGTAGGCCGCGATGCGCGGCGAGTCCTTGGGGACCCGCTGGCCGCCGACGAGGGCCGTCTCGCCCTTGTCGCCCGTGCGCGTGTAGACGCGGGTGATGCTGATCGTCATGGGCCCCCCTGCGGTATTCTACTCGACGTGAAGAACCGCGCGCGCGCCGTCCTGGCGGCAGCCTCCGCCATCCACTTCGTCCACGACGGCTTCTCGGACATCCTCTACGTGCTCCTGCCGCTCTGGGCCCAGGAGTTCCGGCTCGGCTACGCGCAGGTCGGGCTGATCCGCACCGTCTACTCCGGTGCCATGGCCGCGTTCCAGCTGCCGGCGGGGCTGCTCGCCGAGCGCTGGGGCGAGCGGCCGCTGCTCGTCGCCGGCACGGCGGCGACCGCGTGCGGCTTCGTCGCCGCGGGCGCGTGGGCCGGCGGCTTCGCGTCGCTGCTGCTCCTCCTGCTCTTCGCGGGCCTCGGCTCCGGAGTCCAGCATCCGCTCTCGTCGTCGCTCGTCTCCAAGGCGTACGAGACGGGTGCCCGGCGGACCGCGCTCGGCACGTACAACTTCGCGGGCGACCTGGGCAAGGTCGCCGTGCCCGCGGCGGTCGCGTTCGTCGCGACGCTCGTCGGGTGGCGCGCGGCCGCGGCCGGCTACGGGGTCCTCGGGCTCGCCGCCGCGGTCGCGATCCTCGCGGTCCTCGCGCGGCTTCGCACCGGCGACGCCGCGGACGACGCCGCCCGCGCGGCGGCCCGCGCGCAGCGCGGCTGGGGGATCAGGGACGCGCGGGGCTTCCAGGCGCTCTCGGCCGTCGGCATGATCGACAACGCGACGCGCACCGGGCTGCTCACCTTCCTCCCCTTCGCGCTGATCGCCAAGGGCCTGACGGTGGCGGGCGTCGGGACCGCGCTGGCGCTCGTCTTCGCCGGGGGCGCGGTCGGCAAGCTCGCCTGCGGCGTCATCGCCGAGCGCGTCGGCGTGATCCGCACGGTGGTGCTCACCGAGGGCGCGACCGCGCTCGGCATCGTGCTGATCGTCGCCGCACCCCTGCCGGTCGCGCTCGCGGTCCTGCTGCCGCTCGGGATCGCCCTGAACGGGACGTCGTCGGTCCTGTACGCGACGGTGGCGGACCTCGTGACCGCCGACCGCCGCTCGCGCGCGTACGGCCTCTACTACACGCTGACGGTCGGCGCCTCGGCGACCGCGCCGACGCTCTACGGCCTGCTCGGCGACGCGGTCGGCGTCTCGGCGACGCTCCTCACGGTGGCGGCCCTCGTGCTCGTCACGATCCCGCTCTGCCTCGCCCTCCGCGCCTCCGTCGCCGCGCCCGCGCGCGCCTGAGCGCGTAGGGAACCGTCAGACATCCACGGCGACGTCTCTCCTTCCCTTGCTCACCACCACGCGGGGCACCCGCAGCTCATCGCCTCCGTCGTAGGTCTCGCGGATCGCCTTCCAGTCGGGGTCGCGACTCGCGGTCAGCGCGGCGAGCGTGTCGAGGCGCAAGGCCGCCGTGTCGGACACAGGCGCGCCGGGTCGGAACTCACGCGTGAGGCCCCAGTAGTCCCATGCGAGCATCTCGCGCTTGTTGAGCGCGGCAAGATCGCGCACGACGCTGCCGCCGATGAACCAAGCTCCGCCAATGCCGGCTACGGAGACGCCGCACGTCGCGGGATCGAGCGCGGCGGCGCGCGCCCGCCGCCACGCTTCGCCAGCGACGATGAACGCGTCGCGCGGCACGTCCACCGGGGAAAACCTGACCTTGAAATAGTCGCGCACGCGCGTGTTCAGCTCGGGATCGAGCAAGCGCCACCGATCGCCAGTGTGGTACTCACAGACCCAGTGATCTTCGTTGAAGTCCGGCGTGAAGTAGTTGGCGAAGCCAACGCGGGCGCGCGCGGGCACACCGTGATGCCGGAGCGCCGCGCACGCGAGCAAGGTGTAATCGCGGCAGACACCGATAAAACGCCGCTCGGGCGGGCGCGCGACCTCGAGCGCCGCCGGATCGCGCGCGAGGATGCGCTCGAGCATGCGCGCGATCGTGCGGGTGTCGACGTCGTCGGCGCTCTCCGGCGGCGGCGTGATGCCGAGCGCCGCAACGAACCCCTGATGGAGGACGAGCGCCGAGATGGCCACGACAAGACGCTCGGGATCGGACGGCAGCGTGTCGAGTAGCCGCGCATGCACTCCGGGATCTGAAACCTTGCTGTGCGAGGTGTAGTACGCGCGCTCGTTTGGTGTCACGACATTCTAGGGGAGCGCCCGCTCCATGAAGAGCGCGCCCGGCACCGGGTTCGCGTAGTACGGCCCGATCTCCGCGAAGCCGAGCGAGCGGTACAAGGGGATCGCCTCCTTCATCGAGGGCAGCGTGTCGAGGCGCATGCGGGGGTAGCCGATGGCGCGCGCTTCGGCGATGACGCGCTCGGCGAGGAGCCGCCCGACGCGCCGGCCGCGGAATTCCGGCCGCACGTAGAGGCGCTTCATCTCACAGCCGTCAGCGCCGAGGGGGCGGAGCGCGACGCAGCCCGCCGGCCGGCCGTCGTCGACGGCGAGCAGCAGGCGCCCCGACGGCCGCGCGTAGGCGCCCGGCAGGCCCGCGAGCTCCTGCTCGAACCCCTGGAAGCAGAGGTCGACGCCCAGCGACGTCTCGTACTCGCGGAAGAGCTCGCGGGCGCGCTCGATGTCGGGCAACGCCCTCGCCTCGATGATCTCCATCGGGGACCATCATACCCATACCGCCAACGCGGGCGACGCCCGGCGAGCGGCATCGGAACCCGGAGGCTTATGGCCCGGTACGGCGGAGAAGGGCGGGCAGCGGCAGTTCGTCGAGCGAAGCCAGCCGGATGTCCGCCGCGCTCAGGTCGAGCTTGGCAGTGAGCGGATTGGGCACGGCCACGCAGAAGAGCCCGGCGCGCTTGGCGGCAAGGACACCGTTCGGCGAGTCCTCCAGCGCAATCGCGGCCTCGGGCGCGGCCCCGAGTGCCTTCAGCGCGGCGACGTACAGGTCCGGGTGCGGCTTCACGCGCGGCACGTCCTCCACGCAGCAGAGGACGTCGAAGCGATCGGCGAGGCCAAGTCGCTCGAGGTGGCCCGCCACCCATCGCCGCGACGAGCTCGAGGCGACCGCCAGCCCGAGGCCGAGCCGCCGTGCCGCGTCGAGATAGTCGCGCACCCCGGGACGCACAGGCTCGAACGCGATCAGCTCGGCGACCCGCGCCTCGTGCGCCGCTCGAATCGCCGCCGTGTGGAGGGCGCGGCCGGCCCGGGCGGCGAGGTCGGCGTACGGATCGAAGGCGTCCCGGGTGCCGATGCAGGCCGCCCAGGTCTGGAGGGCGAGGTGGCAGCCGTGGGCCACGTAGATCTCCTGCCAGGCCTTGAACTCTGGGCCCTCGGTGTCGAGGATGAGCCCGTCGAAATCGAAGACGAGGGCCCGGCTCACGTCAGGTAGAGCGGGCGGGCGCCCTCGCGGCGGTAGGGATAGCGTGCGAGCGTGGCCGGGTCGGGGTCGGCGCCGAGCCCCGGCCGGTCCGGGATGGTGACGGCGCCGCCGGCGCAGCGGATCGGCTCGGCGAGCAGCGGGGCCTCGAGCTGGCCCGGCGGGAACTCGACGTACGGCACGCCCGGCGTGGACGCGACGACGTGGAGCGTGGCCGCGAGGCCGGGGCCGAAGTAGAACGAGTGCGGGACGAACGTGACGCCGGCCGCGGCGGCGAGCGTCGCGATCTTCTTCATCTCGAGGATCCCGCCCACCTTCGTCACGCTCGGCTGGACGATGTCGGCCGCGCCCGCGTCGAGGATGGCCCGGAACGCGACCGCGGTCGCCTCGTTCTCGCCGCACGCGATCGGCGTGCGGAGCGCCGCGCGCACGCGCGCGAGACCGTCATAGTCCTCGGGCGGCCACACCGGCTCCTCGAGCCAGCGCAGCTCGTAGCGCTCGAGCTGGCCGCCGATGCGGATCGCGTCCTCCACGCTCCACGGGCAGTTGGTGTCGAGCATCAGCTCGACGCCGTCGCCGGCCACCTCGCGCGCGTCGGCCACCGACCGGACGTCGGTCTGGTGGAGCTTGATGGCGGTGAAGCCGAGGACGAGCGCCGCCGAGACGGCCTGGCGCACCTTGGTGGGCGTCTCGTAGCGGAGGAGGCTCGCGTAGACGCGCGCTCGGGAGGTGCAGAGCCCGCCGAGGAGCTGATAGACGGGCACGCCGCGCGCCTTGCCCGTGAGGTCCCAGAGCGCCAGCTCGACGCCGCTCACCGCCATCATCGCGAGCCCGCGGCGCCCCCAGATCATGAGCGCGCGCTGCATCGTGTCCACGAGGTGCTCGATCCGCGTCGGGTCCTGGCCGACGACGAGCGGCGCCAGCGCCTCCTCGACGACGGCACAGACCGCGAGGGGCACGCCGTAGGCGAAGCACTCGCCCCAGCCGACGAGGCCTTCGTCGGTCGTCACGCGCACGAGCACCTGGCGCCCGATGCCGTCGGCCCACGAGGACGAAGGCGCACCAGCCACGAGCGGGATCGCCAGGGGGATCGCCTCGACCCCGGTGATCTTCATCAGAGATCCGCGAGCCCGAGCTCGGTCCAGCGCGCGCGCACCCGCGCCTCGTCCTCGGGCGCCGGGCGCACCGTCGGCGGGAAGCGCGCACCGCCCCACTCGGGCCGCCGCTCGAACTTCCACGAGCGTGTGGCGTCGATGAGCACGCGGTTCCAGAGACCGGTGCCGAGCTGGGCGACGTTCCGGTCCTCGAGCGGCGTGCTCGGGTCGATCGGCGAGCCGAAGATCCCTGGGAAGACGACGATGCCGTCCTCGCCGGCGTTCACGCGGTGGGCGAAGGCCCAGTCCACCTGCTCGTACGACGACGGGTCGATGTCGTCCTCGACGACGGTGACGTGCTTGTAGCGGTACTGGGCGGCGCTGTTCCCCCAGAGCGCGGCGGCGATCTGCTTCGGCTGGCCCTGGTAGGCCTTCGCGATCTGCACGACGATGTTCACGCCGTTGGTGATCGGCGGGACGAACACGTCGCGCACCCCCGGAATGCCCGCCTGGGTCAGGATGTTCCACGCGATCGCGGCGCGCTGGACCGAGGACATCACGCTGTTCTCACTGTAGGAGCCGGGCAGCGTCCCCTCGAGCGTCCCGCGGAAGATCGGGTCGCGCCGGTGGGTGATGCACGCGACCTTCATGCTCGGCCGCGGCGTCGGAATGTCGGAGACGTAGCCCGTGAACTCGCCGAAGGGGCCCTCGACCTCGTAGGTGGCCGGGTCGTCGCTGATGACGCCCTCCAGGACGATCTCGGCGCTCGCGGGGACTTCCAGGTCGACGGTCTCGCAGCGAACCAGCTCCGCCGGCTCGTCACGGTAGGCGCCCATCACGTCCCACTCGCAGATCCCGCTCGGGATCGGCGAGCCCGCGAGGAACGGCATGATCGGATCCCAGCCGATCACGCAGGCGACCGGCATGGGCTCGCCCCGCGCGGCGTACTTCATGAAGTGCTGGCCCCAGTGCTGGCCGCCCTTGATGAGCAGCATGGGCGTCGTGTGCTTCTGACCGATCATGCCGCGGTAGATACCGACGTTCATCACGCGCGTCTCGGGGTCGCGGGTGACGATGCCCGAAAACGTGTGGATGTAGCGCCCGCCCTCGAGGACGTGCCACTTCGGGACGGGGAACTCCGCCTGGTCCACCTGCGCCCCGCGGACGACGACGTCCTTCACGGGGCCGCCCGCCACGATCCGCGGCGGGATCGTCTCGCGGTTCTTCTTCATGACGTGCTGGACCAGCTCGCGGTTCGAGGTGTCCTTGGGGAAGCCGAGGGCCAGCGCGAGCCGGCTCCGGCTGCCGAGCCCGCTCGTCATGAGCCGCGTGCAGCGGCCCTTGCGGTAGCCCTTGATGCTCTCGAAGAGGAGCGCCGGGCCCTTCTTCTCGAGGACCCGCCGTGTGATCGCGCCCAGCTCGCGGTCCCAGTCCACCTCGGCCGTGATGCGGCGAAGCTCGCCTTCCTTCTCGAGCCGCGTCATCCATTCACGCATGTCCAGGAACCCCATCAGTCGACGTGAGGGGCCCCGACATGGCCCCCCACACCCCCCCGCGCTCGGAGCGCCCCGGGAAACCCGTGGCGCTCCTCGACGACCCGCACGTAGCTGCGCATCGAGCCTCCTCCCTCACACTCGATCCGAGTCGCGCTCGCGGCCGAGCGCCACCCCCGGTGCCGGCGCGCCCGCCACGCGCTGCGACACGTAGACGATGAGAAAACATGCTACACCCAGGACGTCGCTCAGCGCTCCGGGGAAGATCAGGAGCAGGGCGCCGGCGAGGAGCAGCGCGCGCTCCCAGCGGCGGGTCGGCCGGCGCAAGTAGCCGATCAGGCCCGCCCCGAGCATGACGATGCCGAGCGTCGCCGCCGCGGTCCTGAGCACGACGTGCGGGACGCTCGCGCCCAGCATCATCAGCGCCGGGTCGTAGGCGAAGCTGAACGGGATGATGAAGCCGGAGAGCGCGAGC
>QHSZ01000057.1 GCA_003220595.1 Candidatus Rokuibacteriota bacterium | reverse complement strand
CGGGCGAGGCCGGCCTCAGGGAGCGAGCGGACGAATCACCAGCCACACCGCGGCCGCGATCGCCGCGGACGCGGGGATCGTGAAGATCCACGCCCACACGATGCGGCCGGCGACGCCCCAGCGGACCGCGGAGAAGCGCTGCACCGCGCCCACGCCCATGATCGCGCCGCTGATCGTGTGCGTCGTGCTCACGGGGATGCCCGCGAGCGCCGTGCCGATCAGGGTGATGGCGCCCGCGGTCTCGGCGGAGAAGCCTCCGATCGGGCGGAGCTTGGTGATGCGCATGCCCATGGTCTTGACGATGCGCCATCCCCCGAAGGTTGTCCCGAGGCCGAGCGCGGCGCCCGCCGCAAGGATCACCCAGAAGGGGACGTAGAATTCCGGTCCGAGGTGGCCGGTCGAGAAGAGCAGGACCGTGATGACCCCCATCGTCTTCTGGGCGTCGTTGGTGCCGTGGCCGATGCTGTAGGCGGCGGCCGAGACGAGCTGGCCGCGCCGGAAGACGCGGTCCACGCGGCCCGGGGTCGCGGCGCTGAAGGTCCGCATCGTGAGCAGCATCATCGCGAAGCCGAGCACGAGTCCGAGCAGCGGCGCCAGGATCATGAAAATGCCGATCTTGACGAGTCCGCCCACCACCAGCGAGCCGAGCCCCGCCTTGGCCACACCCGCGCCCGCGAGGCCGCCGATGAGGGCGTGCGACGAGCTCGTGGGCAGCCCCCAGTACCACGTCATGAGGTCCCAGACGATCGCGCCGGCGAGCGCCGCGAGGATCACCCACTGGTCCACGATGCTGGTTTCGACGACACCCTTGCCGACCGTGGTCGCGACATGCACCCCGAAGGCGAACGCCGCGATGAAGTTGAAGAAGCCCGCCCAGATGACGGCCTGGAGCGGCGTCAGGACGCGCGTGGAGACGACCGTGGCGATCGAGTTCGCGGCGTCGTGGAAGCCGTTGATGAAGTCGAAGACGAGCGCGACGAAGATGATGAAGACGACGGTGGTCAGCACGAGGGCGGAGTCGGCGTGATCACGCCATCTTGAGGATGATGCCCTCGATCACGTTCGCCACGTCCTCGCAGCGGTCCGTGACGGCCTCGAGGGTCTCGTAGATCTCCTTCCACTTGATCACTTCGATCGGGTCCGGCTGCTCCTCGAACATCGCCGCGAGGGTCTCGCGCAGGAGCGAGTCGGCGCGGTTCTCGAGACGGTTCACCTCGACGGCGTGCTCGTGGAAGCCCGGATCCATCGTGCGGAGGCAGCGGATGCAGCGGTCCATCGCCGCGATCTGGGCGACGATCAGCTCGGCCAGCGCGCGACACGCCGAGGTCGGCTCCTTGATGCGGTAGACCACGAGCCGTTCGGCGACGGCCTCGATGAAGTCGAGGACGTCGTCGAGCCGCGTGGCGAGGTCGTGGATGTCCTCGCGGTCGATCGGGGTGATGAAGGTCGTGTTCAGGCGCCTGAACATCTCGTGGGTGATCTGGTCGCCGGCGTGCTCGACCTCCTTGATCGCGAAGGCCTTGGCGCGGGCGTCGGCGAAGTTGTGGACGAGCTCGGAGAGCAGCGTGCCAGCCTTGATGATCTGCTGGGACTGCTGCTCGAAGTAGTCGAAGAACCGGACTTCCTTCGGGATCAGGTTGAACATGGACGCCGGCTCAGTGTAGCGGAAACCCAGGCCTCGCGCCACGTGCTCCGGGGGCGGCGCGTCACGGCTTGCGCAGGGAGAGTGCGGGGAGCCCGAGGAGCTCGCGGCGCGCGACGGCCCAGAGGGCCTCGAGCGCCCCGGTGAGCGCGGGCGCGCTCGCAGCGAGGCAGCGGACGACCGCCCCGCGCCGGGGCAGCGCCGCGACGCCGGCCGTCGCGCCCCGGGCGCCGGCGAGGGCGTCGCCCGCGGCGGCGACGAAGCGCTCCACCCCCGCGTCGGCGGCCACGACCAGCGTCGCGAAGTACGGGTGTCCCTCGGAGCCGCCGAGCCCGGCGGCGTGGGCACCCGGCCGGAGGACGAAGCGGTCGTGGAAGACGAGGCCGCGGCGGTCGCGCACGGTCAGGGCGCTCTCGAGCCGCCCGAAGGCCCATGCTTCGTCGCGCGCGACGCGGCCGGCCGCGAACGCGTCGAGCAGGACCAGTGTCGCGGCGTCCTCCAGCTCGCACTCGATCGTCTGGCGGAACACCGAGCCCGGGAACGGGATCGTGTGGTCCGGCACCCACTCGACGGCCGCCCCTCGGCCGAGCCGCAGCGCCACGGTCTGCACCGTCGCCTCGGCCGGCGCGCGGTACACCCGGGTGGCCGAGGGCGTCGTGAGCAGCGCGTGGGCCCCCGGGCCGAGGTCGGCCTCGATCGTCAGGCGGTCGCCGCCGAGCAGCCCGCCCGTCGGATTGAGGACCGAGACGACGGCGGCGGGGTCCTCGAGCGCGACCGGCGCCAGGACCTGGAGCGGTAGCGTGTAGCCGACGCGCCGCAGGACCGTGGCAGCGCCGCGGCGCTCGAACCCGAGCCGCAGCGTGCCGTCGCGACCGATGCGCCGGTCATCTTCGAGCAATCTCACCGCTCGCCTCGTCGGTCGACCGCCTCGGCTCGCACGACGGGCTCGAGGAGAAGCTCCTCGCGGATCCAGGCGAGGAGTGCCGGGACCCCTTCGCCCGTCCGGAGGTTGGTGAACACGAAGGGCCGCTCGCCCCGCATCCGTCGCGTGTCGCGCTCCATCATGGCGAGGTCAGCGCCGACGTGGGGCGCGAGGTCGATCTTGTTGATCACGAGCAGGTCGGAGCGCGTGATCCCCGGCCCGCCCTTGCGCGGGATCTTGTCGCCCTCGGCGACGTCGATCACGTAGATCGTCGCGTCGACGAGCTCCGGGCTGAAGGTCGCGGCCAGATTGTCGCCACCACTCTCGATCAGGAGTAGCTCGAGATCCGGGAACGCCCGCATCAGCGCGTGGGCGGCTTCCAGGTTCACCGAGGCGTCTTCGCGGATCGCCGTGTGCGGGCACCCGCCCGTCTCCACGCCGACGACGCGCTCGGCCGGCAGGGCGCCGCGCCGGACGAGGAACTCGGCGTCCTCCTTCGTGTAGATATCGTTGGTGATCACCGCCATGTCGAGACGCTCGCGGAGGTGGCGGCAGAGCGCCTCGGTGAGCGCGGTCTTGCCGGAGCCGACGGGGCCGCCGACGCCGATCTTGAGGGGCCGCGGAATACGCGGGGTCGCGCTCATGACCTGAATAGCCTCCTGTCGAGCGCCGCGTGGCGGAGGCCCGCGAGCTCGAGACCGGGGGTGAAGCTCCACATGTCCTCGACGCGTGCGACGACCGCGTCGCCTGCGAGCCGAGCCACGAGGGGCCGGACGGCCGCGAGCACGCGCTGGCCGTCCAGCTGGCCGAGCGCGATCAGCCGGAGCCCGGCGCCCACCAGCAGCGCCGCGGTGGAATAGAGATAGGCCGCCGCCGCCCGCTCCGCGTCCGCGCCCGCGCGGCCGAGGGCGGTCCCGAGCGCCACGGCGTGGTGGCCGGGTGCCCGCCCCTCCTCCACGAGGTGCCTGAGCTCGCCCACGATCGGATCGTCACCGAGGCCCGCGGCGACGCGCAGCGTCTGGCGCCCCATCTGCCGGCTCGCCGCGCGGAACTCGGGCACGCACTTCATCGCGTCGAGCCGCTCGTCGAGGAGGACCAGCGCCGGGACCTCGCCCGCCGCGGCGCGGCGCGCCGCGTGGGCGACCGCGACGGCGTCGCACGGGCCGGCACTCCCCTCGAGGTGGGCCCGGACGAAGGCCTCGAGGCCCGCGCGCTCGCGCACGCGCCCCTCCTGCGCGTACGTCTCGAGGCCGAAGGAATGCGCGAACCCGCCCGCGGGGAAGAGCCCGTCGGCGAACTGGAGGAGGGCGAGGAACGGCGGGTCAGGCGTCATGGCGATGCCCCGCGCCGACAGGCACGAAGACGCTCTGCACGCGCTCGAAGGCGACGCCGAGCCTCCCGAGGAGCTGGTCCATCGCCGGGTCGTCGGGGACGAGCAGCCGCTCACCGTCGATCGCGAGCGTAAAATGGCGGTTGCCGACCTCGAAGGCGATGCGGAGCGCCTCCTCGCGCGAGCGCGGTGTCACGGCGAGCACCGGCTCGCGCGCCGCCTCGATGACGACGTACCAGCCGGGGCCGACGTGCAGGATGTCGCCAGGCGTGAGCACGCTCCCGGTCGGGAGCGCCAGGGCGAGCGTGCGGCCGGCCTGCGTCGTCACGCGACGGCGCCCCCAGCGGCGCTCCTCGGCCGTGAGCACGAGGGCGTCGCGCTCGAGGCGCGAGAGATCGGCGTCGTGCAGGTGAACGTGCGGGTGCGTGACGACGACCACCGGCTCCGCCATCGTCTAGAACAGGAAATACCGCTGGGCCATCGGCAGCACGCGCGCCGGCTCGCACGTGAGCCGCTCGCCGTCGGCGCGCACCTCATAGGTCTCCGGGTCCACCTCGATGCGGGGCAGGGCCGCGTTGTGGACCATGTCGCGCTTGCCGATGGTTCGGCACCGCCCCACCGCCACCGCCCGGCGCGCGAGCCTCAGGCGGGCCGGTACGCCGTCCGCGAGCGCGGCCCGCGAGACGAACGTGAGCGCCGTCGCGCCGGGCGCCCGGCCGTAGGCGCCGAACATCGGCCGGTAGAGCACGGGCTGGGGCGTCGGGATCGACGCGTTCGGGTCGCCCATCGCCGCCCACGCGATCATCCCGCCCTTCACCACGAGCTCGGGCTTCACGCCGAAGAACGCCGGGCGCCAGAGGACGAGGTCGGCGAGCTTTCCGACCTCGAGCGAGCCGACGTGGGCGCTGAGGCCGTGAGCGATCGCCGGGTTGATCGTGTACTTGGCGACGTAGCGCTTGACGCGCAGGTTGTCGTCGCCGGGCCGCTCGCCGGCGAGCGGCCCGCGCTGGCGCTTCATCTTGTCGGCGGTCTGCCAGGTGCGGATGATGACCTCCCCGATCCGCCCCATCGCCTGCGAGTCGGACGACATCATGCTGATCGCGCCCAGGTCGTGGAGCACGTCCTCGGCCGCGATGGTCTCGGCGCGGATGCGCGACTCGGCGAACGCGAGGTCTTCCGGGATCCTCGGGTTGAGGTGATGGCAGACCATCAGCATGTCGAGGTGCTCGGCCATCGTGTTCACGGTGAACGGCATCGTCGGGTTCGTGGAGGACGGCAGGCAGTTGGGCTCCCCGCACACCCGGATGATGTCGGGCGCGTGGCCGCCGCCCGCGCCCTCGGTGTGGTAGGTGTGGATCGTCCGCCCCTTGAAGGCGCGGATCGAGTCCTCGACGAAGCCCGCCTCGTTGAGCGTGTCGGTATGGATCGCGACCTGGACGTCATGCTCGTCGGCGACCGTGAGGGCGCAGTCGATCGCCGCCGGCGTCGTGCCCCAGTCCTCGTGGAGCTTGAGCCCGATCGCGCCCGCCGCGATCTGCTCGCGCAGGGGATCGGGCGCGGAGGCGTTGCCCTTGCCGAGAAACCCGAGGTTCACCGGGAACGCCTCGGCCGCCTCGAGCATCCGGTGGATGTTCCACTCGCCGGGCGTGCACGTGGTCGCGTTGGTGCCCGTCGCGGGGCCTGTGCCGCCGCCGACCAGTGTCGTCAGCCCCGCGCTGATCGCCTCCGTGACGAGCTGCGGGCAGATGAAGTGGACGTGCGCGTCGAGGCCGCCGGCCGTGACGATCTTCCCCTCGGCCGCGATCACCTCCGTGCCGGCGCCGACCACCATCCCGGGCGACACGCCAGCCATGAGGTCGGGATTGCCGGCCTTGCCCACGCCGACGATACGCCCGTCGCGCACGCCGAGGTCCGCCTTGACGATGCCCCAGTGGTCCACGACGACCGCGTTGGTGATCACCAGGTCGAGCGTCTGGTCGGCGCGCGTCGCGCGGGCCGCCTGGCCCATCCCGTCGCGGAGCACCTTGCCGCCGCCGAACTTCGCCTCCTCGCCGGCCGTGGTCAGGTCGCGCTCGATGCGGATGAAGAGCTCGGTGTCGGCGAGCCGCACCCGGTCGCCGGTCGTGGGGCCGTAGAGGTCAGCGTATTGCCGCCGCGTCAGGCGCAGGCTCATGGCAAGGCACTCCGTACCGTCATGGCCGGAGCCACGCGGTGAGCCGGGCGAGGGCCCGCTCGCGGTCGCCGCCCTCCGTGAGGGCGTTCAGGCCGAAGACCGTCCGCGCGCCGGCGAGCTCGACGAGCGTGACGCGCTTCTCGTCGCCGGGCTCGAAGCGGACCGCGGTGCCCGCGGGCACGTTCAAGCGCATGCCGAAGGCCAGGGTGCGCTCGAAGCGCAGGGCCCGATTCACCTCGAAGAAGTGGAAGTGGGAGCCGATCTGGATCGGCCGGTCGCCCGTGTTCGCCACGGTCACCTCGACCGTCCTGCGCCCCGCGTTCGCCACGACCTCGCCGTCCGCCAGCAGGTACTCGCCGGGAATCACGTCGTGCCTCCCTCCAGGAGCTTGTAGTAGAAGGCGCTCGGCTCGAGCGCGCCACCGGCGCTCCGCGCGTAGGCGGGGATCACGCCAGCCAGAGTGTAGCCCACAGCCGCGTAGAGTCGCTCGGCGGGATCGCCTCGACGCGTGTCGAGCACGAGGGTGCTGCGGCCCCGGCGGCGCGCCTCGTCCTCGAGAGCCAGCATGAGCGCGCGACCGATCCCCCGGCGCCGGGCCTTCGTGTGCACGATGACCTTGACGACCTCGGCGCGGTGACGCCCGTTCGGCCGCGTGCAGAGGTCGAGCTGGGCCGTGCCCAGGAGCGCGCCGCCGGCGCCCCGCGCGACCACGAGCACGCGCGAGCCGTCGCGCAGGGCGGGGAGCACGGTGCTCCAGTACGCGTCCGCCTCGCCGGAGGCCAGCGGCGGCAGGAACCCGATCGACGCTCCGCTGTCCACGGCGTCCTCCAGGAGCTCCGCGAGTGGGCGCGCCAGGCGGACGACGGCGTCGGGGCCGAGACGCTCGATGACGACGTCCATGCCGGGCTCAGCGGATCGGCTGGTGGATCGTGACCAGCTTGCTGCCGTCGGGAAACGTGCCCTCCACCTGCACCTCGTCGATCATCTCGGGCACGCCCTCCATCACGTCGTCGCGGCCGAGGATCGAGACACCGGCCTCCATGAGCTCGGCGACCGTCCGGCCGTCGCGGATGCCCTCGAGGATCTCGGCGGTGATCAGCGCGAGGGCCTCGGGGTGGTTCAGCCGGAGACCGCGTCCGCGGCGACGGCGCGCCAGCTCGGCGGCCGTGAAGATCAGGAGCTTCTCCTGCTCCCGGGGGGTGAGGTGCATCGTCGGACCTCCAGGCGAATGGTGTCAGACCGCCAAGTGCCGCCTGACCGTCTCGACTCTCAGATCCCGCGCCGCACCCGAGGCGACGACGGCGCCCTTGGCCATGATCACGTACTTGTCGGCGAGACGCTCGGCGAAGTCAAGGTACTGCTCGACCAGCAGGATCGCCAGCCCGAGCTCGCGCTTGATCCGCCGCAGGGCCTCCTCGATCTCGAGGATGATCGACGGCTGGATGCCCTCGGTGGGCTCATCGAGCATGAGGAGCTTCGGCTTGGTCAGGAGCGCACGTCCGATCGCGAGCATCTGTTGCTCGCCGCCCGAGAGCACGCCCCCCTGACGCCGGAGCAGCGGCGCGAGAGCGGGGAACAGCTCGAGCGGCTCGTCGAGCGCGGCGGCGCGGCCAGTGCCGAGAAGGGCCATCCGCAGATTCTCCTCGACCGTGAGGCGGGGAAAGATCTCGCGCCCCTGCGGGACGTAGCCGATCCCCGCGCGGGCCCGGCGGTCGGGCGACCAGCCCGTGATCTCGGTCCCGTCGAAGCTCACGCGCCCGCGACGCGCCGGCAGGAGCCCCATCGCGGTCTTGAGCAGCGTGGTCTTGCCGACGCCGTTACGCCCCATGAGACAGACGAGCTCGCCGGCGCCGACGTCGAGGTCGACGTCCCAGAGGACCTGCGACTGCCCGTAGGCGACGTCGAGCCGACTAACGGACAGCATCGGCCCCCTCACGCCGCCGCCCGATGTAGACCTCGAGGACCCGCGGGTCGCTCTGCACCTGCTCCACCGGCCCCTCGCAGAGGACCATCCCCTGGTGGAGCACGGTCACTCGCCGCGCGAGCCGCCGGACGAACTCCATGTCGTGCTCGATGACGAGGACCGACCGGTCCGCGGCGATCTCCTCGAGCAGCGCGCCGGTGCGCGCCGTCTCCTCGTCGGTCATGCCGGCCACGGGCTCGTCCACGAGCAGGAGCTCGGGGTCCTGGGCGATCACCATCCCGATCTCGAGCCACTGCTTCTCCCCGTGCGAGAGCGCGCCGGCCGGAGCGCCGGCCTTGCCCGCGAGCTGTATGGTCTCGAGCGTCCGCGCGATCCGCTCGCGCGCCTCGCCGGGATCGCGCCGCCGGAGCGCGGCGAGGACGCCCTTCGACGCCCGCCGCAGCGATAGCTCGACGTTGTCCCAGACGGTGAGGTTCACGAACACGGACGGCGTCTGGAACTTCCGCCCGACGCCGAGCTGGGCGATGTCGTTCTCGCGCAGCGGCAGGAGGTCGGTGTTGTGGCCGAAGATCACGCGGCCGCTCTCCGGCTTCACCCGCCCGGAGACGACGTCGAGGAGCGTCGTCTTCCCGGCGCCGTTGGGGCCGATCACGACGCGCAGCTCGCGGCGATCCATGAAGAAGTTCAGGTGGCTTAGCGCCTTGAAGCCGTCGTAGTCCACCGTGACGTCCTCGAGATAGATGATGCTGCCCGTGGCGGGGGTCATTTGCTATTCATCGGAGCGCAGTGGTCGATCGCGGTGCCTTGCTTCGGTTCGGCGGTCGGCTGGCCCACCAGGCGGCGCGCCCGCGCGGCGAGGCGACCCAGGGCGCCGACGATCCCGTCCGGGAAGAACAGGACGGCGCCCATGAAGAGTCCGCCGAGGAAGAGGAGCCAGAGATCCGGGTAGCTGGTCGTGAGCCAGCTCTGGATCCAGTTGACGCCGAAGGCGCCGACGATGGCCCCGTAGAGCGTGCCGCGCCCGCCTGCGGCGACCCACACGACCATCTCGATCGACGGGAGCACCCCGATCTTCGCCGGCGTGATGATGCCCACCTGGGGCGCGTAGAGCGCCCCGGCGACGCCGGCGAGCACCGCCGAGACGACGAAGACGAAGAGCTTGTACGCCGCCGGCGAGTACCCCGAGAAGAGGACGCGCGTCTCGCTGTCGCGGATGGCGACGAGCACCTTGCCGGCGCGCGTCAGCGTGATCCACCGGCAGACCAGGTACGCGGCGACGAGCGCGAGCGCGGTGACCACGTACAGCGCGCGCTGGGTGCCGGGCCGGTTCAGCGGGAAGCCGAAGATCGTTTTGAAGTCGGCGAGGCCGTTGGTGCCGCCGAGGTTCATCTCGTTCCGGTTGAACACCAGCCAGGCGCTGAGCGCCAGCGCCTGGGTGATGATCGAGAAGTACACGCCGCGGATCCGGCTGCGGAACGCCAGGTAGCCGAAGGCGAGCCCGAAGAGGGCGGGCACGAGCACGACCGCCGCGAGGGTGAACGCGCTGCTCTGGAAGGGCTTCCAGAAGAGCGGCAGGGCTGTGACCTGATTCCACACCATGAAGTCGGGCAGCGAGCTCTGGTAGACGCTCTTCGCGCCGATCTCGAGCATGAGATGCATGCCCATCGCGTACGCCCCGAGGCCGAAGAAGACGCCGTGGCCGAGCGAGAGGACCCCGGCGTAGCCCCAGAGGAGGTCGAGCCCGAGGGCCAGGATCGCGTAGGTCAGGAACTTGCCGAAAAGGTTCAGCGTGAAGTTCGACAGCGCGAGCGGCGAGCCGGCCGGCAGCGTGTTGCACACGGGTAGGACAACCACCAGGAGGACCGCGGCGAGCCCGACCGCAAGCGCCTCACGCCTCGGCATTCCGTCCCCGCGTCGCGAACAGTCCGGCGGGCCGCCGCTGGAGAAACAGGATGACGGCGACGAGGATCGCGACCTTGCCGAACACCGCGCCGAGCGCGGGCTCGATTCCCTTGGTGAGCCCGCCGAGCCCCGCCGCGGCGAGGATCGTGCCCGCGAGCTTGCCGACGCCGCCGGTGACGACGACCATGAACGAGTCCACGATGTAGTTCTGCCCGAGCGAAGGACCGACGTTGCCGATCTGCGTGAGCGCGCACCCCGCGAGGCCGGCGAGGCCGGCGCCGAACGCGAAGGTCGTCGCGTCCACCAACCCGGCGCGGACACCGAGGCACGAGCTCATCGCGCGGTTCTGCGTGACCGCGCGGATCCGGAGGCCCGCGCTCGTCCTGAAGAGGAGCCAGTACATCGCGCCGACCGACACGGTCGCCAGTCCGATGATGAAGACCCGGTTATACGGGAGCGTCAGGCCGACCATGACGGGCACGCCGCCCGAGAGCCACCGGGGCGCGCTCACGTCCACGTTCGCCGCGCCGAACCACAGGCGTAGCCCCTGCTGGATGATCAGCGACGCGCCCCACGTCAGCAGCAGCGTCTCGAGCGGTCGTCCGTAGAGGAGCCGGATGACGCCGCGCTCGAGGACGAGCCCGACCGCCGCCGCCACGAGGAACGCGACGGGCAGTGCGACGACGAAGTAGAGGTCGACGCGCTCCGGCCACGCCGCGCGGAACCAGTTTTGCACCACGAACGTCGCGTAGGCGCCGAGCGCCATCAGCTCCCCGTGCGCCATGTTGATCACACCCATGAGGCCGAAGACGACCGCGAGGCCGAGCGCCATCAGCAGGAGGATGGAGGCGAGCGACGCGCCCTGGAAGAGCGTCTCGACGGTGCGCGTGAGGAGGCCCCAGCGGTCGATCCGACGGATGGCCTGCCCCGCGGCCTCGCGCGCGGCCGGCGAGGCGCCCGTGTCCGCGACGAGCCGCTCGAGCGCGGGCCGGGCGCTCTCCGAGTGGAGCTCGCCGAGCGTCCGCGCCGCGTCGGCGCGCTGCGCCGGGTTACCGTTGGCCAGGCGGATCAGGGCGAGCGCCTCCCGAAGCGCGTGGCGGACCCAGCGGTCGGCTTCCCGCTCGAGCGCCGCCTCCACGACCGGGGCGGCCCCCGCCTCGGCTTGGTTACCAAGCTTCACCGCAGCGCCGCGACGGACGGCCGGGTCGGGGTCCGCGAGCTGGGTCCGCGTCTCGTCGGCGTCGAGGTACGGCTTGATGACGAGGCGGAGCCGCCGGTCGGCTGGGACTTCCTTCAGCTCCGCGAGGGGCACCGTGCCGAGCGGTCCTCGGTCGTAGGCGGAGGCGATGTCGATGACGTCCTGGTCGCCGCGGGTGGCCTTGGCGCCGCCGACGACGACCTCGGTCTTGCCGGCGCGCGTGCGCGCGTAGACGCTGCCCTCGCGGAGCGCGTGGAGGAACTGGAGCCACCTCGGATCGCGAGTCTTTCCCAGGACGGTGACGGCGGCCTCGCGCTTGTCGGCGTCTTCACCTGTGAGGTCGGTGAGCGCGCCGGCGATCTCGGGCGACGCGGGGGGCAGAGCCGCGTGGCCCGCCGCTCCCGCGGCGAGCCACGCGACCATTGAAAGGAGGACGACGAGACGGTATCTCACGCCTTCTTCTGATAGGTGCCCTGGTGCTTGACCCAGTCGCAGCCCTTGTCCGGGCTCGTGTACTTGCTCCACGGCTCCGGCTCGACGAGACCCTTGGTGCGGGAGACGATCCTGAACTGGCCGTCCTTCAAGATCTCGCCGATGAGGACCGGCCGGAACGTGTGGTGGTTGTACTCGTGCATCTTGATGGTGCCGCTCGGCGCCGCGAACGTCTGGCCGTACACGGCCTTGCGCACGGCGTCGACGTCGAAGCTCTTGGCCTTCTCGACGGCCTGCTTCCAGATGTAGACGCCGAAATAGGCGGCCTCCATCGGGTCGTCGGTGACGCGCTTGTCGCCGCCGGGAAGGTTGCTCTTCTTTGCAAAGGCCTTGAAGGCCTGGACGAACTTCCGGTTGTTCTCGCTCTCGACCGACTGGAAGTAATTCCAGGCGGCGAGGTGGCCGACGAGGGCCGAGGTGTCCATGCCGCGGAGCTCGTCCTCGGCCACGCTGTAGGCCATGATGGGCGCGTTCTCCGAACGCAGGCCCTGGTTGGCGAACTCCTTGTAGAAGGGCACGTTGCTGTCGCCGTTGATCGTCGAGAGCACGCAGGCGCCGCCGCCGGACGAGAAGCGTTTGATCTTGCCGACGATCGTCTGGTAGTCCTGGTGGTTGAAGGGCGTGTACTCCTCGGCGATGCTGTCCGCGGGCACCCCCTTGGCGAGCAGGAAGGCGCGGAGGATCTTGTTCGCCGTGCGCGGGAAGACGTAGTCCGTTCCGAGCAGATAGAACTTCTTGTAGCCGCCGCCCTCTTTCGACATCAGATACTCGGCGCCGGGAATGAGCTGCTGATTCGGCGTGGCGCCGGTGTAGAAGACGTTCTTCGAGCACTCCTCGCCCTCGTACTGCACCGGGTAGAAGAGCAGGCCGTTATTGTTCTCGAAGACGGGCAGCACTGACTTCCGGCTGACCGACGTCCAGCAGCCGAAGACGACGGCCACCCTATCTTGAAGGAGGAGCTGCTTGGCCTTCTCCGCGAAGAGGTCCCAGTTCGACGCGGGATCGACGACGACGGGCGAGATCTTCTTGCCCAGCACACCGCCTTTGGCGTTGATCTCCTCGACGGCCATGAGCACGACGTCCCGCAGCGACACCTCGCTGATGGCCATCGTGCCGGAGAGCGAGTGCAGGACGCCGATCTTGACCGTCTCCTGCGCTCTCGGCACACCGGGGAATGAGAGACCCGCGCCGAGCGCTGTCCCTGCGACGAGCGAGCCCTTCAGGAAGTCGCGACGTGAGAACTCTGCCATACCGTCTCCTTTCAGGTGGTTTCGTCTCGATCGCGACATCGCTGGCGCGTCGTCCACGGGCGTCTCTGACCGCGGCCGGCGGCATTGCAGAGCAAAGGCCGTACCGAATTCCCGCGGCTACCTTTCCGCGGTCTTAGAACGCTCGGCGGGCGGGATCTGCCTAACGCGTAGGCAGATCGTGAGCGAGTGACTCAGAGACGAGCAGTGCCTTGGCGATCTCGACCATGGGCTTGCGGCTGTCCATCGCCGCCCGGCGGAGGCGCCGGAAGGCCTCCTCTTCCGTGAGCCCGAAGCGCGCCATCAGCGCGCCCTTCGCCCGCTCGATGTACTTGCGCCCCTCGAGCGTCTGGCGCAGCTGGCGGTTCTCGGCGAAGCGCGCGATCGCGAGGTCGAGCGCCGGACCGAGCTCGGCCGGGCGCAGCGGCTTCAGGAGGTAGGCCATCACGCCTGCCTCGCGGGCGCGGGCCACAAGGGGGACGTCGGTGTGGCTGGTGAAGAGGACCACGGGGCAGGCCGTCCTGGCGATCGCGTGGCTCGCCGCCTCGATCCCGTCGCCGTCCGGAAGACCGACGGCGAAGATCGCGACGTCCGGTGTCGTGCGCTCGATCAGCGGGACCGCGTCGGCGCAGAGGAGCGCCTCGCCTGCGACCGCACCGCCGGCGGCCGCGATGGCGCCGCGCAGGGCGACGCGCGAGCGCTCGTGATCGTCGACGATCGCCACCCGCCAGCGAGGAGTCGTCGCTCCCATGCCCCTCTGCCCGGCAAGCGCGATGCCAGAGCCGCCGTCTGGAAAATCATGGGCTTGGCGGCCCTGGCGTGTCGCCGGCCTGCCTACTGCCGCGGCATCGCCCGAGCCGTGCCACTTTCGCGTGCAGGACTATTGAGAGCGGCGGGCGCCCGGGCTTCGCCACGCCCGCCGCGCTCGCGGGGGGGCCCGGGCTTCGCCACGCCCGCCGCGCTCCCGTGGCGGCTCGGTGCGTCTCAGTCGAGAAGCGCGCGGCAGTCCAGATCGTCGACGGCGAGCATAATGCGCTCGAGGTGGCTCCACCAGATCCAGGCCCCGAGGTTCGCCGTCGCCTGCCAGACCGGTGTGGTGATCTGCCAGAGCGCCGAGAGCCGGTAGTCGTCCCGGAGAGCCTCGAACCCGTAGCCGCGCACGCCGTGCTCCGTCAGCGCGGCGTGATAGCGCCGGAGCAGCGCCGTCTCGAATCGCCTTCGACGCTCGGGGTACCAGTGGACCGCCATCATGTAGGCGAGGTCGTCGGTGGCGGTGTCGACGCGCCACCCCTCCCAATCGATGAGTCGCACCCGCTCGCTCGCGGGATCCCGCGGGTAGAGGAGGTTCCAGACGTGCGCGTCGCCGTGGACGATGGTGAGGTCTTCGTGGGAGCGGTAGCGCGCGAGCAGGCGCGGCGCCGCGCGAAGGAACCGCTCGTAGAGCTCCTTCCGCTCGGCGGACAACCGGTCACCCACCCGGCCGGCGAAGCTCGCGAAGCGGCGCGCGAAGTCGTCCATGAAGCGCTCGAATCCGGCGTCGTCGAGGAAGGTCCCCACGGACACGCCCAGCCGCGGCTCGTCCCACCAGAACGCGTGGAACCGGGCGTACGCCTCGACGATTCGCTCGCACTGCTCGAGGGTCGGCGCGACCGGCCAGTCGCTCACGGCGACGTGGGAGTCCGTGAGGTCCTCGAGCAGGAGGTGGCGTCGGCCGCCGTCGGGCTCCCAGACCGCCTCGAAGCAGCGCGGCACGACACGCGCGGGCAGCGCGGGGGCGACGGTCGCGTAGAAGGCGGCCTCTTTGCATCCGCTCTCGCTGAACTCGGCCGCGACGTCCTTCCGCGGCGTCTTCTGGAGCACGCGGACAGGGCTACCGCCCGGGTCGCCCTCGTAGCTCAGGCGGAGGCGGCTGATGGTGGAGACGATCGTGGTCCGCGAAGTCTCGACGGAGACCTCGGCGACGCGTCCGTGGCGCAGCTCACCGGCGCGTCGCAGCACCTCGGTCAGATGCTCGGGGGTCGGCGCGTTGGTCATTTAGAGCGGCGGGCACCCGGGCTTCGCCACGCCCGCCGCGCTCGCGGGGGGGCCCGGGCTTCGCCACGCCCGCCGCGCTCGCGGGGGGGCCCGCCCTCCGCCCCTGCCCCGCCGCGCTCGCGGGGGGGCCCGCCCTCCGCCCCTGCCCCGCCGCGCTCGCGCGATGCGTTCGCCGCTCTAAATATCGAAGTACAGCGCGAACTCCCACGGGTGCGGACGGAGCCGCACCGCGTCCACCTCGTTCTTGCGCTTGTACTCGATCCACGTCTCGATCACGTCCGTGGTGAAGACGTCGCCCTTCAGCAGCCAGTCGTGGGATTTCTCGAGGTTGTCGAGCACGATGCTGAGGTCACCGGGAAGCTGCTTGATCTTCTTCGCCTCGGCCGGTGGCAGCTCGTAGAGGTCCTTGTCGACTGGCTTGCCTGGATCGATCTTGTTCGCGATCCCGTCGAGCCCGGCCATCAGGCACGCCGAGAAGCTGAGGTACGGGTTGCAGGTCGGGTCGGGCGTCCTGAACTCGATGCGCTTGGCCCCCTCCGCTTTCGAGTACATCGGGATGCGGATGCAGGCCGAACGGTTGCGCTGGCTGTAGACGAGGTTGATCGGCGCCTCGTAGCCCGGCACCAGCCGCTTGTAGGAGTTGGTCGAGGGCGCGATGAGCGCCAGCAGCGCGGGGGCGTGCTTGAGGATGCCGCCGATATAGTAGAGGCAGTTCTTGGAGATGTCCGCGTAGCCGCCCCGCTCGTAGAAGAGATTCTTCCCGTTCTTCCAGAGCGATTGATGGGTGTGCATACCCGAGCCGTTGTCCTGGAAGAGCGGCTTCGGCATGAAGGTGGCGGTCTTGCCCCACTTCCGCGCCGTGTTCTTGGCGCAGTATTTGTACCACATGACTTTATCGGCCATCTTGGTCAGCGTGTCGTAGCGCATGTCGACCTCGGTCTGCCCGCCCGTCGCCACCTCGTGGTGGTGGACCTCCACGCGGACGCCCACGGACTCGAGCGCCAGGACCATGTCCGAGCGGATGTCCTGGAACTTGTCCATCGGCGGCACCGGGAAGTAGCCCTGCTTGTAGCGAGGCTTGTAGCCGAGGTTCGGCTGCTCGAGTGTCCCCTCCTTGCCGGAGTTCCAGAAACCCGCCTCCGAGTCGATGAAGTAGTAACCGGAGTGGTAGTTCTGGTCGAAGCGGATGGAGTCGAAGAAGAAGAACTCGAGCTCCGGACCGATGAAGACCGTGTCGGCGAGGCCCGTCTTCTTGAGATAGGCCTCGGCCTTCTGGGCGATGTAGCGCGGGTCGCGCGTGTACCACTTGCCCGTGACCGGGTCCTTCACGTTGCAGACGAGGACCAGCGTGGGCACCGCCGTGAACGGATCCATGGTGGCGCTCGAGGGGTCTGGCAGGAGCAGCATGTCGGACTCGTCGATCGTCTGGAACCCGCGGATCGACGAGCCATCGAAGCCGAGCCCATCCTCGAAGATGTCCTCGCTCAGCTCCGAGATCGGGATCGAGAAGTGCTGCCAGAGCCCCGGCAGGTCGATGAACCGGAGGTCGACGATCTTGGCGCCCTTCTCCTTGGCCAGCTTGAGCACGTCCTTCGCGGTCATGCGGAGCTCCTTTTCCTCAGGGGGTGATGGATGGCCCGATTACCTTAGGGGAACTCCCGGGCCGAATCAAGCGCCTCGGCGTGGTGGCCATGGGACTCAGTGAGCCACGCGCGGGCGCGCCTCGCCGAACGCGCCGGGATGCCCCGCCCCGACGTCGCCGTACCCGCCGCCGGCCGCGTACGCCGTCTCGGAGTGCTGGGAGAGGTCGAGCCCGACCACCTCGTCCTCCTCGGAAACCCGGAGGCCGACCAGCGCATCAACGACCTTCAGGATGATCGCGGTTCCCACGATCGCGAGCCCGTACGTCGCCAGGACCGCGACGATCTGGGTCCAGAGCTGGCCCGGGTTGCCGAAGAAGAGCCCGTCGCCGCCGGCGTCGTTGATCGCCTTGGAGGCGAAGAGCCCCGTGGCGAGCGCGCCCCACGTCCCGCCCACCCCGTGCACGCCGACGACGTCAAGCGAGTCGTCGTAACCGAGCTTGCCCTTGAGATTGCAGGCTGTGTAGCAGACGGCGCCCGCGACGGCGCCGATGACGAGCGACGAGACCGGGCCGACGTAGCCCGAGGCGGGCGTGATCGCGACGAGCCCGGCCACGGCGCCCGAGGCCGCGCCCAGCACCGTGGGCTTGCCGCGACTCATCCACTCGGTGAACATCCAACCGAGCGCCGCGGCGGCCGCGCCCGTGTTGGTCGCGGTGAACGCGCTCACCGCGAGCCCGTTGGCCTCGAGCGCGCTGCCCGCGTTGAAGCCGAACCAGCCGAACCACAGGAGCGACGCGCCCGTCACCGTCATCGGCAGGTTGTGGGGCTGCATCGGCTGGTGACCGTAGCCCTTGCGCTTGCCGAGCATGATCGCGCACACCAGCGCCGACACGCCGGACGAGATGTGGACGACGGTCCCGCCCGCGAAGTCGAGGGCGCCGAGCTTCTTGAGCCAGCCGCCGTCGCCCCAGACCCAGTGCGCCAGGGGGTCGTAGACGAACGTCGCCCAGAGCAGCGTGAAGAGCAAGAAGGCCGAGAACTTCTTGCGCTCGGCGAACGCGCCCGTGATGAGCGCGGGCGTGATGACCGCGAACATCATCTGGAAGAGCATGAACGCCTGGTGGGGGATCGTCTTCGAGTACGCGTCGAAGGGCTCGACGCCGACGCCGCGCAGCCCGAACCATTCGAGTCCGCCGATGATTCCGCCCTTGTCGGGGCCGAACGCGAGCGAGTAGCCCCAGAGGATCCACTGGATCGAGATGACGGCCAGGATGATGAAGCTCTGCATGAGCGTCGCCAGGGCGTTCTTCTGCCGCACCATGCCCCCGTAGAATAGGGCGAGCCCCGGCGCGGTCATCAGGAGCACCAGCGCGGAGGACGTCAGCATCCAGGCCGTGTCGCCCTTGTCGATCTTCGACGCGGCGGGCGCCGGCCCGGTGGCCGGGGCCGGGGCGACGACGGGCGCCGGCGCCTCCGCGGGTGCAGCGGGAGCGACCGGCTGCTGCGCCCACGTCACGACCGCGGGGACGCTCACCACCAGCATCATTGCCAGTGCAGTACTGAATCGCTTCACGTGATCCTCCTTGTGGGAGCGAGTCCCTAGAGCGCGCTCTCGTCGCGCTCGCCCGTGCGGATGCGCACCGCCGACTGGACCGGATTGACGAAGATCTTGCCGTCGCCGATGTTGCCGGTCTTGGCCGCGCCGGCGATCACCTCGGCGACCTTGTCCACGAGATGGTCCGGAACGACGACCTCGATCTTGATCTTGGGCAGGAAGTCGACGGTGTACTCGCCGCCGCGGTAGAGCTCGGTGTGGCCCTTCTGGCGTCCGAAGCCGCGCACCTCGGACACGGTCATGCCGATCACCCCGATAGAGGTGAGCGCTTCCTTGACGTCGTCGAGCTTGAACGGCTTGATGATGGCCTCGATCTTTTTCATCACGGGCCCTCCCGGGCGCGACAAGCGAAGCAACCCCCGTGCCGCGCCGGTCCGGGGCAAGGCGTAGAAAATCAACGGATTCCGAGGTTCGCGCGACCGGCGAACCGAGGCTCTCTGCCTACGAAATGTGCAGGGGCGGGGAAACTGCTTGCGTTTCGGGCGACGGGCGGCTTACGGCCGGCGCTGGGGGATACCGTGCTTGCGCATCTTCGAATAGAGCGTCGGGCGCCGCAGCCCGAGCAGAGCCGCAGCCGCCTGCTTGTTCCACTTGGTGGCCTCGAGGGCCTTCAGGATGGACGCGCGTTCGATCTCCTCCAGCGAGCCGGCGGGCACCTCCGACGGCGCCACCGTGACCGGCGCGCCCGGCTCGGCGCTCGCGCGCTGGAGGGGCTCGGGGAAGTCGTCGAGCACGAGCTGCGGCCCGCGGGTCACGAGCACTGCCCGCTCGATGGCATGCTGGAGCTCGCGCACGTTCCCGGGCCACGCGTAGGCGAGGAGCCGCCGGTACGCCCCCGGCTCGATCCCCTCCACCGGGCGATCGTGCTTGGTGGTGTAACGCTCGAGGAAGGCCTTGACGAGCACCGGGATGTCCTCGCGCCGCTCCCGCAGGGACGGGACCTGGATGGACACCGTGTTGATGCGGAAGAAGAGGTCCTGGCGGAGCCGTCCGTCCTTGAGCGCCGCCTCCGGGCTCCTGTTCGTGGAGGAGATCAGCCGGAAATCCACGGGCGCCGATTTCGCGCCGCCGAGCCGCCGCACCACGCGCTCCTCGAGGACGCGCAGGAGCTTCGCCTGGAGGTCGACCGGCATCTCGGCGATCTCGTCGAGCAGGAGCGAGCCGCCGTCCGCCTCCTCGAGGAGGCCGGTCTTGTCGGTCGTGGCGCCGGTGAAGGCGCCCTTGGTGTGGCCGAAGAGCTCCGACTCGATCAGGTCCCTGGGGAGCGCCGCGCAGTTGATCTTGATCCACGGGCCCTCGCGGCGACGACTCCGCTCGTGCAGCGCGTTGGCGATGAGCTCCTTCCCCGTGCCGCTCTCGCCGATGATCAGCACGTTGGCGTCGGCCTCGGCGACCGCCGCCACCGTCTCCATCACGCGCTGGATCCCGGGGGCGCTCCCGAGGATCTCGCTATCCGAAATCTGCTCGACGAGCCGGCGCCGGAGGTCCGCGTTCTCGGTCGAGAGCCGGCGGTGATCGAGGGCGTTCTTGACCAGGCCGAGCATCTCGTCGGGATCGAACGGCTTCTCGAGGACGTAGAAGGCGCCGGCGCTCTTCGTCGCCTCCATCGCCTTCCGCACCGAGCCGTAGGCCGTGATGACGATGACCTCGAGGGCCGGGTCGCGCCGCTTGAGCTCGCGGGTCAAGCTGAGGCCGTCACCGTCGGGCAGCATGAGATCCACGACCGCCACGTGGGGCTCCGGCTGCGCGCCGCCGGCGAGCGCCTCGCGGACGCTCCCCACGGTGCGGACGGCATAGCCCTCGCTCTCGAACGTCAGGCGGAGGCCGTCCGCGATCGTTTTCTCGTCGTCCACGACCAGCACGGTGCGATCGCGCTTCATGGCTGCACCGGGAGCTTGATCTGGACGCGGGTCCCGTTTCCGACGCGGCTCTGTACGGTCAGCGTCCCGCCGTGGAGGTCCACCACCGAGCGCGCGATCGACATGCCGAGCCCGGTGCCTTCGGCCTTCGTCGTGAAGAAGGGGTCGAACGCGCGCGCCAGAACCTCCTCCGTCATCCCCGAGCCCGTATCCTCGATCATCACGGCGAGCGTCGCGGTCTC
>QHSZ01000056.1 GCA_003220595.1 Candidatus Rokuibacteriota bacterium | reverse complement strand
TCATGGGCGAGGTCGTGAACATCTCCGACACCTACACGATTCCCCAGGACCGCCCCTACAGCTTCAATCCGGTGTTCGACACCCGCAGCGACTACCGGACGCGGTCGGTGCTCGTCGTGCCGCTCCAGGACCCGAGCGGCAACGTCTTCGGGGTCCTCCAACTCCTCAATGCCCTCGACCCCGACGACGGGATCGTGCCCTTCGACGCGCAGTACGAGATGCTCGTGCGCGCCCTGGCCTCCCAGGCGGCCGTGGCGATCCGCAACGCGCGCCTCGAGGACCTGTCGTTCAAGGACGCGCTCACCGACGTCTACAATCGCCGATACTTCATGGTGCGCATCGAGGAGGAGTGGAAGCGTCACTCGCGCTTCGCCGAGCCGGTCTCGCTCGTCCTCCTCGACCTCGACAACTTCAAGCACGTCAACGATCGCTTCGGCCACCGCGCGGGCGACGAAGCGCTGCGGGAGGTCGCGCGGCTCCTGATCAAGCACTCGCGGAACTTCACGATCGTCACGCGCTTCGGCGGCGACGAGTTCGCGGTGCTCCTGGTGAACACGCCGAAGCTGGGCGGCGTCTGCTACGCGCGGCGGATCCGCGAGGTGATCGAGCGGCACGCGTTCACGCACGGCCCCGTGACCGTGAGCCTCGGCGTCGCCGGCCTCCCGGAGGACGCCCCCAACAGCGACGACCTCGTCGTGGCGGCGGACCGGGCGATGTACGAGGCGAAGCGGCTCGGCCGGAACCGCGTCGCGGTGGTCTAGGAGGACACGCTGAGACGCCAGGAATCGTCGCCGCTCAATCTGACCCACGCCTTCAAAGAGCTGGTGCAGATCGGCATCACGCTCGCGAGCGAGCGCGACCTCCGCGTCCTGCTCGAGCGCATCCTCGGCGAGGGGCGACGGTTCACGCATGCGGAGGCGGGCACGCTCTTCCTCCGCGAGGGCGACTTCCTCCACTTCGCCGTCGTGCAGAACGACCGCCTGGCGCGCGAGCTCGGCGAGGAGGAAATGAAGCGCCTGCTGCAGGAGGAGCCGCTCCACCTGCGCGAGCTCTCGCTGGCGGGGCACGTCGCGCAGACGGGCGACATCCTGAACCTTCACGATACCTACATGATCCCCCCCGACCGCCCCTATGGCTTCGACGCGCGCGTGGACGCACGGACGAACTACCGCACGCAGTCGATCCTGGTCGTCCCGCTCCAGGACGCCGGCGGCAACGTCCTCGGTGTCCTCGAGCTGATCAACGCGCTCGACCGCGGGCGGGTCGTCCCGTTCGACTCGCAGTACGAGAGCCTCGTTCGGGCGCTGGCCTCCCAGGCGGCCGTCGCGATCCGGAACGCGCGCCTGGAGGACCTCTCGTTCAAGGACGCGCTCACCGACGTCTACAACCGGCGTTACTTCATGATCCGCATGGAGGAGGAGCACAAGCGCCACGCCCGCTTCAACGAGCCGCTCTCGCTCGCGCTCCTCGACCTCGACCATTTCAAGGAGATCAACGACCGGCTCGGCCACCGCGCGGGCGACGCGGCGCTCCGCGACGTCGCCCAGCTCCTCCTGAAGCACTCGCGCAGCTTCAGCGTGGTCACCCGCTACGGCGGCGACGAGTTCGCGATCATCCTCGTCAACACGACGAAGGCCGGCGCCATCACGTACGGTGAGCGCATCCGGGCGGTGCTCGAGCAGCACACGTTCGGGCACGGCACGACCACCGTGAGCCTCGGCATCGCCAGCCTCCCGGACGACGGCGTGTCGGCCGACGACCTCATTGTGGCCGCGGACCGGGCGCTGTACGATGCTAAGCGGCTCGGCCGGAACCGGGTTTCGGCGTGAGCCCGCGACCATGCCCGACCGCACGCAACGCCTCGAGCGTCTCATCGACATCGGCCTCGCGCTCACGGGCGAGCGCGACCTCCACGCCCTCCTCGAGCGCATCCTCGAGGAAGCCCGGCGGTTCACGCGCGCCGAGGCCGGCACCCTCTTCCTCCGGGACGGGGATCACCTCCGCTTCGCCGTAGTCCAGAACGAGGTCCTCGAGGCGCGGCTGGGCACGGGAGCGATGCCGCGGCGCCCCCAGACGGCGCCCCTGCCCCTCTCGGAGCCGAGCGCCGCCGGCCACGTCGCGCAGACCGGTGAGATCGTCAACGTGAGCGACGCGGACGCCGCGCGCCGCTCGGTCCTCGTCGTCCCGCTCCAGGACCCGAAGGGCCACATCGTGGGCGTCCTCGAGCTCCTCAACGCGCGCGACGAGGGCGGCGCGAGCGTGCCCTTCAACCCCGCCGACGAGAGGTTGATTCGGGCCCTCGCCGCCCAGGCCGCCGTCGCGATCCGCAACGCGCAGCTCGAGGACCTGTCGTTCAAGGACGCGCTGACCGACCTCTTCAACGAGCGCTATTTCGCGCTACGTCTGGACGAGGAGGTCCGGCGGAGCGCCCGCTTCGGCCACCCGCTCGCGCTGGTCTGCATCGATGTCGACGACTTCAAGCGGATCAATGAGGACAAGGGGCGCGCGGCCGGTGACGAGGTGCTCAAGGAGACGGCGCGGCTCCTGGCGAAGCACTCGCGGAGCTTCACGATCTTGGCGCGGCGCGCGGGCGACGACTTCGTCGCGATCCTGGCGAACACGCCCAAGGCCGGGGCGGCGACCTACGCCGAGCGCATCCGTGGCGTCCTCGAGCACCACGCCTTCGCGCAGGGCCCGGTGACCGCGTGCTTCGGGGTCGCCGCGCTCCCGGCCGACGCGGCGTCGGCCGAGGACCTCATGCTCAAGGCCGACCGCGCGGTGGGCGACGCGAAGCGGCTCGGCCGGAACCGCGTGGCCACCTTCTGAGCCCAGGCCCCGGGAGCTCCGTCGGGAAGCGGGCGGCTCACGGGGCAGTCTCCTCTTGCCAGAGCCCGAGCACCCGAAGCACGGGCTCGTCGTTGAACTGAAAGAGGCAGGCGGGCGCGGACGGCGACAGGTTCCGGTGCTCCACGCGGTGCCACGGCGGGACCACGAGCGTGTCGCCCTCCTCCCACGCGAGCACCGCGTCGCCGACGCGCGTCTCGCCGCGCCCCTCGATCACGTGGCAGACCGCGCTCGAGGTGCGGCGCGAGGCCTGCGTGCGCTCGCCGGGGCGCAGCCACTGGGCCTCGGCGCCCAGCGTCGCCAGCGGCGGCGCACCGGTCTTCGGATTCACGTAGCGGAGCGCCACGGGCCGGTCGGCCGGCGCGGCGGCCGCCATGGCGGCGAGGGCGCGGCGCACGCTCGTCCACGGCCAGCGCACCTGGGGGTACCCCGTGTCGGCGTAGCGCGAGCCGCGCGGCACGAGCCCCGCCGCCGTGAACTCGTCCTGCGACGAGTCGATGTCGGCGGACGGCTTGGCGGCCGGGCGCATCGCGGAGGCCCAGCTCGCGTCGAGGGCCCGCACCAGCGGGAGGTCGAGCCCGTCGAGCCACACGACGGGCTCGTGCCCCTCATGCCCGTGGTCGTGCCAGCGCATCGGCGGCGTCACGATGAGATCGCCGGGCTCCATCGCGCACTTCACGCCGTCCACCGTCGTGTAGGCGCCGTGCCCCTCGACGACCAGCCGGAGCGCCGCGGGCGTGTGGTGGTGGCTCGGCGCCGCCTCGCCCGGCAGGATGATCTGCAGCCCCGCGTAGAGCGTCGCCGTGATCGCGTACGTGCCCTTGAGGCCGGGGTTCTCCAGGACGAGCACGCGGCGCTCCGCCAGGGCGATGGGCACGAGACGCGCCGCCTCGAGGAGGAGCGGCCGCGTCTCGCGCCAGCGCCAGCGGTGCGGGACCGCGCGGGTCACGCGCTCCGCGGGCAGGAGGACGTGGAGCGCGGCCCAGAGAGGCGGGAGCGCCTGCGCCTCCAGCGCCTCCGCGTAGGCCGCCGGCAGGGACGGGTCGCGCGTCGGCAGCGTCGTGGTCCTGCCGCCCGGGAGGTTCTCCATCGTCGGTTCTCCCCGTGAGAATGGCACGATGATACCCGCGAGGTGCCTGGGATCAAGCGCGACCGCCCCACGGGGCCCCTTGACATGTATACAACGCGTATGTAATGACGGAGGCCGGATGACGAGGACACCCCGGTGACCCGGCGCCCCCGCCCCCGCGCGTACCTGGCCGACACGGTCTACGGAGCGCTCCGCCAGGCCATCCTCGAGCGCGAGTTCGACCCGGGCGAGCCGCTCACCGAGGGCGAGCTCTGCCGGCGCTTCCGCGTGAGCCGCACCCCGGTACGCGAGGCGCTCGCCAAGCTCGAGCGCGACCACCTCGTGCGCGTGGTGCCGAAGAAAGGCGCCTTCGTCCGCACCCTCTCCCACGACGAGATCCGCGACCTCTACGAGGTCCGCGAGGCGCTCGAGGCCCTCGCGGTTCGCCTCGCGGCGCCGCGGGTCGCGCGGGAGGAGCTCGAGGACTTCGAGGCGCGCTTCCGTGAGCTCAGGGCGCGCGGGCCCCGGCTGAGCTACACCGAGGTCCGGCCGCTCGGCGAGGAGTTCCACCGCTTCCTCCTCAAGCGCGCGGAGAACGCGGCGCTCGCCCAGGTCCTCGAGCAGATGCGCGAGCAGGTGCGCGCGGTCTGGACCATGTCCATCGTCGCCCCCGGGCGCGTCCAGGCGCTGGTGGGCGAGCACCTGGCGATCATCGACGCGCTCAAGCGGGGCGACACGCGGCGTGCCGAGCGGCTGATGACGCTCCACATCCGGCGCGTCCGCGACGCGATCTTCCGGCTGGTCGACTGAGCCGCAGAAGGAGGAGCCCATGACCCTGATGAGCCCGTTCCACCGAGAGCTCGAGAACGCCGTCAACGCGCGGCACAGCCGCCTGAATCCGTTCACGGAGCAATGGGTCAAGGGCGAGCTGACCCGCGCCCAGCTCGGCGCGTGGGCCGCGCAGCACTACCAGTACGTGTCGCAGTTCCCGCGCTGGTGCGCGACGGTGTACGGCGAGTGCCCCGATTCCGACGCGCGCGATTTCCTGCTCGAGAACATCGTCGAGGAAGAGTCCGGGACGAAGCACGTGGACCTCCTGATTCGCTTCGCCGAGGCCTGCGGCGTGAGCCGCCGGGAGGTCGAGACCGCGCGCCAGCTCCCGACGACGCGCGGGCTCACCGCCTGGTGCTTCGAGATGTCGCGCCAGCCATTCCACGTCGCGGCCGCCGGGCTGCTGGTCGGGCTCGAGTCGCAGGTGCCCGGCATCTACAAGCGCAACCTGCCGCCGCTCACGACGCACTACGGCTTCAACGCGCACGAGGTGGAGTTCTTCGCGGTCCACATCGAGGCCGACGAGGTGCACGGCGAGCGCGGGTACCAGATCGTCGAGCGCCACTGCACGACGCCCGACAAGCGGGCGGAGGCGATCGAGGCGGTCCGCCAGGCGACCGAAATGCGCTGGCAGTACATGACCGGCCTCCACCGCGCGTACGTGCTGAAGGACGAGCTGTAGCATGCCGGCGCTCCGGGTGGCCCGCCTGGACGACGTTCCGGCGGGCCGGCCGACGCTCGTCGAGGCGAACGGGCTCCGCCTCGTCCTGGCGCGCGTGAAGGACGACGTCTTCGCCTGCCAGGACGCTTGCGCGCACAAGGGCGGTCCGCTCTCCGAGGGCAGGCTCTCGGGCGTCCGGCTCGCCTGTCCGTGGCACGGTTGGATGTACGACGTCCGGACGGGCGAGTGCGTCCTGCCCGGGCGCGGCCACCGCGTCGCCAGCTACGCGGCCCGTGTCGAAGCCGGCGAGGTCTGGGTGGAAGTCCCCTGAGGAGACGGCCATGACGCTCACGCTGACGCGGGCCCGGGCGTGCATCGAGCGCGGCTTCACCAAGGCCCAGGCGCTCGGCTTCAAGGTCGCGATCGCCGTGGTGGACGAGGCGGGGCACCTCGTCGCCTGCGCCCGCATGGACGGCGCGCTCTGGGTGACGCCCGAGATCGCGCGCGCGAAGGCCAACGCCGCGGCGGCGTTCCGCGCCACGACGCAGGACCTCGAGGAGCGCTTCAGCAAGGGACGCCAGCTCTTCGCCGACAACGTGGCGACGCTCGGCGACTATCGGTTCGTGTTCGGTCGCGGCGCGGTCCCGCTCGTCGAGCAGGGTCAGATCGTGGGCGCCGTGGGCGTGAGCGGCGCCGTGCCCGCCGAGCACGACCACACGATCGCCGACGAGGCCGCGGGCCACCCCGTCCTCCCCAGGAGCCACGAGTGAACCCCCTCGGTCGCGTTCTGCGGTAAGCTTCCGTCTTGTGAAGGTCGAGGTGGAGGTCCACCAGAACGAGGCGCGGGAGTGGGTGGCGACGGCCGTGGCGTACGGCGTGACGGTGACGGGCCGCACCGAGAAGGAAGCGCTCGCCCGGGTCATGGAGGCCCTCACCCAGCACCTCAAGAAGGCCCCGTCGTGAGCGGCGCGCTGGCTGGGCTCCGGGTCGTCGACTGCTCGCGCCTCATCGCGGGCGGCGTGCTCGCGACCCTTCTCGCCGACCATGGCGCGGACGTCGTCAAGGTCGAGAACCCGCGGGGCGGCGATCCCCTCCGGACGTGGCTCCGCGAGCGCGGGGAGCTATGGTGGAAGGTCTACGCGCGCGGCAAGCGCGCCGTCACGCTCAACCTCACCCACCCGCGCGGCCAAGCCCTGCTGCGGCGGCTCGTGCGGGAGGCCGACGTCCTCATCGAGAACTACGTGCCCGGCACCTTCGAGAAGTGGGGGCTCGGCTGGGACGTCCTCTCCGCCGACAATCCGCGGCTCGTGTTCGCGCGCGTCTCGGGCTGGGGGCAGGACGGCCCCTACCGCGACCGCCCGGGCTTCGGGACGATGGTCGAGGCGATGAGCGGCTTCGCCGCGGCGACGGGCCCCGCCGATCGGCCGCCGACCCTGCCGTCGTTCCCGATGGCCGACATGGTCGCGGCCCTCGCCGGCGCGGCGGCCGTGCTCGCGGCGCTTCGCCACCGTGATCAGGTCTCGGGGCGGGGCCAGGTGATCGACGTCTCGCTCTACGAGCCGCTCCTGTCCGTCCTCGGGCCGGCGGCCGCGGAGTACGCGCTCGACGGCACGGTCCGGACGCGCCACGGCAACCAGTCGGACAACGCGAGCCCGCGCGGCACCTACCGGACGCGCGACGGGAAGTGGGTGGCGCTCTCGGCCTCGACGCCCGCCTCGGCGAGCGCCCTCTTCGGCGGCCTCGGACTCGGCGAGATGCTGAGGGACCCGCGCTTCGCGACCAACGACGCGCGCGTCGCCCACAACGACCTCGTCGACGCGGCGCTCGCGCGCGCGATCGGGGGGCGGACGCTCGACGACATGCTCGCCCTCGGGGAGGAGCTGGACCTGACGGCCTCACCCGTCTACGACATCGCCGACGTCACCAAGGACCCGCACGTGCTCGCGCGCGAGATCCTCACCGACGTCCCCGATCCCGAGCTCGGCTCGGTCCGCATGACGGCGCCGACCCCGCGCCTGTCCGACACGCCAGCGGCGATCCGCTGGCCGGGCCCACGGCTCGGCGCCCACAACCGCGAGGTGTACGCGTCGATCGGCGTCGACGACGTCGAGCTCGACGCGCTCCGGCGCGAGGGAGTCGTCTAGCGTGGCGCGGCACGCCCTTCGCGTCACGCTGCTCTCCGCGGCGCTCGTCGCCGCCCTCGTCGGCGCGCGCCCGCCCATCACGCACGCGGTGGAGTACGCGGGGCCCCTCATCGACGCCCACTCGCATCTTGGGAGTGCCAAGGCGATGGACGCCTACGCCGAGGCGATGAAGCGTCACAACGTCGCCAAGGTGGTGCTGCTCGGCGTGGGCGGCGTGCAGAAGGAGGACCCGGCGTGGATCGCGGCGGCCGCGCGCAAGTACCCGGACCGCGTCATCGCGGCGATCCCCGTGCCCGATCCGACCGACGATGGTGCGGCCGCGCGGCTCGACGCGGAGCTCGGGCGGTTGAGCGCCCGGGCGATCGGCGAGGTCCACCTGCGCCAGATGGGGAGCCGGAACATCGATCGCGACCCGGGCCATCCCGCATTCGGCAAGATCCTCGACGTCGCGGCCAGGCGGGGCCTGCCCGTCGTCGTCCACTTCGAGCTGACGGACGCCGCGGCCGCCGCGCTCGACAAGGCGCTCGCGGCGCATCGCAAGGCGACACTCGTCCTCGCTCACGCGGGCGAGGGCCCGCCCGCCCGGGTCGAGGGCCTGCTGACCCGCAACCCGAACCTCGTCGTGGACCTCTCCGGCATGCACTTCCAGCGCAAGCCCGCGCTCGCCTCGGAGACGGGCCCGCTCGATCCCTCGTGGAAGGCGCTGATCGAGAAGTTCCCCGACCGCTTCCTGATGGGCGTCGACGTCTGGGCGCCGCGGCTCTTCGAGCCGGCGATGCTCGACCGGCTCTTCACGTGGACGCGCCGCGTCCTCGGCGAGCTGCCGCCAGGCGTCGCCGAGCGGGTCGGCTACAAGAACGCGGCGGCGCTCTTCCGCGTCGAGTAGCCCGCCGTGGCGGGGAACCCCTTCGCCGACGCCACGGCGGCCTCGCTGCTCGACGCCGTCGCCGCGCGTCACGGCGCCCGCGAGGCCATCGTGTTCGGCGACCGGCGCGTCACCTTCACCGCGTTCCGCGAGTGCTCCGAGCGACTCGCGCGCGGCCTGGCGGCCCTCGGGATCGGCCGCGACGACAAGGTCGCGATCTGGCTCCCGAACCGCCCCGAGTGGTTCTTCGCCCAGTACGCGTGCGCGCGCCTCGGCGCCGTCGTCGTCGCGCTGAACCCGCGCTACCGGGCGCACGAGCTGACGTACATCCTCCGCCAGTCGGACGCGACGGCGTTGCTCCTCACCGACCATCTCGGCGGGATCGATTACTTCGAGACGCTCCACGAGGTCCTGCCCGAGCTGCCCGCGGCCGTGCCCGGCGAGCTCGACGCGGCCAAGGCCCCGAGGCTGAAGCACGTCATCGTGGACGCCGACGATCCGTACCCGGGCTGCCATCGGTTCCAGGACGTGCTCGACGCGGGTGCCCATGCGGTCCCGGGCGGCGGGGGGCCGCCGCTCGGGCCCGACGAGGTCTTCACGCTCCTGTACACGTCGGGCACGACCTCGTTCCCGAAGGGCGCGATGATCACGCACCGAAACTGCGTGCCCCACGGCTGGAACGTCGGCGAGGTGCTACGCATGACGCCCGACGACCGCGTGCTCCACGCCCTGCCGGCGGCCGGCACGTGGGGCGGCGTCAACATCCCGCTCGTCACGTGGAGCCACGGCGCCTGCCTCGTCCTCATGGACGTCTTCGACCCCCTCCGCGCGCTCCAGCTCATCGAGCGTGAGCGCTGCACGGTGTGGAACGCGGTGGACGCGATGGTCAAGGCGACGCTCGAGCATCCCGACCTCGCGCGCTACGACCGCGCGTCGCTCCGCACGGGCGGCCTCGGCTCGACCGGCGGCGGCGGCCACGGTCTCTTCGAGGCGTGGATCGAGACGATCGGAGTCCGGCAGGGCTACGAGCCCTACGGCATGACCGAGGTGAACGCGATGGCCCTGTATCACGAGCTCGACGAGCCGGTCGAGCTCCGGAAGCTCCCGGGCGTCAATCCGGCGCCGGGGCTCGAGGTGCGCCTTGTGAACCCGGAGACGGGCGCCCCGTGCCGGCCGGGCGAGGCGGGCGAGCTGCAGTTCCGGGGCGAGCTCGTGACGCGCGGCTACTACAAGAACCCCGAGGAGACCGCCGCCGCCTTCACGCCCGATGGCTGGTTCCGCTCGGGCGATCTCGGCGTCCAGGACGAGGCGCGGCGGACGATCTTCAAGGGGCGGCTCCGGGAGACGCTCCGGATCAGCCACTTCATGGTCGCGCCGGGCGAGATCGAGGCGTTTCTGATGGCGCATCCCGATGTGGCGCAGGCGTTCGTCGTCGGCGTGCCGGATCCGAAGCTCAACGAGGCGCCCGTCGCGTACGTGGTGCCGCGAGAGGGCGCCTTCCTCACCGAGGCCGCGCTGCGCGCCTTCTGCCGCGGCAAGATCGCCTCGTACAAGATCCCGACGGTGATTCGCTTCGTGAAGGACGTGCCGCGCACGCCCGGGCCTCACGGCGACAAGGTCCAGCGCGGCAAGCTCAGGGAGCAGGCGATCCTGGAGCACGCGAAGGGAGCGGCGACGTGAGCCTCTTCCGCACGGCGCTGTGCGAGCGGCTCGGCATCGAGTACCCGATCGTCCAGTCGGGCATGGGGAGCGTCGCGGGGCCCGACCTCGTGGCGGAGGTGTGCCGCGCGGGCGGCCTCGGCATCCTGGCCGGGCTCAACGTCCCACCCGACGACCTCCGGAAGATGATCCGCCACGTGCGCTCACTCACCAATCGCCCGTTCGGCGTGAACCTGTGGCTCCACAAAGCGCTCCGGCCGCCGATCGATCCCACGAGCGTGCCCGAGGAGACGCTGCGCGGCGCCCAGGCGGTGCTCGATCGCTTCCGGGCGCGGCTCGGCGTTCCGGCGGCGACGCCGACGCGCCCCGGCCGAGGGCCGGACCTCGTGGACGCCGCCGTCGCCGTCGTGCTCGACGAGCGGCCGCCCGTGTTCTCGGCGGCCCTCGGCACGCCCGGGCCCGAGCTGGTCGCCGACTGCCATCGGCGCGGGATCAAAGTGATGGCGATGGTCGCGACCGTGGAGGACGCTCGGACCGCGGCGGCGGACGGCGTCGACGTGGTCGTCGCCCAGGGCGGGGAGGCGGGGGGCCATCGCTCGGTGGACGGCAAGCCCGCGTCACCCGAGACGACGAGCCTCGGCATCGTGGTGCTCCTGCCACAGGTCGTGGACGTGGTGCGCGTGCCCGTCGTGGCCGCGGGCGGCATCGCCGACGGCCGCGGGCTGGTCGCCGTGCTCGCCCTCGGCGCGAGCGGCGCGCTCCTGGGCACGCGCTTCGTCGCGACACGCGAGTCGCTGGCCCCCGAGATCTACAAGAAGCGCCTGCTCGAGAGCGAGAGCGGCGCGACCACGCTGACGGACGTCATCACCGGCCTCTGGGCGCGGGCGCTCGCCAACACCTTCACCCGGGAGTACGCCGCGTCCGGCGCGCCGGTCCTGCCGCCGCTCGTCCAGCGCGGCGTCGCCAACGACGTCTACACCGCCGCGCTCAAGCAGGGCGACCCGGAGTACTTCCCGATGATGGCTGGCCAGAGCGTCGGCCTCATCCGCGACCTTCCCGGCGCCGCCGAGGTGGTCCACACGCTCGTGCGCGAGGCGCGCGCCGTGCTCGACGCGCTCCCGCGCCGCGTGCGCCTGAGCTAGCGGCGCCTCAGGCGGTCCGTCGCGCCCCGGGGCGGCGGCGCGCGACGCGCACGGTACTCCCGCGGACCCGCGTGGCGCAGCGGCGGCAGAAGTACTTCAGCTCCACCGGGTGACCGCAGTCGTCGTGGACCAGCTCGCTCGCGCGGTGCACGTGCCGCGTCCCCCACGTCGCGAGCGCGCCGACGACGACCCCGAGATCGCGTCCGCGCTCCGTCAGCTCGTACTCGGCCCGCGGCGGGTGCTCGGAGTAGAAGCGCCGCGCGACCAGCCCGTGCTCCTCCATGCGCTTCAGCCGGTCGGACAGGATGTTCGGCGGGATCCCCTTGAGGCTCCCCTCGAGGTCCCGGAAGCGCCGGGCGCCCGGCAGCAGGTCGCGCACGAGCAGGAGGGTCCAGCGGTCGCCGATCACCTCCAGCGACTTCGCCACGGGGCACGCCTGGCCGTAGCGCTTGGCCACGCCCCGAGTATAGCCCCGCTTGACATAAAAGCTAGTCACTATAAACTAGCAAGTCACATGGACGCGCCGACCCGGCGGCTCCTCGAGGGTCCGATCGCCCCGACGCTCCTCGCGCTCGCGGCGCCCAACGTCGTCATGCTCGCGACGCAGGTGGCGATCGGCGTCCTCGAGGCCTACTTCGTCGGCTGGCTCGGCGCCGACGCCCTCGCCGGCGTCTCCGTCACCTTCCCGCTGGTCATGCTCATGCAGACGATGTCCGCCGGGGGCATGGGTGGCGGCGTCGCCTCGGCCGTCGCGCGCGCGCTCGGGGCGGGCCGCCGCGCGGACGCCGACGCGCTCGTCGCCCACGCGCTGGTCATCGCGTTCGCGATGGCGGGCCTCTTCAGCATCGGCATGCTCGCGGGCGGGCGCCTGATCTACGGCGCCATGGGCGCGCGCGACGGCGCGCTCGAGGCGGCGCTCGCCTACTCGAACGTGATCTTCGCGGGCGCCGCCGCGTTCTGGCTCTTCAACACGCTCGCGAGCGTCGTCCGCGGCACCGGCAACATGCTGCTCCCGGCCGGCGTGGTGCTCGGCGGCAGCGCCGTGCTGCTGGTGCTCTCTCCTGCCCTCATCTTCGGCTGGGGCCCTCTGCCCCGGCTCGGCGTCAGGGGCGCCGGGATCGCCGTCGTCACCTACTACGCCCTCGGCGCCCTCGTGTTTCTCGGCTACCTCCTCTCGGGCCGGAGCCTCGTTCGGCTCGCGCCGGCCGCGGTGCGTCTGCGCCGGGCGCTCTTCGGCCAGATCCTGAGCGTCGGGGCGCCGAGCCTCGTCAGCAACGTCCAGACGAACCTGACCGTCGTCCTCCTCACGGCGCTCGTCGGCCCCTTCGGCACCTTCGCCCTCGCCGGCTACGGCATGGGCGCGCGCCTCGAGTACCTCCAGATCCCGCTCGTCTTCGGCTTCGGCTCGGCGCTCGTCACCATGGTCGGCACCAACTTCGGCGCCGGCCAGGGCGAGCGCGCCCGGCGCGTGGCGTGGACGGGCGCCCTCATGGCCGCGGGCGCGACGGAGGCGATCGGGCTCACCGCCGCGCTCTTCCCGCACGCGTGGATCGGTCTCTTCAGCGCTGAGCCCGAGGTGCTCGCGGCGGGCGCCGCCTATCTCCGGGTCGTCGGCCCGACCTACGGCTTCTTCGGCCTCGGGCTGGCGCTCTACTTCGCGTCCCAGGGCGCGGGCCGGCTCCTCTGGCCGATCCTGGCGGGCGCGGCCCGCCTCGTCGTCGCGGCGGTGGGCGGCTGGCTCATTCTGCACTGGCTCGGCGGCGCGCTCACGGCGCTCTTCGCCGTGATGGCCGCGGCGCTGGTGATCTTCGGGGCATCGCTCGCGGGCGCGATCCATCTGGGCGCCTGGGGCGTGCGGAGGGCGCCATGACCACCATGCAGATCTTCGGCCTCCAATTCCTGCTGAGCCTGAGCCTCTACGGGCTCATCGCCCGCTGGTACGTCGCGCCGCGCCTGGCAAGCCTGCCGCTGCCCTCGGCGCTGACACCGCTGCTCTTCCTGCACGCGTCCCGTTACGTCGGGATGGTCTTCCTCGTCCCGACCGTCGTCGGTGAAGCGCTCGCCGCCGAATTCGCCGTCCCCGCGGCGTACGGCGACCTGCTCGCGGCGCTCCTGGCGCTCGCGGCGATCTCTGCGCTCAGGGCGGGCTGGTCGGCCGCGCTCGCCCTCGTCTGGCTTTTCAACGTCGTCGGGACCGTCGACCTGGTCAACGCGCTCTACCAGGGCGTCCGCTTCAACGTCAGGCTGGGCGCGGCCTACTACATCCCGACGTTCGTGGTGCCGGCGCTGCTCGTCACCCACGCCATGATCTTCACGATGCTCGTCCGACGGAGCCGCTGAGGAGACCAGGCCATGCCCACGATGCTCGACCGCATTCGCATGCTACAGAGCGGCGCGATTCCACCGCCGCCCGTCGCCACGCTCGTCGGCTTCACGCTGGGCGCCGTCGAGCCCGGCTCGGCCGTCGTCGAGCTCGAGGCGACGGAGCGCCACGCGAACCCGATGGGCACCGTCCACGGCGGCATCCTCTGCGACGTCGCCGACGCGGCGATGGGCATGGCCTGGGCGGCGGGGCTCGCCGAGGGCGAGACGTTCACCACGCTGGAGCTCAAGATCAACTTCCTGAAGCCCGTCTGGACCGGGAAGCTCACGGCCACCGGGCGCGTCGTGAAGGGCGGCCGCACGATCGGGCTCGTCGAGTGCGATATCGTGGACGAGAAGCGGCGGCTCGTCGCCCGGGCCAGCTCCACCGTGATGACGCTGAGGGGCGCCGAGGCCGCCGGACGCTGATTGACCGTCACGCGACAATGGCCCCATGGGTCAGGTCAGTGTCCGTTACATCGTCGCCGACGTCGACGCGGCGATCGCCTTCTACACCGAGATGCTCGGCTTCACCGTGGAGACGCATCCCGCGCCCGGCTTCGCGAGCCTCTCGAGAGGGGACTTGAGGCTGCTGCTCAACCGACCCGGTGCTGGAGGGGCGGGACGGGCGATGCCCGACGGCCAAGCGCCTGTCCCGGGCGGGTGGAACAGAATCCAGCTCGCCGTCGAGGACCTGGTGTCCACCGTCGAGAAGCTGAGGGGCGCAGGGTGCCGGTTCCGCAACGAGATCGTGATCGGCAACGGAGGAAAGCAGATCCTGCTCGACGATCCTTCCGGTAACGCCATCGAGCTCTTCGAGCCCGCCTGAGGCGAGGCACCGGCGGTACTAGACCGCTCCCACGCCGGTCAAGTATGCTCGCGGGTATCTCGCAAAGGAGAGGCCCGTGAAACTCGACGTCGGCATGCTCACCCACGATCTCAAGTCGATCCCGGGCTACGCCCGCAAGGTCGAGGCGATGGGATACGACTGCCTCTGGTCCTCGGAGACGCAGCACGACCCCTTCCTGCCGCTCGCGGTCGCGGCCACCGTGACCTCGACGATCAAGCTCGGCACCGCCATCGCGGTGACGTTTCCCCGGAGCCCGATGGTCCTCGCGCACATCGCCTGGGACCTCCAGAAGGCCTCCGACGGGCGCTTCATCCTCGGCCTCGGGACGCAGGTGAAGGGGCACAACGAGCGGCGCTTCTCCGTGAAGTTCGAGTCGCCCGGGCCGAAGATGCGCGAGGTCGTCCTGGCCCTCCGGGCCATCTGGGACTGCTGGCAGAACGGCACGAAGCTCGCCTTCAAGGGCCAGTTCTACCGCTTCGACCTCATGACGCCGTTCTTCAACCCGGGCCCGATCGCGCACCCGAAGGTCCCCGTCTACATCGCGGGCGTCAATCAGTACATGTGCCGCGTCGCCGGCGAGGTGTGCGACGGCCTCCACGTCCACCCCTTCAACAGCCCCACGTACCTGCGCGAGTACGTGCAGCCCGCCGTCAACGAGGGCCTCGCGGCCTCGAAGCGGAGGCGCGAGGACTTCACCTACATCACCTCGACGTTCGCGGTCGTCGGGGACACGGAGCAGGAGCTCGCGCAGAACAGGCAAGCGGTCAAGCAGCAGATCGCCTTCTACGCCTCCACACGCACCTACGAGCCGGTGCTCGCGGCGCACGGCTGGCAGGACCTGACGCCCGCGCTCCACCGCAAGTCCGTCGAGGGCGACTGGAAGGGCATGGCCGACCTGATCACCGACGAGATGGTGGAGACCTTCGCCGTCACGGGGACGTACGAGACGCTCGGCCGGAAGATCAAGGAGCGCTACGCGGGGCTGCTCGACCGCACGTCGCTCTACCAGCCGTACCAGCCCGGGCTCGACGACCCCCGGCTCCCCCGGCTCGTCCAGCAGTTCAATGGGTAGTGGCCCGGAGGCGCCGAGCGACGCACACCGTGCCCGTATCGCCACCGGATTCCGCGCGACGCTCCAGAGCCTCGGCTGGATTGGGGTGGAGGCGGGCATCTTCCGGCGGCTCGGCCTCGACGCCTCCCTCCCCGGGCTCGAGACCGGCGGCATCGAGGCGGCGGCCGGCCTCGTGCGGGGCGACTGGGAGTTCGCCGAGCTCGGCACTGCGTCGCTCGTCGAGAGCGTGCTCGCCGGTCACGACGCGGTCATGCTCCTGGCGCCGACGGTGCCGTCCTGGACGGGCGTGCCCATTCTCACCCGGCGGAGCATCTCGCAGCCGTCGCAGCTCGCCGGCGCGCGGGTCGGTGTGCTGAGCGAGACCGGGCAGACGGGTATCACGCTCCGCGCGGCCCTCCGGGTGTGGGGCGTGAGCGCCACCCTGGTGCCACTCGGCACGACGGGCAAGATCTACGCGGCCCTCGCCGCGGGCCGGATCGACGCCGGTGTGCTCCCGTTCGACTATCGCTTCCGCGGGCCGCGGGAGTTCAACCTGAACGTGTTCGAGCCGCCGAGCACCGGCTTCCACACGGCCGTCGTCGGCTGCACGCGCCGACTCATCGACGCCCACCGGCCGCTCGTCGCGCGGCTCGTGCAGGGCTACGTCGAGACAATCCACTTCTTCAAGACGAACCGGGCGGCCGTGCTGCCGCTGCTCCAGCGCTTCCTCGAGTTCCCGGACCGGCGCGCGGTCCAGGAAGCCTACGAGTTCCATCTGCCGCGATTTCAGGCGATGCCCCGGCCCAGCGCGCAGGCGATCCAGCGGCTCCTCGACGAGCTCGCGCGCGACCACCCCCTGGCGGCCACGCTCTCGCTCGCCCGGATCGCAGACACCTCGTTCCTCGACGAGCTCGAGCGGGCCGAGTTCGTCAAGAAGCTCTACGTCGACTGACCGGAAAGGAGACCGCGGACGTCATGGCAGACCTCTACGACCTCGGAGAGCGACCGCCGCTCGGCGAGGTGCCAAAGCGGATGCACGCCTACCTCGTGCGGCAAAGCCGCTTCGGCCAGCCGCGCGACGCCTGGAAGCGAGAAGTCATCCCGACCCCGACGCTCGGCGCCGACGAGGCGCTGATCTACGTGATGGCCTCGGGCATCAACTACAACAACGTATGGGCCGCCCTCGGCGCCCCGCTCGACGTGATCGCGGAGCGCCAGAAGGCGGGCGAGCCCGAGGACTTCCACGCCGGCGGCAGCGACTGCTCGGGTGTCGTGTGGGCGGTCGGCCGGGACGTCAGGAACGTCGCGGTCGGCGACGAGGTGGTCGTCCACAGCGGCTGGTGGCGGGCGGACGACCCGTGGGTGCGCGCGGGCAAGGACCCGATGCTCGCGGAGAGCACGCGCATCTGGGGTTACCAGACCAACTACGGGAGCTACGGCCAGTTCGCGCGCGCCCAGGCGCATCAGTGCGTGCCCAAGCCCCGGCGCCTCACGTGGGAAGAGGCGGGCTGCTATTTGCTCTGCGCGTCCACCGCGTATCGCATGCTGATGGGCTGGCCACCCCACGTCGTCGAGCCCGGCGACGTCGTGCTCGTGTGGGGCGCGGCGGGCGGCCTCGGGAGCCTGGCGCTCGAGATCACGCGCGCGGTCGGCGGGCGCGCGCTCGCGGTGGTCTCCGACGACGCGAAGAAGAAGTTCTGCCTCGACCACGGCGCCGGCGGCGTCGTCAATCGTAGCCAGTTCGCCCACTGGGGTCCCCTGCCCGACACCAAGGACGCGAAGGCCTACGGCGAGTGGGCGAAGGGCGCGCGCGCCTTCGGCAAGGCCTGCTGGGACGCGCTCGGCGAGCGCGTCAGCCCGAGGCTCGTGTTCGAGCACCCGGGCGAGGCCACGCTGCCGACGTCGGTGTTCGTCTGCGCGACGGGCGGCATGGTCGTCATCTGCGCCGGCACCACCGGCTACAACGCCACGCTGGACCTCCGCTACCACTGGATGCGCCAGAAGCGCTTCCAGGGAAGTCATCTCTCGAACGACGCGCAGGCGGCGGCGGTCACGAAGCTCGTGGCGGAGGGCAAGGTGGACCCGTGCCTGTCGAAGACCTATGGCTTCGACGACATCCCCGAGTGCCACCAGCTCATGCTCGACAACAAGCACCCGTACGGGAACATGGCGGTCCTCGTCAACGCCACGAAGCCAGGGCAGGGCGCCGCGCGGTGACGGGGGCGGTGTCGCGCGCGGTCCTCGCGGCGCTGATCCTCGCCGCCGCCCACGCGGCGGCGAGCGCGGCGGCGGCCGACGAGGAGCTCTGGGCGCTCCTGAAGGCCGGGGGCCAGGTGATCGTCATGCGCCACGCCTCGACCGACAAGTCCGTCGGCGACCCGCCGAGCTTCCGTCTCGACGACTGCGCGACGCAGCGCAACCTCTCCGCGGAAGGCCGCGAGGATGCGCAGCGCCTCGGCGCCGCCTTCCGGGCGCGCGCGATCCCGATCGGGCGCGTGCTCTCGAGCCAGTGGTGCCGGTGCCTCGAGACGGCGCGCCTGGCCTTCGGCGAGCCGACCCCCTGGCCCGCGCTGAACTCGACCTTCAGGAACCGCGAGCTCGAGCCCGAGCGCACGCGCGAGGTCCGCGCGCTCGCCGGCGAGCGCCCCTCCGGCGGCAATCTCGTGCTCGTCACCCACCAGCTCAACATCGCGGCCCTCACCTCCGTGTACCCTGCCGAGGGTGAGCTGGTCGTGCTGAGCCCGCTCGGCGGCGGGCGCTTCCGCGTCGCCGGCCGGCTCCAACCCGACACGCTGAACTGAGGAGGTTACCGGATGCGCACGCGTCTCTCCGTCCTCGCCGCCGTCGCGCTGCTGGCCGCCGGCGCCGTCGCTCCCGTCTTCGCCCACCACGGCTGGAGCGGGTACGACGCGAACGCCGCGCTCACGCTCACGGGCACCATCAAGGAATCGGGCTACGAGCACCCGCACGGTCACATCCGGCTCGAGGTCCCTGGCAAGGTGTGGCTCGTCGTCCTGGCCCCGCCGACGCGGATGGAGCGCCGCGGACTCCCGGCGGCCATGCTGAAGGTCGGCGGCACGGCGACCGTCGTCGGCTATCCGCACCGGACCCAGGCCGACGAGATGCGCGCCGAGCGGATCACGCTCGCGGGCCAGACCGTCGAGCTCAGGTGACGCACCCGTCGGCGGGCCCCGCGTGGCTCGGCTGGCTCGAGGCGACCGCGCTGGCCACCGCCATGCGACAGTGGGCGTGGCTCTACCCGATCGTCGAGATCACCCACATCGTGGGCTTCGTGCTGCTCGTGGGCAGCGCGTTCATGTTCGACCTGCGGCTGCTCGGCTGGTCGCCCCGCTTGCCCGTCGCCGGCATGGAGCGCCACTTGCTGCCGTGGGCCCGCCTCGCGCTGCTCCTGGTCGTGCCGTCGGGCGCCATGATGTTCGCGGCCCACGCGACCGAGTTCTACGAGAACCCGGCGTTCCGGCTGAAGCTCATCCTGGTCGCCGCCGGGGCGAGCAACGCGTTCATTTTCCACCGCTGGCCGTTCCGCTCGGTCGCGCGCTGGAACGTCGAGGCGCCGGCGCCGCCGGCCGCGCGGGTGGCCGCGCTGGCGTCGCTCGCCCTCTGGACCGGCGTGATCGCGTGCGGCCGGCTGCTCGCATACTTCTGAGCGCCGCACCCCGAGCCCTGGCGATGCGCCGAGGCGAGCGACGAGCCAGACGAGGCCCGAGGGAGGAGCAGGCCCGAGGCGTACGCGGTTGTACGTCGAGGGCCGGCGACGACCGAGAACGAAGGATGGCGACGTCGATCGGCCCGGCGCCCTCTAGGCGTCGTCGTACCCAACGTCGCCGGGCATCAGCACCCGCCGCGCCGCGCCCTCGCCGAGGACCTTCGGCATGATCGTCCGCACGGCGCGCCCGGTGACGCGCGCGAGCGCCTCCGCGGCCGTCGCGGCGCCCTCGAAGAGGGCGAGGTTCTTGAGCGTCGGCGCGCGCAGCGGCAACTCGCCGCGCGCGTTGGCGTCGAAGGCCTCGCGCGGCGTGAGCCAGCGCACCTCGGTGATCTCGCGCTCGTCCGCGGCCGCCTCCTGCCCCGCCGGCGCCGCGGACGCGAAGAAGCGCGTGTCGAACCGGAGCGGATTCACCGCGGGCGTGATCCAGTGGGCGAAGTACACGAGCGCGTCCGTGGCGAGCGTCAGGCGCTCGGTGCTCAGCATGTCCCAGAACGCGCGAGGATCGGCCTGGCACGCGCGCCGATGCGCGGCGAGCCGCGAGCCCTCGACCCGAGCCGGCGCGCCGTCGGGGCCGTGGGCCAGCAAGATCCCGACCTCCTCGAACGTCTCGCGGATCGCGCCGATCCAGTAGGCCAGGGCCGCGCCCGACCCGGGCTCGAGGCCGAGGACACGCGCCGCCTCGCGGGGCTCGGGGCCGCGGCACCACGCCGCGGCGTCGGCGGGATGGTCGTCGGCCTCGAGCGTGCCCCCCGGGAAGACGAAGTCGCCGGCGGCGAACTTGGCGGCGCGGTGCCGCCGGATCAGCAGCACCTCTGTAACGGGGTCCGCGAGGCCGGCGTGCACCGTGGGTGGCCCGAGACAGGCACGCGTGGCTTCATCTGTAGCGGGGCCCGCGAGCCCGCCGCCACCGTGGGTGGCCTGCCGCAGGTACGGGCCGGCATCATTGAACAATCCCGCGGGGCGGTCGCGCAGCAGGACTAGCGTCGCGGCGGGTGCCGGCCGGGCCGGCGACGGTTTGACGGGCACGACGTAGTGTGCCACCATTTTTTGGCCGCCGTCATTCCTTCGAAGAGGAGCCGTTCGCATGGGCGCCGAAGCGCGTTTGAAAGAGCTCGGGATCACACTGCCGCAGCCCGCAACGCCGCTCGCGAACTACGTGGGCGCGGTCCGGGTCGGCAATCTCCTGTTCGTCTCGGGCCATGGCCCGGACCGGACCGACGGCAAGCCCATGGCCCGCGGCAAGGTCGGCCGTGAGCTCACCGTCGAGCAGGCGTACCAGGTGGCGCGCACCGTCGGGCTCGCGCTGCTCGCCACGACACGCACACAGCTCGGGAGCCTCGACAAGGTGAAGCGCGTCGTGAAGGTGCTCGGCATGGTCAACTCGGCCGACGACTTCGGCGACCAGCCGAAAGTGATCAACGGCTTCTCCGACCTCATGGTCCAGGTCTTCGGCGAGGCGATCGGCAAGCACGCGCGCTCGGCCGTCGGCATGGCCGCGCTGCCGATGGG
>QHSZ01000193.1 GCA_003220595.1 Candidatus Rokuibacteriota bacterium | reverse complement strand
CCGCGCATCGGTCTCCTGGAGGCGCACGGCGCGCGCGCGGTCGTCGCGCCGCAGCAACGCCTGCTCCTCGGCGACGATCCGGCGGTAGCCCGCGAACGCGGCGCGCGCCCGGCGCAGGTGCAACGCCTCCTGCTCGCTTTGGGCGTACGCGGCCAGGCTCTCGAGGTCCTGGGCGACGCGCGCCGCCCGTTCGGTCCACGCCGTCGCGTAGCGCGCGTCGCCCAACACCACCGCCCGCGCCTCGAGCCGCACGAGGGCGGCGATCGCCTCGCGAGCCGACGCGGTGAGCCGCACCGCCGGCACCGTGCGGGTCGCGATCTCACGATTGACGGAAACGAGCCGGCCAACCGCGCGGAGGCTCAAGAACCCGACGCCGGCGAGCACGACGATCACGAGCGCCGAGGTCAGGAAGATCTTAGAGCCGAGTCGCATACCCACCTGCGACATTGCGGCATCGTGGTGCCCATATGCGGATTCGAAGAGACGTCATTCGACCCAAGGCGCCCATCGCAGACTCCAGGAGCAAATCCAGTACCGGAATCACATTCCAGAAATTTCCATAGCTTCGACGGGGCTGGGCTGGACGAAGCCTGGTAAGTCTCTCGCCGAGCGGTCGATTCTTGAGCCAGCGCCCACGCGCGTGGTCCGTTTGCGGGAGGCGCTTCCCTGGTTGCCGAACGTTTCCGGAAGAAGGGACCTGGCAAGACTGTGGACGCTCACGGACGCCGGCGTGGTTAAGGAATTGTCAAAATTTCCCGGAGCGGCCTCACTCGGATGCGCACGTCGCGTCGCAACACATTGATTTTCAGCAGATGCTTGCAGACGGTCCCCGCCGCCGGCCTTGGCCCAATCCTTGCGAAGCTTTCGAAGCTCATGGCCCAAGACGAGATCACCGAAAGCGTCGCGATGCCCGCAACGATGGAAGACAAGGGGCCCTGGATCCCGTCCGCTCTGAGACAGCCGCTTTCCGGGCTCCAGGCGATGGTCGGCATCGTCGCCGGACTCCTCTCCGTGGGAGGCATGCTGGCTCCGATGGTCGGATTCGCCAAGTTCCAGACGCACGGCGATTTCGTGGGCGTCATCGAGGAAGCGCGCTCGCGACAGCCGATCCTCGACGCGACCGTCGAGATCACGACGACCCAGAGCGACGTCGTGACGACCTTGGTCTCGATGGACCACGGGCGCATCCGCCAGGCGCTGAAGGAAGGGCAGTATCGGGTGCGCGTGAATCATCCGCGATTCAACCCGGAAGTCCGGCAGGTTAAGGTCATCGCCGGCCAGACCTCCGAAGTGCACCTCGTGCTGGCCCCGCGTCCGGTCCCGGTCCCGCCCTTGCCGAAGGCCGTGGAAAAGGCGGTTGAAAAGCCCAGCGGCGAAAAGCCCAGCGTCATTCAGCGATTCTTCCGCGACCGCGTCGACCTCCAGAGCTAGGAAGCGCCCTCACCGCCGCAGGTCACGCCCCGTTCGGGTTTCTGCGCCCGACGTCCGGCTGTGCTTCCGTGGGCGAGGGCGTCAGGCTGCGAGCAGGACGAGCGCTAGGCGGCGGGGCGAGGCTTCGTCACGGTCGTCGGCCGCCTGCCCGGCACATCCTCGGGCGGCGCCGCACGGCGAGTATCCGGCGCGAGATGCGGCTTCTGGCGACAGGAGCGACGCCAGCGCCAGAGGAGATACTCGCGCCTGAGATACTTGGACCAGATCGACGACACGGGGCCAAGGAGGATGAGCGCAAGCCAGCCGAGGGGCCGCAGCAATCCGACGGCGACGCGCCACCTGATGCCCCAGGCTCGCGCCCTCATCGCCACGATGTCAGTCTCGGATCACGATCGCGAAGCCAAAGGCGCGCAGGTCGGCGGCGACCGCGGCCGACACCCGGCGATCTTGTCGCCGGCGGTCGGGCGAGGGCCCGTTCGCGAGCGTGCGCCGCTCGACCGCACGCCGCTCGCCGACGACCTCGATGGTCGATATGCCTCCGAACTTCTGCTTGAAGTACTCGTAGAGCTCCTGCCGGTCAGGGGCGGCGATCACGAGGTAGCGCTCGGTCACCGGGCCGGCGAGCGCAAAGCGGCGTCCCGCCGCCTCCGTCTCCCGGCGAATCTCCTGGAGGGCGGCGGCCCCGAGCACGCGCGGATGCGGCACGGTCACGGGCAGGCTGAGTCCACAGTGCCGGCAGGTCTCGGCGATGTCCCGGAGGAGGGCACGGCAGTGCGGGCAGCGCTTGTATCCGGACCCGGGCACTCTCAGCTGCCTCACGAGCTCGTAGAACGCGCTCTTGCCACCTCGATAGCCGGCGAGCCGGACGCGCCGCAGGATTTCGGCGCCCGAGAGGTTGGGGTCCTCGCGCAGCCACTTCGCGACCTGAGGCGCGTACGGCGCCATCTGCCAGGGACGGCCTACGTGGCGGGGCGAGGAAGCGTCCATGAGGGGATTCCAGCGCAAGTTTGATACCGACGTCAAATTTCCAGAAATATCAACTATTTCTACGTCTCTGGTCAAGAACGCGCCTGGCCAGTCTCTGACCGGACGATCCATTTCGCGCCAGGCCAGGGCCCTTGATTCCGCCTCGACTCCTGCTATCATCGGCCCGCGTCGTCAGCTTCATCCCGAGGTGCCACGCTGGTCCGCTTCTCGCGCGTAGTCAAGATCCCGGTCCTCCTCGGCCTCGGCACGGTCTTGGTCGGGCTCGCCTGGCTCTGCCTCTTCACGGTCGGTGCGGCGGAATTCGTCGTCGTCACCCAGTTCGGCAAGCCCGTGCGCGTGGAGACGGAGCCCGGGCTCGGGTGGAAGCTGCCCGCGCCGATCCAGAGCGTCGCCCGGTTCGACCGGCGCCTGTTCGTCCTGGTCCCGCCGCCCCGCGAGTTCCTGACCCTCGGCAAGAACACCGTCGTGGCCTCGGGGTTCATCCTCTGGGGGATTCACGATCCGAAGAAGTTCATGCAGACGGTCTTCGACCGGGCGGGCGCGGAGTCGCGGCTCAGCGACATCCTCTTCGCGGAGCTGGGCGGCGCCCTCGGCGGCGCGCCGTTCTCGGCCTTCGTGTCGACGGCGCCCGGCGACTACCGGGCGGAGGCGATCCTGGCCGGCGTGACCCGGCAGTATCGCGAGATCGCGCTGCGAGACTACGGCATCGACGTGGTCGACCTCCGCCTGCGCCGGCTCGACTTCCCCGAGCAGAACCGCGCGAGCGTCTTCGCCCGGATGCGGTCCGAGCGCGTCCGCCTCAGCATGCGGTATCGCTCGGAGGGCGAAGAGGAGGGTCTGAAGATCAGGGCCACCGCCGAGAAGGCGAAGAGCAGCATCCTGGGCGAGGCCTACAAGGTCTCACAGAAGAGCCGGGGCGAGGGCGAGGCGCGCGCGGCGAAGATCTACGCCGACAGCCTCGACCGCGCGCCTGACTTCTACCGGTTCGTCCGCTCGATCGAGGCCATGAAGAAGGCCGTCGACAAGGAGACGACCCTCGTGCTGCCGGTCGACTCGGAGCTCTTCCGGCTCCTGCGCGACAGCCGGTTCCGGTTCCGGGAGCGCTGAGACCGCGGCGGAGGCATCCGACCAGAAGAGGAGGTGAGAAACGCGTAGCTGTCGCACCGGGGGTTGACAACGGCGTCTCCTCTCACGATCTGTCAGGAGCGAGTCCAATGTTCCACGCGCGAACCGTCAAGTTGCTGGCCCTGCTGCTCGCCTCGCCCGTCCTGGTCCTGATGCTGAGCCTGCCGGCGGCGGCGAAAACCATCACGTACACTCCGCAGACGATCTACTTCACGTACTGCTTCTCGCATCCGCCGGCGGCGCGCATCGCCTCCGGTGACACGGTCGTCACCAAGACCCGCGACGCCTCCAACGACGCCTTCCAGCCCACCATGAAGACCCTGGCCGAGGGCAACCTCGACCTGTCCCGCGTCAATCCACAAACCGGTCCCTTCTACGTCGAGGGCGCCGAGCCCGGCGACACGCTGAAGGTGCACATCGACAAGATCAGCCTCAACCGCGACTGGGGCTGGGGCGGCGCCATCCCCTACTTCGGCGCGCTCGCGCCCGAGTACAAGACCATGATGGTCACCCCGCCGGTCGTCGACACCCTCTACATCTGGCGGTTCGACCGCGCGCGGAACGTGGCCGTGCTCACCATGCCGAAGAGCAAGATCGGCAAGGTCGAGGTCCCGGTCCGGCCCTTCTTTGGCACCATCGGCACCGCGCCCTACGGCAAGGAGTGCATCAGCTCGCTGGTGCCTGGCACCCACGGCGCCAACATGGACTTCAACGAGGTCGTGCAGGGCGTGACGATGTACTTCCCGGTGTTCGAGAAGGGCGCGCTCTTCATGCTCGGCGACGGCCACGCGGCCCAGGGCGACGGGGAGATCATGGGCGCCGCCATCGAGACCTCGTTCGACGTGCAGTTCACCGTCGAGGTCATCAAGGGCAAGACGATCACCTGGCCGCGCCTCGAGAACGACAAGTACATCATGTCGATCGGCAGCACCCGGCCGCTGATGGACGCGCTGCGGCTGGCCTGCTCGGACATGGTCAACTGGCTCGCGGCAGACTACGGGTACGACAAGATGGATGCCTACCAGCTCCTGGGCCAGACCGCCGTGATCAAGATCGCCAACGTGGTCGACCCGCAGTACTCCGTGGCCTGCGCGCTCGACAAGAAGTACCTGCCGAAGTAGCGCGTGAACCAGGCAGTCCACTCGCAGCGTCGGGGGCCGGCCACGCGGCCGGCCTCCGGTCTTCCCCTCCGGCCCCGAGGCCTGGCGTGACCGAGTTCTTGCTCGGGCTCGCGTGGGAAACCTGGGCGATCCTGAGGGAGGCGTCGTTCTTCCTGCTGCTCGGATTCGGCCTCGCGGGCGTCTTCGCCGTCCTCGTCCCGGCGCGCGTGCTGACGCGCTACCTCGGTCGGGGCCGGATCAAGTCCGTCCTCTGGGCCTCGGCCATCGGGACGCCGCTGCCCCTCTGCTCCTGCGGCGTCCTCCCGACGGCCATCGGCCTCTCGCGGCAGGGCGCCACGCGCGGCGCGACCGTGTCCTTCCTCATCTCGACGCCGGAAATCGGCGTCGACTCGATCGCGCTGAGCTGGGCGCTCATGGATCCGATCATCACCGTGTTTCGCCCGCTCGCCGCGTTCGTGACGGCCGTGGTGGCTGGCATCGCGACCAACTTCTGGGGCGCCCGGGGAGCGCGCGCGGGCCACGTCGAGCCCGCCGACCCCGCCGCGCCCGTCGAGCCCGAGATCGGCGACGCCCGCGCGGCGGAGGGGCCCGCCGAGCCGCCGGCCGCCCCCGAGATCCCGCTGCCGTTCGGCGCCAGGGGCGGGCCGCGCTTCGCCGAGGGCCGGACGGCCGTGCGCCGAATCTTCGCCTACGGCTTCCGGGATATGCTCGACGAGACCGCGCACTGGCTCGTCCTGGGCGTGGTGCTCGCGGCGCTCGTCGCGGTTCTCCTGCCCGCGTCAGTGATCGAGCGGTACCTCGGGGGCGGCCTCGTCACGATGCTGATGATGCTCGCCATCGGCATCCCGATCTACACGTGCGCCTCGGCGTCCACGCCCGTCGCGGCGGCCCTCGTCCTCAAGGGCCTGAGCCCGGGCGCGGCGCTCGTGTTCCTGCTCTCGGGTCCCGCGACGAACCTGGGCGCGATCGTGGTGCTCCTCAAATTCCTCGGCCGCCGCGTGGTGACGATCTACCTCGTGTCGATCGCGCTCGTGAGCCTGGCCGCGGGATACGCCCTC
>QHSZ01000192.1 GCA_003220595.1 Candidatus Rokuibacteriota bacterium | reverse complement strand
CTGGCCCGTCGAGGACCACCTCGTGGTCCAGACCGACCGCGTCCGGCGGATCGAGGTCGGCTTCCGGAGCGCCGAGCGGCAGGACACCGCCGCGCGTGGCTTCGGGCGCCAGGCCCTGACCCTTGTGGGGCCGGGGTTCCCGGCGCCGCCCTCGGGCGCGATCACCTTCTGGTACCAGAAGGAGAAGGTCGCCGACGAGTCGCTCCTGCTCACCGGCGACGAGAACATCATCGAC
>QHSZ01000191.1 GCA_003220595.1 Candidatus Rokuibacteriota bacterium | reverse complement strand
AAGGCGCTGCGGCCGCTGCCCGAGAAGTGGCACGGCCTCAAGGACGTGGAGACCCGCTATCGGCAGCGTTACGTGGACCTCGTCGTGAACGCCGACGTCCGCGCGATCTTCCTGCTCCGCGCGCGGCTCGTCGCGGCGCTGCGGCGGTTCCTCGACGCGCGCGGCTTCCTGGAGGTCGAGACGCCGATGATGCAGCCGATCCCGGGCGGCGCCATTGCGCGGCCATTCAAGACGCACCACCACGCGCTCGACATGGACCTGTACCTCAGGATCGCGCCGGAGCTCTACCTCAAGCGGCTCGTCGTCGGCGGGTTCGAGCGCGTGTACGAGATCAACCGCAATTTCCGGAACGAGGGGGTCTCGACCCAACACAACCCCGAGTTCACGATGCTCGAGTTTTACCAGGCGTACGCCGACTACACCGACCTCATGGAGCTGACGGAGACGCTGTTCGCCGAGCTCGCCCAGACGCTCCGCGGGGGCCTCACGCTCCGCTGGGGAGAACACGCCATCGACCTCACGCCGCCGTGGCGGCGGCTGCCGTTCTTCGACGGGCTCTCGGCGGCGCTGGGCACGCGGGTGACGCCCGAGACCAAGGCGGGCGCGCTCGCGAAGGCGGCTGGCGCGAAGGGCATCGAGGCGCCCGACGGACCCCCGTGGAGGGTCTGGAAGGAGCTCTTCGAGCGGCTCGTCGAGCCGACGCTGATCCAGCCGACGTTCGTCGTGGACTTTCCGATCGAGCTCTCGCCGCTCGCCAAGCGGAAGCGGGAGAACCCCGCGCTGGTGGATCGCTTCGAGCTCTTCGTCGGGCAGCGCGAGCTGGCCAACGCCTACAGCGAGCTCAACGATCCGATCGACCAGCTTGCGCGCTTCCGCGAGCAGGCGCAGCTCACGGCGCGGGGCGACGACGAGGCGCACTGGCTCGACGAGGACTATGTCCGCGCGCTCGAGTTCGGCATGCCGCCTGCGGCGGGGGAGGGGATCGGCATCGACCGGCTGACGATGCTCTTCGCCGACCAGCCGTCCATCCGTGAGGTGATCCTGTTTCCCCACCTCCGCCCGGAAGGCGGACGGGCGGGGGGCGACGCGGAGGAGCGCGGGACGCCGTGAGGCGGGGGATGCCCTTCGAAGTCTTCATGGGCCTCCGCTACCTCCGGGCGCGGGGCCAGCGCACGAACCTGTCGCTCTTCGTGTGGATCGGCGTCGGCGGCGTGTTCCTCGGCGTCGCGGCGCTGATCGTCGTGCTGGCGACGATGACCGGATTCCAGGAGGGGATCCGCGACCGGATCATCGCCGCCAACCCGCACCTGCTCGTGTACCACGCAGGCCGCCCCGGTCTCGCCGACGCCGCGACGGTGACCGCGCGGATCACGGAGGTCCCCGGCGTGCGCTCGGCGACGCCCTTTGTCCACCAGCAGGCGCTCTTCACGAGGTCGGGGGGCGGCGCCCACGGCGGGCTGATCCGCGGCATCGACCTCACGGCCCCCGCGGTGCTCGAGGACGTGACGCGGCAGCTCCGGAGCGGCAGCATCCGCCCGGTCGCCGACGGCGAGGCGGGCATCCTGCTCGGGCGCGAGCTCGCGCGCACGCTCGGCGTCATGGTCGGCGACGAGGTCACCGTGATCTCGCCGGAGGGGGCCCTGACGGCGGTCGGCATGGTCCCGCGGATGCGCCGCTATCCCGTCGCAGGAACGTTCGAGCTCGGCATGTACGAGCTCGACGCCTCGCTGGCCTACCTGTCGCTCCCCGCCGCGCGCGAGTTCGCCGGTCAGGAGGGCGCGAGCGGCATCGAGGTGAAGCTCCTGGACCCCTTCGACGCCAAGCGCGTGGGGCGCGCGGTCGGCGCGGCGCTCGGCCTTTCCTACTGGGTGCGCGACTGGATGGACATGAACCGGAGCCTCTTCGCCGCCCTCCAGCTGGAGAAGCTCGCGCTCTTCGTCATCGTGACGATCATCGTCCTCGTCGCCGCCTTCGCGATCATCGGCCACCTCGTCCTGCTCGTGGCCGAGAAGCGCAAGGAGATCGGCGTCCTCAAGGCGCTCGGCGCCTCGGGTCGGAGCATCACGGTCGTCTTCTTCACCGTCGGCATGACCATCGGCGTCGCCGGCACGCTCGCGGGAAGCGCGTTGGGGCTCGGCCTCATCTGGGCGCAGAACACCTACAAGATCATCACGCTGGCGAGCGACGTCTACCAGATCAGCTACCTGCCGATGAAGCTCACGCTGGGCGACGGGCTCATGGTCATCGGCGCGACGCTCTTCCTCTCCTTCCTCGCGACGATCATCCCGGCGCGCCGCGCGGGCGCCCTCGAGCCGGTGGACGTGCTGCGATATGAGTAGGGCCGGTCGGTCCGGGTCCTAGAGGAAGGCATGACCGCGCCGGCGCTGCTGGTCGCCGAGGATCTCGACAAGGAGTACCGCTCGGGTCCCGAGGTCGTCCGCGTGCTGCGGGGCGCGAGCCTCGCGATCCGGCAGGGCGAGATGGTGGCCCTCGTCGGCGCCTCGGGCGTGGGCAAGTCCACGCTCCTCCACCTGCTCGGCGCGCTCGACCGGCCGACGGCGGGCCGCGTGCTGTGGGAGGGCGAGGATCTCTTCGGGCGGCCGGAGTCGGGACTCGTGCGCTACCGGCGGCACGCGGTGGGCTTCGTGTTCCAGTTCTACAACCTGCTCGGCGAGATGAGCGCTCTCGAGAACGCGATGATTCCGGCCCTTCTCGTGCGACGGCCGGTGGAGGAGGCGCGGGAGCTCGCCACCGCGGCCCTCGCCGAGGTCGGGCTCGGCGACCGCCTCGGCCACCGGCCGGGCGAGCTGTCGGGTGGCGAGCAGCAGCGGGTCGCGATCGCGCGCGCCCTGGTCAACGCCCCCAAGCTCATCCTGGCGGACGAGCCCACTGGCAACCTCGACCCGAAGACGAGCGAGGTCATCTACGACTTGTTCCTCCGGCTCCAGGCGGAGCGGGGGCTCGCATTCCTCGTCGCGACGCACAACCCCGATCTGGCGCGCCGGGCCGAGCGCGGCTACCGTCTGGTCGAGGGAAGGGCGCGGGAGATCGAGTAAGGGTTTCGCGGATTTACTCGCGTAAAGAAAAAGGCTAGCAGGCACCTGGGCCGTGGGCTATACTGAACCAGTAGCTCACTAACTAGCCGTCGTCGAAAGAAAATTTGCCGCTCGACGGCCTGCGGAAGGGGTGGGGGAAGGCCAGTGTTTGAACGATTCACCGAACGTGCACGACGGGTGATCATTCTCGCCAGGGAAGAAGCCGGCCGCTTTCGCCACGATTTCGTCGGAACGGAGCACGTCCTCCTCGGTTTGATTCGCGACGGCGAGGGTATCGCGACGGCCGTCCTCCAGCGTCTCGGTCTCCGGCTCGAGACGGTGAAGGCGGAGGTCGAGCGGGCCCTGGCGGGCTTTCCCAAGACGCTCACGTTCGGTGAGGTGCCCTTCACGCCCCAGGCCAAGCGCGTGCTCGAGCTCTCCATCGAAGAGGCGCGGCAGCTCGGCCACAACTACATCGGCACGGAGCACCTCTTGCTCGGCCTCATGAAGGAAGGTCAGTCGATCGCCGCGAAGATCCTCGAGTCGCTCGGCGCGCGCCTCGACGAGGTGCGGCAGGAGACGCTGGCCCTCCTGGGCGACCAGTACTACCCGCGCCCGAAGAAGCGCTCGCAGACGCCCGTGCTCGACGAGTTCGCCCGCGACCTCACACAGCTCGCGCGCGAGAGCAAGCTCGATCCGGTCATCGGCCGCGAGCAGGAGATCGAGCGGGTCATCCAGATCCTCGCCCGCCGGACGAAGAACAACCCGGTCCTCATCGGCGAGCCCGGCGTCGGGAAGACGGCGATCGTCGAGGGACTCGCGCAGAAGATCGTCAGCCACGACGTGCCGGACGTCCTCGTCAACAAGCGGCTCCTCCAGCTCGACCTGGGCGCCCTCGTCGCCGGCACGAAGTACCGCGGGCAGTTCGAGGAGCGGCTCAAGGCGGTCATGAAGGAGATCCGGCAGTCGGAGAACGTCGTCCTGTTCCTCGACGAGCTGCACACGCTGATCGGCGCGGGCGCGGCCGAGGGCGCGATCGACGCGTCGAACATGCTCAAGCCCGCGCTCTCGCGCGGGGAGATCCAGACGATCGGCGCGACGACGCTCGACGAGTATCGCAAGTACATCGAGAAGGACGGCGCGCTCGAGCGGCGCTTCCAGCCGGTCATCGTCAAGGCGCCGACGGTGCCGGAGGCGATCGAGATCATCCGTGGGCTCCGCCACAAGTACGAGGCGCATCACCGCGTCAAGATCACCGAGCAGGCGATCACCGCCGCCGTCCACCTCGCCGACCGATACATCACCGACCGGCAGCTCCCCGACAAGGCGATCGACGTGATCGACGAGGCCTCGTCGCGCACGCGGCTCATGGCCCTCACGCCGCCGCCCGAGCTCAAGGAGATCGAAAAGGAGCTCGAGCGCGTGATCCGCGAGAAGGACATGTACCTCGAGGCCCAGGAGTTCGAGAAGGCGGCCTCGCTGCGCGAGAAGGAGAAGGTGCTCCGCCACCGCGAGGAGGAGCTCAAGCGTGAGTGGGAGAAGAACAAGGGTAAGGGCACCCAGTCCGTCGAGGAAGTGGACATCGAGTTCATCGTCTCCCGCTGGACGGGCATCCCGCTCTCGAAGCTCGAGGAGAAGGAGTCCGAGAAGCTCGCGCGGATGGAAGAGGCGCTCCACGGCCGCATCGTCGGCCAGGACGCCGCGGTCGCCGCGGTCTCCCGGGCCATCCGCCGCTCGCGCGCCGGCCTGAAGGACGCCAAGCGCCCGGTCGGCTCGTTCGTCTTCCTCGGCCCGACCGGTGTGGGCAAGACCGAGCTCGCGCGTGCGCTCGCCGAGTACCTCTTCGGCGACGAGAATGCGCTGATCCGGGTGGACATGTCTGAGTACATGGAGAAGTTCTCCGTCTCGCGGCTGCTCGGGGCGCCTCCGGGCTACGTGGGCTACGAGGAGGGCGGCTTCCTGACCGAGAAGGTCCGGCGGCGCCCGTACTCCGTGGTCCTCTTCGACGAGATCGAGAAGGCCCATCCCGACGTGTTCAACATGATGCTCCAGGTGCTCGACGACGGCCGCCTCACGGACTCGCTCGGTCACGTCGTGGACTTCAAGAACACGATCCTCATCATGACGTCGAACCTGGGTACGAGCCTGATCGGCAAGCGGGTGTCGCCCGGCTTCCTGCAGGAGTCCGACGAGGCGTCCTACGAGAAGATGAAGGACCGGGTGTTGGACGAGCTCAAGCGCGCGTTCCGCCCGGAGTTTCTGAACCGGATCGACGACATCATCGTGTTCCACGCGCTGTCACTGGAGCACATCAAGCTGATCATCCGGCTCATGATCGCGAAGATCAACAAACAGCTGGCCGAGAAGGGCATCGCGCTCATCCTCTCGCCCGTGGCCGAGGCGACGCTCGTCGACAAGGGGTACGACGCGACGTACGGCGCGCGGCAGCTGCGACGCACGATCCAGAAGGAGATCGAGGACCCTCTGGCCGAGAAGATCGTGCGAGGCGAGGTCGCGGAACACGCCCGGATCGAGGTGGACGTCGACGGGGCGACCTTCACGTTCCGCGAGGCGCAGGTTGTCGAAGCGCCGCTCGAGCTTGCAGAGCACTAGGACGCCGTTCTCACACTCCTGAGAGCCCGGTGTCGACAACGGGTCGAGTCCGTCTCACCATTGTCGTCGCCGTGGTGGTCGTCCTCTCCCTCCCCCAGCTCGCGAGAACCCAGGGGCCGGCGCAGCGACAGCCTCCCATCATCATCAAGGAGCTCGCGGTCGAAGGCGCCAGGCGCGTCCAGGACGCCGTCATCCTCGGCCGCGTGAAGAGCGCCATCGGTTCCCCCTTCAACCCGAACCTCCTCTCGGAGGACATCCGCGCGATCTTCAGCCTCGGGTTCTTCGACGACGTGCACATGCGGGTCGAGGACTTCGAGGGCGGCGTCAAGGTCACCTTCGTCGTGACGGAGCGGCCGTTCGTGCGCGACGTGGGTTTCACGGGCAACAAGGAGCTGAAGACGGAGGACCTCCAGGAAAAGATCGATCTCAAGCTGGGGCGGGTCTACAACCCGGTGGACGTCCAGCGCGCGGTCGAGAAGCTGCGCGAGTTCTACGAGGACGAGGGCTACTTCGAGGTCCAGATCACCCCGAACATCGAGAAGTTCGCCGACGCCGACGTGCGTGTGGTGTTCAGCATCACCGAGGGGCGGCAGATCAAGATCGACACGATCGTCATCAAGGGCAACGCGGGGCTCAGCGAGAAGCTCATCAAGGACAACCTCGCGACGCGCGAGCGGCAATACTTCATCCTCCGCGGCAAGGTCCAGCGGCAGCGACTCGACGAGGACGTCGAGCGGATCATCCTGCTCTACAACGATTACGGCTACGTCCAGGCCCGCGTCGAGTCGACGGACGTCGAGGTGAACCGAGATCGGGCGCTGGTGACGGTCACGTTCACCGTGGTCGAGGGGCCCCAGTTCCGTGTCGGCGAGGTGAGGGCGACCGGCCTGACACTCCTGCCAGAGAAGGAGATCATGCGGCAGGTCGGCATCAAGCCCGGTGACGTCTTCAACCGGTCGGCCATCCGCGACAGCGTCAAGGCCATCGAGGCTCTCTACAGCACGATCGGCCGAGCCTCGGCCGACGTGGCGGCGAAGACGGAACCGGTGCCCGGCCAGAACGTCTTCAACGTCACCTTCGAGATCACCGAGGGGCCGGAGGTCTACGTCGAGCGGATCAACATTGCCGGCAACGTCCGCAGTCAGGACAAGATCCTGCGGCGTGAGATCCCGCTGCACGAGGGTGACCTGTACACCCTGCAGAAGAAGGAGCGGGCACGTCAGAAGCTCGTGAACCTCGGATACTTCGAGAAGGTGGACGTCACGACGCAGCCGGGGTCGGACAAGACCAAGATCATCGTCAACGTGGACGTGACCGAGAAGCCGACCGGGCTGTTCAGCCTCGGCGGCGGCTACTCGTCGGTGGACAGCTTCGTCGGCACCATCGACCTGGCGCAGCGCAACTTCCTCGGGCGGGGCTGGGAGGCGGCGGCTCGACTCCGCGTGGGCGGCACGACCACGCAGGGCCTGATCAGCTTCACGGATCCATGGTTCCTCGACCGGCCGCTCTCGGCGGGCTTCGACCTCTTCAGCTCGGACCGCTCGTTTCTCGAGTATCACTACCGCTCGATCGGCGCCGGATTGCGCGTGGGGCACCCGTTCCTCGATTACTGGCGGTGGAGCCTCGGGTATCGGGTGTCGCAGGACAAGATCAGTCAGCTCTCCGACATCGCCGCCCTGTCGCCGGAGATCGTCGAGCAGGCCGGGACGCGCGTGACCTCCATGGTCACCGGCGTGCTGGGGCGCGACAGCCGTGACAACGTTGTCGCGCCGACGAAGGGTGGCCAGGCCAGCGCATCGCTCGACTTCGCCGGACTCGGCGGGGATTCACGCTACGTGAAGTCCAGCATCTTCGTCACGAAGTTCCAGCCGATCTGGCTCGGTCACGTCCTGTCGGGGCGCGCCGAGGGCGCCTACGGCTTCGGCTGGTCGACGGACCCGTTGCCGCTCTTCGAGCGCTACTATCTCGGCGGCCCCAACTCGGTACGGAGCTTCAAGTTTCGCGAGCTGTCGCCGGTGGACGAGAACGGCGTGAAGATCGGCGGCAACAGCGAAGTGCTCGGGAACGTCGAGTACGTCGTGCCGCTGCCCCTCGGCTTCCGGATCGCGGCGTTCTTCGACATCGGCCAGGTCTACGGTTTCGGGAACGACTTCGACCTGGCGGATCTCCGCAAGGCGGGCGGCGCGGGCTTCCGTTGGCAGTCGCCGTTCGGGCCGATCCGCGTCGACTACGGCGTCAACCTGGACCGGCGGCCGGGCGAGAAATTCGGCGCGCTCCAGTTCTCCGTCGGCACGCCGTTCTAGGAGGGTGGGAGTGAAGGCACTGAGGAGCGCACTGACCACGGCCACGGCGGCCGCCGTCCTGCTCGCGTCCGCCGCGCCCGCATGGGCTCAGACGCCGGCCCCCGGACCCAGGGTCGCCTTCATCGACCTCCAGCGCGTCCTGGCGCGCTCCGCGGCGGGTGTCGCCGCGCGCGAGCAGCTCGAGCGCGACAAGGCCGCGATGCAGAAGGACGTCGAGGCCAAGCGCAAGGAGCTGGAGGCGCTGCGCGAGGAGCTGGAGAAGAAGGGGCCGCTCATGACGGCGGACGCCCGGCGCGACAAGCAGGACCAGTTCGAGCGCAAGCGACGGGACGCCGCGCGGCTCGCCGACGATTTCCAGAAGGAGCTCGAGAAGAAGGAGGCCGTCCTTCTCCAGAAGGTGCTTCAGGAGGTCTCTGGCGTCATCGAGAAGGTCGGCAAGGAGCGCAACTATCAGATCATCGTCGAGCGTCAGCGCGCGGCCGTCCTCTACGCAGCGCCCGACGCCGACCTCACGGAGGAGATCATCAAGGCGTACGACCAGCAGGCCGTGAACAAGGGCAAGAAGTAGCGCCGCCGATGGGCAACAGAGCCGGGTTCACCCTCGGTGAGCTCGCCGAGGCCCTCCAGGCGACGCTGGAGGGCGATCCGGCCCGGATCGTCACCGGCGTGGAGGCCCTCGACGCCGCCGGTCCCGAGCACATCTCCTTCCTGATCGACCCCCGCTACGCCGCGGCCGCGGCGGCCTCGCGCGCCGGCGCGTTCCTGACGGGCCACGACGCCGGCGGCCTTCCGGCGCCGCTGCTGCGGACGGCGAAGCCCCAGCAGGCGCTCATCCGGTTGCTCACGCTCTTCCACCCTCCGGCGCCCGCGACGGCCGGCATCGATCCCACCGCGGTGGTCGCCGCGGACGCGCGGGTCGACCCGACCGCCGCGGTCGGCCCGCTGGCCGTGGTCGAGTCGGGCGCGGTCCTGGGCCCCCGCGTGCGCGTGCACGCGTTCGCGTTCGTCGGGGCGCGCGCCGAGGTCGGCGAGGACTCGGTGCTTCACCCGCGCGTGGTCCTCTGCGCCGGCGTCAAGCTCGGCCGGCGGGTCGTCGTCCATCCGGGCGCGGTGATCGGGGCCGACGGCTTCGGCTACGCGTTCGACGGGGAGGCGCACCGCAAGATCCCGCAGGTGGGCGGGGTCCTCATCGAGGACGACGTGGAGATCGGCGCCAACACGGCGATCGATCGCGCGATGCTCGGCCACACGGTCGTCCGGCGCGGCACCAAGATCGACAACCTCGTGCAGATCGCGCACAACGTCGAGATCGGCGAGCACTCGATCATCGTCGCCCAGGTCGGCATCGCGGGCTCGGGCCGGATCGGGCGCGGTGTGGTCCTCGCCGGGCAGGTCGGCGTCGCGGACCACCTGACGGTCGGCGACGGCGCGGTGGTGCTCGCGCAGTCGGGGCTCGCGCGCGACGTCGCGCCGGGCGAGAAGGTCTTTGGCACGCCCGCGCGTCCCGTGCTCCAGGCCAAGCGCCTGTTCACGCTCGAGGAGCAGCTCCCCGACATCGTGCGGCGCCTGCGCAAGGCAGAGCAGCGGCTCCAGCGCCTCGAGAGCCGGCTCGGCCTCGCCGAGCCCGGCGAGACGACGAGCGATGACGCGCGCTGAGGGCATCCACCCCACGGCGCTCGTGGACCCCGCGGCGCGCATCCACCCGACCGCGCGGGTCGGCGCCTTCTCGATCGTCGGCGCGGAGGTCGCGCTCGGCGCCGACGCGGAGGTTGGCCATCACGTCGTGCTCGAGGGCCGCGTCGAGATCGCGCCGCGCGCGAAGGTCGGCCACGGCTCCGTGCTGGGGGGCAAGCCCCAGGACCTCAAGTTCCGGGACGGGACGCCGTCTGGCGTGCGGATCGGGACGGACACGGTGATCCGCGAGTACGTCACGATCCATCGCGCGACGCATCCGGACGGGTGGACGGAGATCGGCGAGGGCTGTCTGGTCATGGCGATGAGCCACATCGCCCACGACTGCCGGGTGGGCGACGGCGTGATCCTCATCAACTACTCCGGCATCACCGGCCACTGCGAGATCGGCGAGCGCGCGACGATCGGCGGGCTTACCGGGATCGTGCCGTTCACGCGCGTGGGCGCCTTCGCCTACATCGGGGGCCTGTCCAAGGTGACGCAGGACGTGCCGCCCTTCCTGCTGGCCGAGGGGAGCCCGGCGGTCGCGCGCGGCGTGAACGTCGTGGGGCTCCGGCGCGCCGGCATGCCGCCCGCTGACCGCCGCGTCATCCAGGACGCGTACCGGATCCTCTACCGCTCGGGCCTGGCGCCGCAGGGCGCGGTCGAGCGGATCCGTCGCGAGCTGCCGCCGATCCCGCCGCTGACGCTCCTGCTCGAGTTCATCGCCGGCGCGCGGCGCGGGATCTGCGGCGCGCCGAGCGGCGAGCCAGGTGACGTGCCGGCGGCGCCCGAAAGCGAGCCCGTGTGATGGCCCGCGCGGAGCATCGACTGCGCGCGGGCGTCGTGGGTGCCGGTCACATGGGCCAGTACCACCTGCTCGTTTTCGCCGAGCTGTGGGACATCGAGCTGGCCGGTGTCGTGGACGTGGACCGTGAGCGCGCGGCCGCGGCCGCCGCGCACTACGGCACGCGGGCGTTCACGGATCACCGCGACCTGCTCGGCCAGGTGGACCTCGTCAGCGTGGCGGTGCCGACCGAGCAGCACGGGGCGGTCGCCGCCGACTTCCTGGAATCGGGCGTCGGGGTGCTCGTCGAGAAGCCGATCGCGCCGTCGCTCGAGGAGGCGCGCGAGCTGTTCGCGCTCGCCCGCCGGCGGGGTGCGGTGCTGCACGTCGGCCACGTCGAGCGGTTCAACGGCGCGGTGCAGGAGCTGAAGAAGATCGTCGAGCGACCCATTCTCGTCGAGTCGCGCCGCCTGGGCCCCTTCGCGCCCCGCGTCCAGAAGGACACCGTCGTGATGGACCTGATGATCCACGACCTGGACATCGTCCTCGGGCTCGTGGACTCGCCGGCGCGCCGCCTCACGGCGATGGGCTCGTGCGTGCACTCGCCGGTGACCGATGTCGCCACGGTCCAGATCGGCTTCGAGTCCGGGACGATCGCCATCATCACGGCGAGTCGCGCCACGGAGGAGAAGATCCGTACGCTCGCCGTGACGCAGCCGGACGCCTTTATCGTGCTCGACTACGCGGAGCAGGACATCCGCGTCCACCGGCGCGCCGCCCAGGAGTACACGCTCAACCGCGAGTCGATCCGGTACCGCCGCGCCTCGTTCGTCGAGCACGTCCAGGTCCACCGGGACAACCCGCTCAAGCTCGAGATCCAGCACCTGGTCCGGGCCGTGCGGGGCGTGCGCGCGGGCGAGCCGCTGGTGCTCACGGAGGGCGAGGACATCCGCTCGCTCGCGATGGCGCTCGAGATCGAGCGCATGATCCGCGACGGGCGCTCCGAGGCCGCGTACGGCGCGAGCCCCCCGTGGAGCGGTCGCTCGGCCTGATGTGCGGCGCCGGCATCCTGCCGGCGCGCATGGCGGCGGAGGCCCGGCGCCAGGGCTGGCGCGTCGTGGCCTTCACCTTCGGCGACGCGCCCGGCGTGGAGCGGCACGCCGAGCGCATGATCCCGAGCCGGCTCGCCGAGCCGGGCGCGGTCCTCGCCGGACTCCGCGACGCCGGCGTGGGGGCGGCGCTCTTCTCGGGAAAGTTCTCGGCCCGGGACGCGCTCGGCGCGCGCCCGG